>NZ_JBKIWN010000011.1:0-210911 GCF_058146165.1 Streptomyces sp. AM25 | reverse complement strand
GCCCCCGAACCGATCTCCAACTGAAGGGCTCGTCCAGCAGCAGCAGTTCGGGACCGGTCGCCAGAGCGCGGGCGAGGGCGACGCGCTGCTGCTGGCCTCCGGAGAGCTGATGCGGGTGGCGCCCGGCGAGGCCGTCCAGGCCGACCATGGCAAGGAGTTCGGCGACCTTCTCGCGGCGGCGGCCGCGCGGCAGGCCGAAGCCGATGTTTCCGGCCACGGTCAGGTGCGGGAACAGTGCACCGTCCTGCGGCACATAACCGACCCTGCGATGCTCGGCGGGCAGCCTGCGCCGCCCGTCGTCCAGCAGCCGCCCGCCCAGGGCGACTTCGCCCTCCGTGGCCGGATGGAAACCGGCTATGACGCGCAGCAGGGTGCTCTTGCCGCATCCGGACGGTCCGAGCACACAGGCCAGCGCCCCGTCCTGCACGGTCAGGTCGACTCCGGCGAGGATCTCGTTCCGGCCATGTGCGGCACACAACCCTTTGATGGAAAGGCCACTCATCGCGTTGTCTCCGTACGGGGATCGGCGCCGAGCGTGCGGCGGGTGAGCAGGAGGACGGGCGGTACGGACAGGGCCACCATCAGTGCGGCGTACGGCGCTGCGGCTCCGTACGCGAGGCCGCTGGTGTACGTCCAGAAGCGGGTGGCGAGGGTCTCGGTACCGGTCGGGCGAAGCAGCAGGGTGGCGGTCAGTTCGGTGCTGGCGGTGAGGGCGACCATGGCAGCCGCCGCGCCGAGGCCGGGCAGCACGAGCGGCAGGGTGATTCTGGCCAGTACCACGACCGGGCGGGTGCCGAGCGAGCGGGCCACTTCCTCGACACCGGGCGGCACTTGGGCCAGGGCGGCCCGCACGGCCGTCAGGGCGAGCGGGAAGTAGAGCACCGTGTACCCGGCGACGAGCATCGGGGGCCGCTGGTAGAGCGGCTGGGCGTAGCGGATCACCAAATAGACGACGGAGAGGGCGACCGCGATGCCGGGCAGCGCCCGGGTGAGGTAGGCGGCGCTCTCGGCGGCCCGGGCGAGCCGGCTGTCGCGCCGCCAGGCGTACAGCGCGACAGGGACCGCGGCCGCGGTGGCGACGACGGCGGCCACGGCGGCGTAACCGAGCGTGGTGAGCGCGGCGGTGAACACCGAGGCCTGCGGGAGCGTGGTGGAGCTGCCGCGCACCAGCCAGTAGCCGAGGGCGTAGACCGGCACGCCGAGCGCGGTGGCGACGAGCACGGTCAGTGCCGCCAGGGCGGGCGACGTCCAGCGGCCGAGCCGGGCGGGGGCGGCGCGACGGCCGGCGGTGGCGCGGCGGACGGTGCGGCCGCGGCGCCCGGCGGTCGCCTCCAGGAGGACGAGCAGCAGGGCGAGGGCGACGAGCACCAGGGTGAGCAGTGCGGCCGAGGCCGCGTCGAAGCCCAGCTTGTACTGGCTGAAGATGGCGGTGGCGAACGTCGTGAACCGCAGCATCGCGAACGCCCCGTACTCGCCGAGCAGATAGAGCGACACCAGGAGCGCACCACCGGCCAGTGCGGGGCGGGTGAGGGGCAGGGTGACGCGCCAGAGGGTCGCGAACGGTCCCCGTCCGAGGCTGCGGGAGACCTCTTCGGCTGCGGTGTCGGCGCGCCGCAGAATCGCGGCGACCGGGAGGAAGACCAGGGGGTACAGCGAGCAGGTCATCACGAGCACCGCTCCCCAGTAGCCGCGGACCGAACCGGTCAGCGAGACCCAGGAGTAGCCGCGGACGAACTCGGGCACGGCGAGCGGGAGGGCGAGGGCGACGGTCCACCAACGGCGGCCCGGCAGGTCGGTGCGCTCCACCAGATATGCCGCGCCGAAGCCGAGGACGGCGGTGGCGAAGGTGACCGCGAGGGCCAGCGTGGCGGTGTTCCACAGCAGGGTGACGATCAGCGGGCGGCCGAGCAGGCGGTGGACCTGTTCCCAGCCCGCCTGGGCGGCCTGGACGCCGACGAAAGCGAGCGGCGAGACCACCGCGGCGACGACGGCGAAGGCGGCAACGGGCAGCAGGCCGGCGGCCCGCCACCGCAGCAGCGGCGACGGACCACCGGGCGAACGGAGGGTGCTCACGCCAGGAGACCGGTGTCCTGGAGGAGCTTGAGGGCCTCCTTGCCGTCACCGAGGTCGGCGACGTTCGCGACGGTGCCGATGGTGTCGAGTGCAGGCAGTTCGCTCTTGCCCTTGACGCCCGGGACGAGCGGGTACTCGTAGCTCTCGGAGGCGGCGATCACGTTCTGTGCGGGTGCGCTGGCCAGGTAGGCGAGAAACGCCTGAGCGGCCTGTGGGTGCTTGCCGTGCTTGAGGGGGGCCGCGCCCGAGACGTCGACGAGTGCGCCCGGGTCGCCCTTGGCGAAGTAGTGCAGTTTGGCGTGGGTCTTGGCGGCGGTCTGCTCGTCGCGCAGGCGGTAGAAGTAGTAGTGGTCGATGACGCCGCCTTCAACCTCTCCCTTGTTGACGGCGGCGGAGAGATCCTCATTGCTGTCGTAGGTCTTGGCGTTGGCCTTCAGGCCTTCCAGCCACTTCCTGGCCGCGCCCTCGCCGTCGGTCTTGATCACGCGCGTGACGACGGGCGCGAAGTCGGTCTCGCCGGGGGCGATACCGAGGCGTCCCTTCCACTCCGGCTTGGCCAGGTCACGTACGGAGGACGGGGGCGCAGTGTCGGCGTGCTTGCCCTCTGCGGCGAGGAAGGCGGCGGTGCGGGCGGAGATGCCGACCCAGTCGCCCTTGGGCGAACTGTCCTGCGCGGGGACGGCCTTGAGGGTGTCCGGCTTCACGGGAGCCAGCAGGCCTTTCTCCTCCAGGGTGGTCAGTGCGGGCGGGTTCTCGGCGTAGAAGACGTCGGCCGGGGAGGCCGCGCCCTCCTGGAGGATCTGGTTGGCTAGCTCGGCCTCGTCACCGGAGCGCAGCTCGACCTTGACACCGGTGCGCTTCTCGAAGTCCGCGGCCAGTGCCTTGACGGTCTGCTCGTGCTGACCGCTGTAGACGGTGACCGTCTGACCCTTGAGAGACGTGCTGTTCGATGCCGACGAGGCGTTGTTGTCGTCCCTGCCGCCGGACGAACCGCCGCAGGCGGTCAGTCCGAGGAGACAGGCTGTCGTGAGAGACAGTGCGGCGACGGGCCTGAGGGATCGGAGCATGGTGGGGGACCTCCGCAGTGGGCAGGGTTCGGCCGGTCGGCTCCACCCGGAACAGCTGGATCCAGCCGGTGACGGACGGTGCCGCGCACCTGGGGAACGCGGCTCGTGGGGCGCCCGCCCCCGGCGTGATGCGCCAGAACCTAGGACAGGGAAGGTTTGCCTAACAAGTTTTGAGCCGTCAGATTTCAGCCACGCATCGGCATGGCCAAACTTCGCTCCCCGAAGCTCCAAGTCCGCGCAAACGTCGGGGAGTCCCCACCCGGATACATCCGATTCGCCCGTCACGCCCGTCTGGCGACCGCCAGGCGTGACTGCTGGCGCCCGCCGCTCACGAGCCGGTCCCGAGGCAGTAGTCCGCGTCACGGCGGAAAGGCGCACGCGTGGCGCGCCGGAGCCGCCGGGTATCGTCTGCCGGAGCCGTCGGAGGGCGGCCGGAGCCGTGAGGGAGGAAGGCCGTGCCGGATGCGGGACCGTCACACATCCTGCTGCGGGAGGACGCTGCCGACTGGACCACCGTCGCACCGGAACGCACCGTGCTCGGCGTCATCCACAACGTCACGTCAGCGACCCGGCTGCTCGACCTTCTGAAGCCCTTCGAGGGCGATACACGCGTCCAGGTTCTCTTCACCTGCACGGGATCCTCGGCATTCACGGAGGGCCTGCAGGAATTCCTCACCGAGCGCAAACTCCCCTGCATATCCTGGGAAGAGGCGAAACGCGAGAAGTTCGACCTCGCGGTGAGCAGCAGCCGGGGCGGGGATCTTCAGCAGCTCAACGCTCCGCTCGTCGGCGCCCCGCACGGCGCCGGATACAATAAATACTTGCGCCGGAAGCCGGAAGCCGGAAGCCGGAAGCCGGAAGCCGGAAGCCGGAAGCCGGAAACCGGAAACCGGAAACCGGAAGCCTTCGGTCTCGGTGCCGAATGGCTCGTGCATGATGGCGAGTTGATTCCCTCCGCCATCGTCCTCTCCCACGACGAGCAGCGTGAACGCCTGCGCCGCGGCTGCCCCGAGGCCGTCCCCTTTTCCGTCGTCGCGGGTGACCCGTGCATGGATCAGTTGCTCGCCGGCGTTCCCTTCCGTGACGAGTACCGCGCAGCCCTCGGTGTGCGCCCCGGCCAGAAGCTGCTCGTACTGACCTCCACGTGGAAGGATCGCTCGCTCCTCGGAGTACACCGCGCCGACCTGGAGATCGTCCGCCGGGCCCTCGCCGAACTGCCCGCCGACGAGTACCGCGTGCTCTATGCCGTCCATCCCAACGCCTGGTACACGCACAGCGGTCATCAGATTCACGAGTGGTTCGCGCCGTTCCTGCGCGCCGGGCTCCTCCTGCCCTCCCCCGAAACCGACGTCTGGAAGGCAGCGCTCGCCGCAGCCGACGCCTTCATCGGCGACCACGGTTCGCTCACCCTGTACGCGACGGCACTCGGCGTGCCCGGTCTGCTGGGCGCGTTCGGCGAGGACGTGGTGGCCGACGGGTCGCCCATGGACCTGCTGGGCCGGGAACTTCCGCGTGTCACGCACGAGCCGCTCGGACGGCAGCTGCAGCGGGCCGCCGCAGCCCAGTCCGGGCCGCAGCGCGAGCGCATCGCAGAGATCGGCGCCCTGGTGACCTCCCGCCCTCTCCAGGCGGCCGGGCTGCTGCGCAGTCTCTACTACGAGCGGATGGAGCTCGACGAACCACGGCATCCCGCAGTCTCCCGCCCCGTCGCCCTCCCCCTGCCGCTTCCGTCCGAACGCCGCCAGCCGGGCACCGCACCCGTGTACGTGGACATGCGGGGCGGCCGCCTGCGGCGCTACCCGGCCGAGCTCCAGGGCTCACTCACTCATCACCTGCCCGACCCTCACCTGGTGGCCGCCTACGGCGAACCCGACCCGCGCTGGGCACACGCGGCCGACGTGATCCTCGCGCGTTCGCTGCACTCCGGTGAATCGTGGGAGGACGCCGCCCGGCGGGTCTTCCGACGCCATCCGGGCTGTGAGCTCGCCGCCTTCCCCCAAGGGGCAACGGGCTGCCTGGCGTTCACGCGCGACGGGCTGCGACGGCTGACCGCGCAGTGGCAGGACGGTGCTCCGCCCTGGCCGTACGACTTCTCGGTGGCCGCATCGGCTCTCTATTCCACTTTGACCAGTCGGTCGGCTTTTTCCGTACGCGTCAGTGTCGTCGACGGTCTGCCGTCGGCCGTCCTCACCATCAGCCGGTGAATCAGCGGTCGCGCGCGGCCTGTTCCTGATCGGCATGACCCACGCTCTTGTACAGCGCGGCCGCCTCACGCCAGTCGCCTCCGGCCGCCTCGCGGTCCCCCAGTGCCGCTCGCACATCACCGCGCAGCAGCAGTACGTCGGCCAGCTCCTTCGGGGCATCACACGGACGCAACAGGCCCACTGACGTGTCGAGCGGTTCCAGCGCTTCGTCCAACCGGTCGGCGTGCCGTCGTGCTTGCGCGTAGTGCCACAGTGCCTTGGCCTCGTTGAAGGCGTCAGGCAGCTCGGCGAACAACCTGCGGGCGTCCAGGAGCAGTTCGGCCGCTTCCTGGTGACGGCGCTCGGCACTGCGGGCACGTCCCAGATGAAAGGTCAGCAGCGCCCTGCCCCGCGGGTGGTCGATGCCTTCCAGCGCTTCGGCGGCACGCTCGAAACGTTCCGCAGCCGCGGACACGTCGCCGGCGCGCAGGGCGAGCAGTCCGAGGCCTTCCAGGGCCGAGGAGACGGTGCGCCCGTGACCGGCCACCCCGGCCTCGCGCAAGGCGTGTTCGTAGTGCTCCCGGGCGGAGGCGCTGTCGTCACCCTCGCCCCGGTCGGCGAGCGCGAAAGCGAGCTCGTAGTGCATGCGCGCCACGGCGACCGGATCGCCCGTCCGCTCGGCGGCGTCCACGCCCCGGCGGCACACCTCGATCCAGTCGGTGTGGTATTTGCGGCGGTAGAAGAAGCCGCGCAAGGCCTCGCACAGCTGCCAGGCGGCTTCGTAGTGCCCTGTGGCGCAGGCGAGTTCGACGATGGCGACGGCGTTGGCACGGTCCGATTCCAGCGCCCTGAGCGCCGCGCCGACGTCCGCGAAGGCGGTCAGATCGGTGCGGGCGAAGACCTGTCCGTACCGCCAGCGGTCGGAGACCGCCCGCTCGACGGCGGCGGCCAGCATCAGGTACCAGTCGATGCAGCGGTCCACAGCGCCGTCCGCCTCGTGAGCATCGGCTGCCGCCCGCGCGTGGTCGTGCACAAGACGGTGCATGCGCAGCCGTCCGTCCCCTGCGGGATCGAGGAGCTTCTCCCGGACGAGCGTCCGCACGCCACCCGGCCCCTGGGCGAGCTGCTCCGCGAGGCTGCGGGAGAACTCCGGCGTGGGGTGCAGTCCCAGTGCGCGGTAGAGAGCCGCTGCGTCCTTGTCCAGGGAGCCGTAGACGGCGTCGAACACCTGCGCAACAGAAAGGTCGTCCGGCACGGTGAGCGCCTCCAAGCGGGTACTCCGGTCGATGAGTTCACGGGCCAGTCCCGCCGGATCCTCCCCCATGTCGAGCAGCTCATTCGCTCTGGCTCCTGCGATCCGCACGGCCAGGGGGAGTCCGGCACATGCGTGCAGCACGCCGTCGAGCGAAGGCCGGTCCAGCACGCCCGAACCCGCGACTGCCTCGAACAGTTCCCTGCTGGCCTTGCGTTTCAAGGAGTCCAGGGGAACGCGCACCAAGTGGTGCGAGGCCTGCAGACCGGCAAGGGGCGAGCGGCTGGTGACGACGACCACGCTGCCGGGGTGCCCGGGCAGTAACGCGCGCACTTGCCCGGCGTTCACCACGTCGTCGAGCAGCACGAGTACGGGCCGGTCCGATGTGAGCGTTCTGTAGTGAGCGGCCAGTTCGTCCGGGTCGGTGGGCAGGGGTGCGTCCGGTTGATGCGACGTCAGTGCGCGGACGAAGCCCTGCAGTACGGCTACGGTGTCGCGGGGGCGCAGGGGTCCTTGAGGACTCATGTCGGCCTGAAGGTGCCCGCCGGGGAAGCCGTCGCCCAGTCCGTGCAGCAGACGCAGAGCGGTGGCCGTCTTCCCCACACCGGCCATGCCGGTCAGCAGGATCACCAGAGGCGCGCTCCCTGCGGGCCGTTCCGTGACGGCCCGGGCGAGCGAGGCAAAGGTGGTGCGGTGATTGACGTACACCTGTGGCGCCGGGGCGAGCTGACGGGGTGTCGGTGATTCGGGGGCGGCGTGGTACTCGATGTCCCGCCCCTGGATCACCGAGCCCCGGATCGTGGCCCTGCCCGTGATGGTGTTCTCGGTGCCGTCCATGCGCCCCACACCCCCAGTCCGTCCCCGCCCGTCGTGGCGGCGGCAGGTGATCCTACGTGCGCGTGGCGCCCGCCGACACTGTCGGGGGCGCCACGCGCAGGACGGATCCCGGCCGGGGACCGTCCGGGGGACGACGCGGACTAGCCGTGCATCAGCCGTTGACGCAGGTGTTGCCGGAGGCCGCGTTGAGCAGAGCGATGATGTCGATGGAGTTGCCGCACAGGTTGATCGGCACGTGCAGCGGGATCTGGATGACGTTGCCCGAGATCACACCCGGGGAACCGGCGGCAACGCCCTTCGCGCCGGCGTCGGCGACCGCGCTGCCGGCGGCGACTCCGGCGAGAGTGGCGCCCACGGTGGCGGTGATGACTGCTGCCTTGGCGATTCGTGACATGGGGAGACACCTTTGCTTGGTCGTACGGGACAGGCTCCCCGGCCGATGAGGCCAGGAGTCCGGTAAAACGCCCATAAGTCACAAAGGTTTCGTCCATGAAGCGTCCGGGTGACCGCCTCGTGGGCCGAATGGAGGTGCGAACCGGACGGCGCCCGCGACGGCCGTGCCGCCCGTATGCCGTCTGTACACGGTGCGCCCTGTGCGCTTACAACGGTTGAGGGTGACAACCGTTCGATGGGGGAGGCGGCAATGCGCAGTATCGCCATCGTGGGTGCGGGACAGGCAGGCCTGCAACTGGCCCTGGGGCTGCGGGCGGCCGGGTACGAGGTGACGGTGGTGGCCACGCGGAAACCCGAGGAGATCAGAGCCGGGCGCGTCACGTCCACCCAGCAGATGTTCGCTCCGGCGCTCGCCCTGGAGCGCGAGGCCGGGCTGAACCTGTGGGACGGCGAGGTCCCCTGGATCCACGGCGCCTCGCTGACCACGGTCGACCCCGAGTACGGCCGGAGACCGCCCGTCGCCGGTCCGCTCGTCGCACCCGCCCAGTCCGTCGATCAGCGGGTCAAGACCGCGCGGTGGCTGGAGCTGCTCGAGGAGCAGGGCGGCCGCGTGGAGTACCGCGAGGCGTCCGCGGGCGACCTGGCGGAGCTGGCCTCCGCTCACGATCTGACGGTCGTCGCCACGGGACGCGGGGCGCTCGGGGAGGTCTTCGGGCGGGACGAGCGGCACAGCCCCTACGACCGCCCGCAGCGCGTGGTCGCGGTCGTGTACGCGCACGGGGTCGCACCGGCACCGGGTGATGCGTATCTCCGCATGGTCGGTTTCCCGGGTGTCGGCGAGTTCTTCGTCATGCCGGCGCTGACGCTGTCCGGGCCGTGCCATGCGGTGCTGTGGGAAGGGGTGCCGGGCGGGCCTCTGGACTGTTGGCAGGATCTGGGCGGCGATCCGCAGGCCGTGCTCGCACGCACGCTGGAGGTGCTGCGCGAGCGGGCGCCCTGGGAGTACGAGCTGTACGCGGACGCCGAGCCGACGGATGCGGGGGCCGCGCTGTCCGGCGCCGTCACTCCCGTGGTGCGGCATCCCGTCGCGGAGGTCGCGCCGGACACGTACGTGCTCGGCCTGGCGGACGCGGTCGTCGTCAACGACCCGGTCACCGGGCAGGGCTGCAACAACGCGGCCCGGGCCGCGGCCCGTTATCTGACGGCGATCCGCGAGCGCGGGGAGCTGCCGTTCGACCGGGCGTGGATGCACAGTGTCTTCGCCGCGTACTGGGAGCACGCGCGGCACGGGACGGCCTTCACCAACCTGGTGCTGAGCACACCGCTGCCGGAGCACCTGCGGCGCCTGCTGACCGCAGCGGGCGAGCACCGTGAGATCGCCCACCGGTACGTCAACGGTTTCGCCGACCCGGCCGACTACCAGGACTGGCTGATGGACGAGGACCGGGCGGAGGCGTATCTGAAGGCCGTCACGGGAAGCGGACGATAGCCTGGACCTCTGCAAGGAGTACGGCAGAGGCGGAGGCAGAGAGCGCACGTGGGCACGTCACAGGCCGAGGCGGTCGCGTCGGCGCAGAGCGGGCGCACACGCCGCCCCCGTCCTGCCGGGCAGTGGCCGGTCGTGGCCGTCGTCTCCGTCGGGGGAGCCATCGGCGCGGTCGCCCGCTACGCCGCCGGGCTGCTGTGGACGACGCCGAGCGGAGCCTTCCCCTGGACCACGCTCCTCATCAATGCGGTCGGCTGCGCCCTGATCGGCGTACTGCTGGTCACCGTTTCCGAACTGGGCTCGGCGCACCGGCTGGTGCGGCCCTTCCTGGGGACGGGGGTACTGGGCGGCTTCACGACGTTCTCGACGTACACGGTGGACGCGCAGCAGCTGCTGCAGGCCGGCCGCGTGGCGAGCGCTCTGGCCTATCTGGTCGCGACGCTGCTCCTGGCGATGGCCGCCGTGTGGGCGGCAGCGGCGGCGACCCGCCGGTTCGTCCTCAGGAGGTCCCGTTGAGACTCCATGGCAATGCGCTGCGGGTGACGGCCTATGTCGGCGAGTCCGACTGCGTCCACGGCCGCCCGCTCTACTCCGAGATCGTCCACCGCGCCCACGCGGCGGGCCTGGCGGGCGCCAGCGTCTTCCGCGGCATCGAGGGCTTCGGCGCCTCGTCCCTGATCCACACCACCCGGCTGCTGTCCCTCAGTGAGGACCTGCCGGTGGCGGTCGTGATCGTGGACACGGAGGAGCGGGTGCGGGCCTTCCTGCCCGTCCTCGACGAGCTGGTCGGCGAGGGCCTGGTCACCCTGGACGAGGTCGCGGTCCTGCACTACCGGGGCCGGGAGGCGCCCGCGTGAACTGGCTCCTCGTCGTCGCGGGTGCGCTGGTCGGCGCCCCTCTGCGCTACCTGACGGACCGCGCGGTCCAGACCCGGCACGACTCGGTCTTCCCCTGGGGCACGTTCGTGGTGAACGTCGTGGGCTGCCTGATCCTCGGCGTCCTGACCGCAGCCGCCCCGGCCGACCTGCGCCTGCTCCTGGGGACGGGCCTGTGCGGGGCATTGACGACATATTCGACGTTCTCCTACGAAACGCTCCGCCTGGCGGAGACCGGGGCCCGGGGCTACGCCGCGGCGAACGCCGCGGCAAGCGTGGCCTGCGGGCTCGGGGCGGCCTTTGCAGGGGTGGCGGTGGGGAACTGGGTCTGGGGGTGACGAGATTTTCCACAACGGAAACTCGACTGTTGCCATGACGGAAAGCCCGTGTCAGACTTTCCGTCATGGCAACTGACGAGAACTCACGCCTGTCTCGCGAGAGCGCCGCGGAATCGCTGGCGCTCGCCGAGCAGGCACAGGCGGCGGTGGATTCGATCAAGCCCTCGCGCCGGTACGAACTGAAGATGGCCGCGTGCGTGGCCGCGGTCTTCCTCGCCAACCTGCTGCCCAAGCCGTACGACCTGATCGTCATCGCGGTCTCCTTCGTGTGCCTGATCACGTTCGTGATCCGGCAGGTGCAGGTCAGCGGCGTCAAGCACCGCTACACCCCGAAGGTGGGACGGCAGATGCTCGGCGGCGCCGTGCTCGGGCTGCTGGGTTTCGTGGGGGCGGACCTGCTGGACCGGCTGGCGGGCATGTCGTGGATATGGGTGCTGGCGGCACTGCTGGTCGCAGGTGGCACCCTGGTCATCGACCGCTTTCCCCGCAAGAAGGGCATACCCGCGCCGTGACCGCCCCCGAAGACGGCTTCAACGAGACGATCCACGCGCCGAACAGGCTGCGGATCTGCGCCGCGCTCGACGCCGTCGAGGAGATCGAGTTCGGGACGATACGGGACACGCTGGGGGTGAGCCCCTCCGTGCTCAGCAAGCACGTGACGGTCCTGACGGATGCGGGCTACGTCGAGCAACGGCGGGCCGTGCGCGAGACGCGTCAGCGGGTCTGGCTGCGCCTCACCAAGGACGGGCGCTCGGCCTATCAGGCGCATCTCGCCGCACTGCGCGCGATCGTCAACGCCGGCCTGGGGGACGGCTAGAGGGGATCCGCAGCCTCGGTGCCGGCACCGAGGTGCTCCAGCAGCACCGTGCGCAACTCCCGTGCGGCGCGCGGCGGCGGGGCGTCCTTGCGGTGGGCGACGGCCACCGTGCGGCGCATGCGGTCGCCCTCGAACGGGGTGACGCGGAGGCCGGACCGGGCGGCCACCATGCCGGGGACCACGGCCAGGCCCAGACCGGCACGCACGAAACCCAGCACCGCGTCCATCTCCCCGCCCTCCACCGTGAAGGACGGTTCGAAACCGGCCTCGCGGCAGGCGGAGAGGGTGATCTCCCGCAGATCGTAGCCCCGGCGGAACATGACCATCGGGAGGCTGCGGAGGTCCTCCACGCGGATGCGGCGCCGGCGGACGGGAGGCGGATCGGACGGCGAGGTGACGACGACCAGATCCTCGTGCAGCAGTTCCGTGGCGGCGAGGGCGGGGTCCGCAGCGCCGAGCGGAGTGATGATCAGGGCCAGGTCGAGCTCACCCGCGGCGAGGGTGCGGACGAGGTCACGGGAACCGCCCTCGTCGACGAGGAGGTCGATACCGGGATAGCGGGCGTGGTACGTGCGCAGCACGTCCGGGACGAGGCTCGCGCACAGGCTGGGCGGGGCGCCCAGGCGCACCCTGCCCCGGCGCAATTGCGCGACCTCCTGGACTTCGCGGTGTGCAGTCTCCGCGTCGGCCAGGATGCGCCGGGCCAGCGGCAGGAGGGCCTCGCCGGCGTCGGTGAGGGTGATGTTGCCGCGGGCGCGGTGGAAGAGCTCGGCGCCCAACTCCCGTTCCAGCGCACGGATCTGCTGGGACAGCGAGGGCTGGGCGACGTGCAGCGCCTCCGCGGCCCGTGTGAAGTGGCGGAGTCCGGCGACGGTGGCGAAGTAGCGGAGCTGCTGGAGTTGCACAGCGGCATGGTACTGCGTACATAGGAGATGCCTATCGAAACCAGGCCCATCATGTCTTGGACGGATCACCGAGGGGCGGCCTAGCGTCTCGGGCATGGCACTGGCGACGACCCGGAGGACACCTGCGTCCTCTTTCATCGGCTCCGTGTGGCGTTCGACCGTCGGCAAGAAGGCGGTCATGGCGGTCACCGGCCTGATCATGCTGGCGTACCTGGTCGCCCACATGCTGGGCAACCTGAAGGTGTTCTTCGGGGCCGGGGAGTTCAACCACTACGGGCAGTGGATCCGCACCATCGGCGAGCCATTCCTGCACCACGAGTGGTTCCTGTGGATCGCGCGGGTGGGCCTGACCGTCTCGGTCGTGCTGCACGGCGTGGCCGCGTACCAGCTCAGCCGCCGCGACCTCGCCGCGCGCCCCGCGAAGTACGTACGCAAGCGGGCCCGCGCGAGTTACGCGACGCGCACGATGCGCTGGGGCGGGGTGATCCTCGCCCTGTTCATCGTGTGGCACATCCTCGACCTGACCACCCTCACCGTGAACCCCAACGCCCAGGAGGGACACCCCTACGAGAATCTGGTGGCGTCCTTCGGCCGCTGGTATGTCGACGTGTTCTACATCGCCGCCATGCTGGCCCTGGGCCTGCACATCCGGCACGGCTTCTGGAGCGCGGCCCAGACGCTGGGCGCCAACTCCCCTCGCCGCGACCGGGCGTTCAAGATCGTCGCGAATGCCCTCGCCGCCCTGTTGACCTGCGGATTCATTGCCATACCCATCGGTGTCATGACGGGAGTCGTGAGCTGACCATGAGCGAGTACGTCCAGTACGGGACCGGCGGTCCCGTCAGCGATACGAAGGCGCCCGGCGGGCCGATCGCCGAGCGGTGGGACCGGCGGCGGTTCGAGGCCAAACTGGTCAATCCCGCGAACCGGCGCAAGCACACCGTCATCGTCGTCGGGACGGGCCTGGCGGGCGGTGCCGCCGGGGCCACGCTCGCCGAACAGGGCTACCGCGTCGTGCAGTTCTGCTACCAGGACTCCCCGCGTCGCGCCCACTCCATCGCCGCGCAGGGCGGGATCAACGCCGCCAAGAACTACCGGAACGACGGCGACTCCGTGCACCGGCTCTTCTACGACACGGTCAAGGGCGGCGACTTCCGTGCCCGGGAGTCGAATGTGCACCGGCTGGCCCAGATCTCCGTCGAGATCATCGACCAGTGCGTGGCCCAGGGCGTGCCCTTCGCCCGTGAGTACGGAGGGCTGCTGGACACCCGGTCCTTCGGCGGCGTGCAGGTCTCCCGGACGTTCTACGCCCGCGGCCAGACCGGGCAGCAGTTGTTGCTCGGCGCGTACCAGGCGCTCAGCCGGCAGATCGATGCCGGAGCCGTCGAGATGCACGCCCGCACAGAGATGCTCGACCTGATCGTCGTCGACGGACGGGCCCGCGGGATCGTCGCCCGCGATCTGATCACCGGGCGGATCGACACGTACTTCGCGGATGCGGTGGTGCTCGCCAGCGGTGGCTACGGGAATGTGTTCTACCTGTCGACCAACGCCAAGAACTCCAACGCCACGGCCGTCTGGCGGGCCCACCGGCGCGGTGCGTACTTCGCCAACCCCTGCTTCACCCAGATCCATCCGAC
This sequence comes from Streptomyces sp. AM25, assembly GCF_058146165.1. NCBI lineage: Bacteria > Bacillati > Actinomycetota > Actinomycetes > Kitasatosporales > Streptomycetaceae > Streptomyces > Streptomyces sp. AM25. The sequence goes on along the minus strand of NZ_JBKIWN010000011.1, from coordinate 197,045 downwards.
CTGCATCCCGCGGTCCGGCGACCACCAGTCGAAGCTGACGCTGATGAGCGAGTCGCTGCGCAACGACGGCCGGATCTGGGTGCCCAGGGCCCAGGGCGACACGCGGCCGCCGGCCGAGATCCCCGAGGACGAGCGGGACTACTACCTGGAGCGGATCTATCCGTCCTTCGGCAATCTCGTCCCGCGCGACATCGCCTCGCGTGCGGCGAAGAACGTATGCGACGAGGGGCGCGGCGTCGGGCCCGGCGGGCAGGGGGTGTACCTGGATTTCGCGGACGCGATCCGGCGCATGGGGCGCAAGGCGGTCGAGGCCAAGTACGGCAACCTCTTCGAGATGTACGAGCGGATCACCGCCGAGGATCCGTACGAGGTGCCCATGCGCATCTATCCCGCCATCCACTACACGATGGGCGGCCTGTGGGTGGACTACGACCTGCAGACCACCGTCCCCGGCCTCTTCGCCGTCGGCGAGGCCAACTTCTCCGACCACGGTGCCAACCGGCTGGGCGCCTCCGCCCTGATGCAGGGGCTGGCCGACGGCTACTTCGTGCTGCCGTCCACCATCAACGACTACCTGGCCCGTCATCCGCACGACGACGTGCCGGGCGACCATCCGGCGGTCACGGAAGCGCTGAACGGTGTGAGCGACCGGTTGCGCCGTCTGCTGGAGAACGACGGCGACCGGACGCCGGATTCGTTCCATCGCGAGCTCGGCGAGCTGCTCTGGGACGAGTGCGGCATGGCCCGCACCGAGAGCGGGCTGCGCAAGGCGCTGGACCGGATACCGGAGATCCGCGAGGAGTTCTGGCGCCGGATCACGGTGCCGGGCCGCGGCCAGGAGCTCAACCAGTCGCTGGAGAAGGCCAACCGCATCGTCGACTACCTGGAGCTCGCCGAGCTCATGTGCCTCGACGCGCTGCACCGGAGCGAGTCCTGCGGGGGCCACTTCCGCGAGGAGAGCCAGACGCCGGACGGCGAAGCCGCGCGCAAGGACGAGGAGTTCGGCTACGTGGCCGCCTGGGAGTTCACGGGCACCGGCGCGGCGCCCGTCCTCCACAAGGAAGACCTGCACTTCGAGTACGTCCACCCCACCCAGCGGAGCTACGCATGAAGCTCACCCTGCGCATCTGGCGGCAACGCGCCGCGGATGTTTCCGGCAGCATGGTCACCTATGAAGTGACGGGCATCAGCCCGGACATGTCCTTCCTGGAGATGCTCGACCACCTGAACGAGGAACTCATCCTGCGCGGCGACGAGCCCGTGGCCTTCGACCACGACTGCCGCGAAGGCATCTGCGGCGCGTGCGGCATGGTCATCAACGGGCAGGCGCACGGGCCCGAGCGGACCACCACCTGCCAGCTCCACATGCGGCACTTCCGGGACGGCGACGTCGTCGACGTCGAGCCGTGGCGGGCCGGCGCCTTCCCCGTGGTCAAGGACCTGGTCGTCGACCGGTCCGCGTTCGACCGGATCATCGGCGCCGGCGGCTATGTGTCCGCCCCCACCGGCTCGGCGCCCGACGCACACGCGACGCCCGTGCCGAAGCCGGTGGCCGACCTCGCGTTCGAGCACGCGGAGTGCATCGGATGCGGTGCGTGCGTCGCCGCCTGCCCCAACGGGTCGGCGATGCTGTTCACTTCGGCCAAGGTGGTGCATCTGAACGTGCTCCCACAGGGGGCGCCCGAACGGGAGTCGCGTGTGCTCGGAATGGTCGGGGCGATGGACGCCGAGGGGTTCGGGGGCTGCACGAACACGGGTGAGTGCGCAGTCGCCTGTCCGAAGGGGATCCCCCTGTCGGCTATAGGCAGGATGAACCGCGAGTACCTGCGGGCAGCAGCCCGGCCGCGGTGACGGCAGCCGGCCGGGCCCACCCGCTCCCCCACTCCGCTACTTCGCCCCGAAGTCCTGGGTCCAACGCGGCCCGCCGGGCGCCTGGTTGACGCCGACGCCGAGCTCCTTGAAGGAGCAGTTCAGGATGTTCCGGCGGTGGCCGTCGCTGTGCATCCAGGTGTCCATCACCGACGCCGGGTCGGCCTGGCCGTAGGCGATGTTCTCGCCGTACGTGCTCCAGTGGTAGCCCGCCGCAGTGATGCGCTCGCCCGGGCCCTGGCCACTGGGGTTCGTGTGGTCGAAGAAGTTGCGGGCGGCCATGTCGTCGGAGTGGCCCTGGGCGGCCGCGTCCAGCTGGCCGTTCTCGGTGACCGGTGAGCAACCGGCCTTACCGCGCTCCACGTTCACCAGGCCGATCACCTGCTGGACGAGGCCGCCACCCACGGGGGCGGACTTCGGCTGCGGGGCCTGGCGGGCCGGGGCCTTGGGCGCCGGGGAGTCGGGGGCCTCACTGGAGGGCTCGGCCTTCGGGGAGGCCGTCGTCGCGCTGGGCGACGGCGAAGCGCTCGCCGACGGGGAAGCGGAGGCTGAAGCGGAGGCTGAAGCCGATACGGAAGGGCTCGGCACGGCGGAGGTCTTGGCGTCCAGGGCCTTCACGCTGGCCGGTACGTCACCGGCGGCCTGCGTGCGGGGCGCCTTGCCGTTGGAGGAGTCGGTGTAGAGGTAGAGGCCGCCCAGCACACCGGACGCCACGAGCGCGGCGGCCGCGGCTCCGGCCACGGTGCGGCGGCGCCCGTCCTTCATGGCGCGGCGGCGGCCGGAGCCGGCCCGGTGGCCGCGCACCACGTGGGCGACCGGCTGCGCGTCGCGCAGGACGGCGCCGCTCCCCCACCACGCGAGCAGCCCGGCACCGAGCGGCACGAGGCCGAGGCCGACGAGCAGCCGCTCGGCGGGGACGAGCGAGGACCAGGCACCGCCGCAGGCGCCGCAGTCGCGCGCGTGGCGCGCGATCCGCTTGCGCCAGAGGGCGGACGGGGTGCCGTCCCAGTGCGAGACGAGTTCGGCGAGCTGCACGCAGCGCGGCTGGGCGGCGAGGGCCCGTACGACGCCGCGGGCGACGTCGAGTTGCTCCTTGGTGCGCTGGACGCGCACGGCCGTGTGCTGCGGGGTGAGCTCCAGGGCGGTGGCGACCTCGGCGCGAGTCAGTTCACCGGCCGCTTCGAGCCACCAGAGGGAGAGGACGGTCTGCTCGCCGTCGTCGAGCCAGCGGGTGGCCTCGGCCACCTCCTTGCGCTGGCCCTCCAGGCCGAGCCGGACGATGGTGAGGTCGACGAAGTCCGCGTCGGGGTCGGGGACTTCGGCGACTTCCTGAAGACCACTGACGGGCGCCTCGGGGCGCTCCCGCCAGTGGGTGCGTATCTGGTTGGTGGTGATGGCGACGAGCCACGAGCGGAACCCGGCGGGGTCGCGCAGGCCGTCGAGGCCGTTGATGACGCGCAGCATGCTCTCCTGGACGACGTCGTCGACGTCGGCGTGGCCGTTGAGGGCCCGGCCGACGATGTTGTAGACGAGCGGCAGGTACGTGGCGACGAGCTCGTCCTGTGCCGCCGCGTCTCCGGCGCGCGCCGCCTCGACCACGGCCACGCTCTCACTCTTCACGCCCCGACCACCTCTTTCCGTTCGGTCCGACACATAGGAGACGCAGAGCGGACCGGTGGATAACAAAAATCGGGGACCAATTTTCGGACGGCTGTCAGATGTCCAGAAACTCCCTCAACATCCCTGGCACAGCGGCGTCTGCGAAGCCTGCGGCCTCCGTGGCCGCCATGTCCCGAATGCGGTATCCGTCCTCGCCCGCGGCGACGGCGGCGGTCGCCGTGACGACTCCGGCGCGCCGGGAGAAGGGAGTGTTCGTGAACGTCCAGGCAAGGACGGACGACCGGTCGAGGGTCACCGTTTCGCGCTCGAAGGTGCCGGAGCGGATGACGAGCCAGTTGCCGCGCAGTGCGTGTCCGAGTGAGCGGTAGGCGTCGCGGGCGAGGGCGTAGGCGATCGGTGTGGCGAGCAGGGCGTAGGCGGCTGCGCAATAGAGGAGGACGGGGGTGAGGAGGGCGCCGAGGACGGCGAGTGCCGCAGTCACCGGGAGCACGCACCAGAGCAGCGCTCGGACGAAACGGCGGCGCAGTGCGGCGCGCGGGTGAGCGGTCAGTGGCATTTTCGCGTGACCCGTCTGACCGCCCTGTTCGCCGAGTATGCGCGTACAGACGTGCTCCGCCTCGGACTTGGGAGCGGGCGGGAGGACGACGCTGCGCTTGCGGTTCTCCTCGCGGTTGCCGAGACCGCCGGCCACGGCGCGTACGCTCGCGCCGCCTCCTGCGCGCAGCAGCATCGGTTCGCGCAGGACCACGCCGCGCAGGCGGGCGCGTTCGATGGAGACGGAGCGGGTCGTGAACATGCCGCGACGGACGCGGAGGGTGGCCGCGTCGGTCCATTCCAGGCGGTACTTCCACCAGTTCTCGGCGTAGAGGGCCATGGCGCCGACCACGCCGAGTGCGGTGACCACGAGGAGGGCGAGCGGGATCGTCAGCCAGAGCGCGGAGTTGCCGAACTCCTCGAAGGCGTGGCGGACGAAGCCGATCCGCCAGGGCTTGATGCCGACACCGTCGAGAACCCGCCAGATCGCGCCCACTGCGGCGAACACCCCTCCGAAGATCCAGAAGGTCAGCGGTGCGTAGCGCAGCCAGCGGGGATCGGCGGCGGAGAGGACGGGGTCCTCGGCGTCCACGGCCCCGGCGCGGGCGAGGAGTTCGACGCGAAGCCGTTCCGCCGCGGGGCGGGTGAGGGCTTCGAGGGAGAGCTCGGCGCTGCGGGTGCCGCCGCCCGTTCCGGCGCGCAGGACGGCGAGACCGAGAACGCGCTGCACGGGGTTGGCGGTGAGGTCGACGTTGCGGATGCGGTGGAGGGGGACGGAGCGGACGCGGCGGGTGAGGAGGCCCGTGTGCAGTTCGAAGGCGTCGGGGGTGACGCGGTAGCGGGTGCGGCGGTAGGTGACGAAGCCGGCGGCGGTGAGGACCAGGAAGACGCCGGTGATCGATCCGAGGGTGCTCCAGGCGCCGGCGTCGAGGTGCCCGCCGGTGGCCAGGAGCGTGAGGCCGAAGGAGCCGAGGGGGGCGCCGAGCCAGGCGCAGTGGGCCAGGAGGGTGCGCGGGGAGAGGGTGCGCCAGGGGGTTTCGGCATGAGTTGTCATGTTGCGTCCCCCGGCATCAACTGGGCCGCCTCACTGATGCATTCGGCGAGCATGCGGGCGTCGGCCTCGGATATGCCCGCGATCTTCACGTCGCCCGCCGTGGAGGCGGTGGTGACGACGACCGTGGCGAGCCCGAAGCGCTGCTGGAGCGGGCCGCGGTGGGTGTCGACCGTCTGCACGCGGGAGAGCGGGACGATGCGGCGCTTCTGCCAGAACCAGCCGCTGGCGGCGTAGACCGCGAACCCGCCGAGTTCCCAGGCGTGGACGCGGTAGCGCCAGCCCGGCATGACCAGCGCGTAGAGCAGCGCGGGGAGGACCAGGACGACGAGCGTCAGGGGTGCCAGCCATGGCAGGGCGCCGGGGAAGAAGAGGGCGGAGAGGACGAGGAGTGCGGCGGCCGTCAGGAGCGCGGGGCCACTGAGGGTCGTCCAGGCCTGGGCGGCCCACCAGGCGCGGGCCCTGGGGTCCATGCGGTGGCGGGGCGGGCGGAGTACTGGCGGCATCGGGTCCCCCGGTCCTTTGCAGGTCAGTTGTATGGCGAAGCGTTGCCGCTAAGCTATAGCAATACGACCGACCTGTAAAACGGGAACGGCCTGTAGGAACAGCCTGTAGGAATGCCTATAGGGACGGCCGGTAAAACGGCCTGCAAAGACGACCTGTACGACGGAGGGGCTGCCGCCCGTGCCCAAGCGCGTTGACCATGGAGAGCGCCGCCGGCGCATCGCCGAGGCCTTGTGGCGGATCGCGTCCACGCGGGGGCTGGACGGGGCGAGCCTGCGGGACGTGGCGGCGGAGGCCGGGATCTCGCTGGGACAGCTCCAGCACTACTTCTCGTCCAAGGACGAGATGCTGGTGTTCGCGCTGGAGCACATCAACGAGATGGCGACCGAGCGGATCCGGGACCGCATCACCACGCTGAGCGACGAGCCACCGGCACCGCGGCTCATCCTGCGGGAGATCGCGGCGGAGATGCTGCCGCTCAACGACGAGAGCCGGACGGGACTGCTCGTCCAGATCGCCTACTTCATCCGGGCCGTGCACGACCAGCACATGCAGAAGCACGCGCGGGAAGGGGCGCCTGCGCTGCGGGCGTTCTACGCGGGGCTGCTGCGCTCGGCCGTCGAGCGGGGAGAGGTGGCTCCGGATCGCGATCCGGAGACGGAGGCGGCGTTGTTCATCGCGCTGGTCGACGGGCTGGGCAGTTATGCGCTGCTGGGGGTGCACACCCCCGAAGAGGCGATGGGGCTCGTCGACGCGCACCTGGAGCGGCTGTTCGGGGGCCGCTGACCGTCACGCCCGCCGCTTCGCCCGGTTCTTCCCCTTCAGGCCCGGCGACAGCGCCTCCCCCAGTTCCTCCAGCGCGTCCATCAGCAGTTCCGACGCACGCACCGCCACCCCCTCGTCGCCCTCCTTCTCCTGCCACGCGGTCAGGGCCGCGCGGGGTCGGGACCAGTCCAGTGCGTCCCGGACCCGTACCGCCTCCACCGCCGACGGCAGGGCGACCCGCAGGGCGGTGGCGAACTGCTCCGCCGCCGGGGAGGGTTCGGCGTCGCGGTCCGGGAGGTGGGCCTCCATCAGCATGGTCACGCGGCCCATCGTGATCAGGGCCGCCTCGGACGCGCGCTCGGCGCTGCGGGAGATGCCGCGGTGGCGGACCGGTTCCTTCTGGGCGCGGGCCACGGCCTCGTCCCACTCCAGGCGGGTGGCCCGGGAGTCGAGCAGGGCCTCGCGCACCCGGCGCGGCTTGCGGTCGGCGGGGCGGGCGTGGACGGCGAGGACGGCGAGCGTGTAGTCGCCGGTGGTGCGCAGCCAGTCGGCGAGGCGGTCGCGCAGCTTCGTCGTCTCCCAGACGGGGAAGAGCGCGTACGCGGCCATCGCCAGCAGCCCGCCCAGCAGGGTCAGGGCCAGCCGCTCCTGGACCGTCTGCGACCACGCCTCGCCGACGATGCCCAGCAGGAAGACGACGTACGCGCCGATGCACGCCGACACCACGAAGTAGCCGCTCTGCATCAGCAGATACAGCAGCCCCACGGAGAACACCGCCAGCCCGGCGCAGACGTACGTGCCGGGGTGGGTGAGGCCCGCGATCCCTGCGCCGACGAAGACGCCGACGAGGGTTCCGGCGAAGCGCGCGATGCCGCGCTGGTAGGTCTGGGCGAAGTCCGGGCGCATCACCATCACCGAGGTCATCGGCGCCCAGTAGCCGTGCCCGAGCGGGAGGGCGGTGCCGACGATGTAGCCGGTGCAGGCGACCGCCGAGACGCGGACCGCGTGCCGGGCGATGGAGGAGGACCAGCGGGCCTCCCGCTTCAGAGCGCGCAGGGCGACGGGGAAGAGGCGGGGGACGGTGGGGCGCAGCAGGTGGCGGCGCTCCTCCGGGGTGGTGGGCCGGGTGGGCTTCACGGGCTCGTCGCTGGCCTCGACCACGTCCGCGAGGAGGGCCATCAGGCGGAGCGCGGACCGGCGGGCGGCGCCGTTCAGCCTGGGCCCGCCGGCCGGGACCTCCAGTGTGGCCATGGTCTCCGGCGAGAGCCGTACCGGTTTTCCGGTGCGGATGGCGCGGGCGACGGCGTCGAGGACGCTCGCGGCGGCGCCCAGCAGTTCGCGGGCGCGGTCGCGTTCGGGGCCCTCGGGGGGTGCGCCGAGGACGGGGTCGGCGAGGGCGGCGAGCACGGGACGCAGCCGTTCGGCGACGCCGCGCGGCCCGGCCAGCTGGCGCGGGCGGCTGCGCGCCTGGCTGGGCGTCAGTTCGGCGGCGTGCCGGGCGTCCATCAGGGGCTGGGGGTCGAAGGGGGCCACCGGGTCGTGCCGCAGCCTGCGGGCGTAGTCGGCCTCGGCGGCCAGCGCGTCGGCGAGCGCGTCGCGCTGCCGGCCCCAGGGGCGGATGGGGAAGAGGACGATGAGCGCGGCCTGGACCAGACCGCCGAAGACGATCAGCGCGCCGTGCTCCGCGGCACCGGCGACGGAGGTGGGCAGGGTGACGGTGACGAGCATGACCGCCACCGTCTGGGTGGCGATCAGGCCGGAGACGGGTCCGATGGCCCAGGCCATGCCGGCGAGCAGCGTCCAGACGGCCAGCAGCGTCACGAACACGATGTGGTTGAAGGCGGCCAGGTAGCCCAGGAACGTACTGACGCCGAGGCCCGCCGCGACCGCGAGGGCCAGGATGGGGCGCGGCCGCCAGCTGCGCTGGAACGTGGCGAGACCGGAGGCGAAGGCTCCGAAGGCGGAGGAGACGGCGAGCGCGGGCGAGCCGAAGCCCAGCAGGACGCCGACGACGATCGCGACACCGCAGGCGCCGCGGACGGCGACGAGGGGTTCGAACGTGGTCCGCTCGACCGTCAGCCCGGCCCGGGCGGTGTCTTTCAAGGCGCTCGACCAGGTCATATGGCTGAGAGTAGTGTCCTGGCGAACGATAAGCGGAGAGAGGCCCGCCGATTTGGCGCGCTCTTGGCGATTTGACGGTCTTGACCGGCGATCACGGCCGTTCCAGACTCCCCACGGTGCTCCCCCCACGGGCAGAGGCAGACGGGTGTGACCGTCACACCTGCACGTGCAGAGGAGGAGATCCGCCATGAGGTTCCGCCGAACGGCCGTGTGCGCCGCCACCGCGACGGCGCTGCTGGCCACCACCGCCGGCACCGCCCACGCCACCCCGCCCATTCCGACGCGGATGGCCGCGCTCGGCGACTCGCTGACCCGCGCCGTCGGCTCGTGCACGGTGGGCGGCGGCACGCTGTGCGCCCGGAACTCGTGGTCCACGGGCGCCAATCCGGCCGTCGGCAGCCACTATGCGCGCATCAAGGAGCTCAACCCCGAGGTGCTCCCCTACAACGAGGCCCGGGCCGGGGCCACCTCCGCCGACCTCGGGCAGCAGGTGCGGTCCGCCCTCGCGGAGGGCGGGATCGACTACGTCACGATCATGATCGGCGACGGTGACGCGTGCGCGGCGTCCGAGGCGCAGATGACCTCGGTCGGTGCGTTCGAGAGCCGGATCCGGGCGGCGCTGCGGACACTCCGTGCGGGCGCGCCGGAGGCGTCGGTGTTCGTCGCGAGCGTGCCGGACCCGGTGCAGCTGTGGCGGCTGGGCAAGGACAACCCGGCGGCGGTCAAGGCCTGGAAGGACGGCAGAGTGTGCCAGGCGGCGCTGGCCGACCCGGCCTCGCTCTCGGCGGGAGACGCGGAGCGGAGGGCTCGGGTGCGGGAGCGGGTGATGGACTACAACGCGGCGCTGGAGAATGCGTGCGGGGAGGTCGCGGGGTGCCGCTACGACGGGGATGCGGTCTTCGACCACCGCTTCTCCGCGGCCGATGTGAGCACGGCCGACTACTTCCACCCGAGCGCGGCGGGGCAGCGGACGCTGGCGGAGGTGACGTACGAGGCGGGGTTCGACTGGTAGGAGGGGGTGCCCCGGCGATCGGGGCACCCGCCTGCAGCCCTACCGGTGGCTCGGGAAGCCGAGGTCCACGCCCCCGTCCTCCGGGTCCGGCCACCTCGTCGTCACGACCTTGCCGCGCGTGTAGAAGTGCACGCCGTCGTTGCCGTAGATGTGGTGGTCGCCGAAGAGCGAGTCCTTCCAGCCGCCGAAGGAGTGGTAGCCGACCGGGACCGGGATGGGGACGTTGACGCCCACCATGCCCGCCTGGACCTCCAGTTGGAAGCGGCGCGCCGCACCGCCGTCGCGGGTGAAGACGGCGGTGCCGTTGCCCCAGGGCGAGGCGTTGATGAGGGCCACGCCCTCCTCGTACGTCTCGGCGCGCAGGACACACAGCACGGGGCCGAAGATCTCGTCGCGGTAGGCGTCGGCGTCGGTGGGGACCCTGTCGAGCAGGGACAGGCCCATCCAGTGGCCGTCCTCGTAGCCCTCCACCGTGTAACCCGTGCCGTCGAGGACGACCTCGGCGCCCTGGGCGGCGGCGCCCTGCACGTACGAGGCGACCTTGTCGCGGTGGGCCTTGGTGATCAGCGGGCCCATCTCGGAGGCCGGGTCGTCGCCGGGCCCGATCTTGATCTTCTCGGCGCGCTCGCGGATCTTCGCGACCAGCTTGTCGCCGGTGCCGCCCACCGCCACGACCGCCGAGATCGCCATGCAGCGCTCGCCGGCGGAGCCGTAGGCCGCGGAGACGGCGGCGTCGGCGGCCGCGTCGAGGTCGGCGTCGGGGAGCACGAGCATGTGGTTCTTGGCGCCGCCCAGCGCCTGGACGCGCTTGCCGTTGGCGGTGGCGGTGGTGTGGATGTGACGGGCGATGGGGGTGGAGCCGACGAAGGAGACGGCGGCGATGTCCGGGTGTTCGAGGATCCGGTCGACGGCCGTCCTGTCACCGTTGACGACGTTCAGGACGCCGTCCGGAAGCCCGGCCTCCGCCGCGAGTTCGGCGAGCAGGAGGGCGGCCGACGGGTCCTTCTCGCTCGGCTTCAGAACGAACGTGTTGCCGCAGGCGATTGCGAGCGGGAACATCCACAGCGGCACCATGGCCGGGAAGTTGAAGGGCGTGATGCCCGCGACGACGCCCAGCGGCTGGCGGATGGCGGCCACGTCCACACGGCTGGAGACCTGGGTGGACAGCTCGCCCTTGAGCTGGGTGGTGATCCCGCAGGCCAGTTCCACGATCTCCAGGCCGCGGGCGACCTCGCCGAGCGCGTCGGAGTGCACCTTGCCGTGCTCGGCGCTGATCAGCCGGGCGATGTCCTCGCGGTGCCGGTCCAGCAGCGCGCGGTAGGCGAACAGGACGGAGGTGCGGGTGGCGAGCGAGGAGGTGCCCCACGTCGCGAACGCAGCCTTCGCGGCCGCGACCGCGGCGTCCACCTCGGCGGCCGAGGCGAAGGCGACCCGCGTGGTCTGCACGCCGGTCGCGGGGTCCGTGACCGGCCCGTAGGCGCCCGAGGTGCCCTCGACGGCCTTGCCACCGATCCAGTGGTTGACGGTCTTCATGACGTGCGCCTCTCTCACGTTCCAAGGTAGCGGTGACGGGCGGCGGCGTTGCGCTCGTACTCCTCCCGGGCCCGGACGGCCGCGGGGCGGGTCGCGGTCCCGGCGACAGGCACATCCCACCACGCCTGTGCGGGGGGCGCGCCGGACACTGTGTCGGCTGTTTCGGTCTCCACATAGACACATGTGGGGCGGTCCGACGCACGTGCCTCGGCCAGCGCGGCGTGCAGCTCCGTGACCGTTCCGGCGCGCAGGACCGTCATCCCGAGCGAGGCGGCGTTGGCCGCGAGGTCCACGGGCAGCGGGTCGCCGGTGTACGAGCCGTCCGGGGCCCGGAAGCGGTAGGCCGTACCGAAGCGCTCGCCGCCGACGGCCTCCGACAGGCCGCCGATGGAGGCGTAGCCGTGGTTCTGCAGCAGGACGACCTTGATGGCGATCCCCTCCTGCACGGCCGTGACCAGCTCCGTCGGCATCATCAGGTACGTGCCGTCGCCGACCAGCGCCCACACCGGCCGGTCGGGCGCGGCCAGGCGCACGCCGATCGCGGCGGGGATCTCGTAGCCCATGCAGGAGTAGCCGTACTCCAGGTGGTACTGGCGCCGGGAGCGGGCGCGCCACATCTTGTGCAGGTCGCCGGGGAGGGAGCCGGCGGCGTTGACGACGACGTCCTCGTCGCCGGTGACGTCCTGCAGGGCGCCGATCACCTGGGCCTGGGTGGGGCGGGTGCCGTCGCCGTCGGGGCGGCGGGAGTACGCATGGTCGACGGCCGCCTCCCACTCGGCCTTGCCCGCGGTGTACGCGCTGGCGTAGTCGTCGGGAACGCGGTGGCCGGAGACGGCCGCGGCCAGGGCTTCGAGGCCGGTGCGGGCGTCGGCGACCAGGGGCAGGGCGGACAGCTTGTGGGCGTCGAACGAGGCGATGTTGAGGTTGACGAAGCGAACGCCCGGTTCCGCGAAGAGAGTTGCCGAGGCGGTGGTGAAGTCGCTGTAGCGGGTGCCGACGCCGATGACGACGTCCGCGGTACGGGCCAGGGCGTTGGCCACGGCCGTGCCGGTGTGGCCGATGCCGCCGACGTCCGCGGGGTGGGCGTGGTGCAGGGCGCCCTTGCCGGCCTGGGTGGAGGCGACGGGGATGCCGGTTGCATCGGCAAAGGCGCGCAGCGCCTCCTCGGCCTCGCTGTGGACGACGCCGCCGCCCGCGATCAGCAGCGGCCGGCGGGCCTGCCGCACCGCCCGTGCGGCGGCGGCGAGTTCGGCCGGGTCGGGGGCGGGGCGGCGGACGCGCCAGACGCGGTCGGCGAAGAACTCCTCCGGCCAGTCGTACGCCTCGGCCTGCACGTCCTGCGGGAGCGCGAGGGTGACGGCGCCCGTCTCGACGGGATCGGCCAGAACGCGCATGGCCTGGAGGGCGGCGGGGACCAGTGCCTCGGGGCGCACGATGCGGTCGAAGTACCGGGAGACCGGGCGGAGGCAGTCGTTGACCGACACGTCGCCCGCGGCGGGGTGTTCGAGCTGCTGGAGCACCGGGTCGGCGGGGCGGGTGGCGAAGGTGTCGCCGGGGAGGAGGAGCACGGGGATGCGGTTGACGGTGGCGAGCGCGGCGCCGGTGACGAGGTTGGTGGCGCCGGGCCCGATGGACGTGGTCACCGCGTGCGCGGAGAGCCGGTCGCTCTGGCGGGCGTAGCCGACGGCGGCGTGGACCATGGCCTGTTCGTTGCGGCCCTGGTGGAAGGGCAGCGCGTCGCCGGTCTCCAGTAGGGCCTGGCCGATGCCGGCGACGTTGCCGTGGCCGAAGATCCCCCAGCAGGCGGCGATCAGGCGCCGGCGGCGGCCGTCGCGCTCGGTGTACTGGTGGGCGAGGAACTCCACCAGGGCCTGGGCGACGGTGAGTCGGCGGTGTGTCGTCATGTACGGCCTTCCGGTGCCGAATAGAGGGGCAGGCGGGGGTCCACCGGCTGATCCGGCCAGGTGGAGCGGATCCAGGTGTGGTCGGGATGGTCGCGGATCAGCCACTCGCGCTCGGCACGGGGGCCCGCCATGACGTTGAGGTAGTACATGTCGTGGCCGGGGGCCGCGACGGACGGGCCGTGCCAGCCGTCGGGGATGAGGACCGTGTCGCCGGTGCGGACCTCGGCGAGGACCTCGGTTCCGCCGAGGCGGGAGGGGGTGACCCGCTGGTAGCCGAGGCCCGGGGTGCCGGTGGGCCCGTCGGCGATCTCGAAGTAGTAGATCTCCTCCAGCCGGGACTCCTCGCCCGGGTGGTACTCGTCGTGTTTGTGGGGCGGGTAGGAGGACCAGTTGCCGCCGGGGGTGAGGACTTCGACGGCGATGAGCCGGTCGCAGGGGAAGGTGTTCGCGGCGGCGAAGTTGTTGACCTGGCGGGAGCAGGTTCCGCTGCCGCGGAGCTCGATGGGGACCGTGTCGGCCGCGCCGTGGCGGGCGGGGAGACGGTTCTCGCAGCGGGCACCGGCTGCCGCGAAGCGGCCTCCGGCCGGGGAGGTGACGGTGACCGTGGTGTCGCGGGGGACGTAGGCGAAGTCGGTGACGGCCGTGAAGACGGAGGTCCGGCCCCGGAGTTCGAAGGATTCGCCTTCGGCGGTGGTGACGGTGCAGCTGCCGCTGAGGGGGAGGACGATCCATTCGTGGTCGGTGGTGGGGAAGGTGTGGGCTTCACCCGGGGGGAGGGTGAGGATGCGGAGGGCGCAGTGGGGGAGGGTGTGGGTGTTGGTCGTGTTCGGCACTGCCGGACTCCTTCGATGTGATCGCTCGCCGTTGCGGCGGGAGTTGGGCCCCGGCTCAGGCCCAGGCCCGGGTCCCGGGGCACGGTTCACAACAACCCCACCGCCGTGTCCACCGCCCCCGCCACGTCCCCGTTCGCGGGGTACAGCAGGGCCCTCCCCACCACCAGGCCCCGCACCGTTGGCAGTTGCAACGCCGCGCGCCAGCGTTCGTACGCCGCCTCCTGGTCGTCGCCCACGTCGCCGCCGAGCAGGACGGCCGGCAGCGTCGTCGTCTCCATCACCCGCGGCATGTCGGCGACGTCGTCCGTCACCGGGACCTTGAGCCACGTGTACGCCGACGTCGCCCCGAGCCCGGACGCGATGGTGATCGACTTCGTCACCGCCTCCGCCGTCAGGTCGTTGCGGACCTTCCCGTCGGCCCTCCGGGAGAGGAACGGTTCGACGAAGACCGGCAGCCGCCGCTCCGCCATCTCGTCGATCGCCCGCGCCGCCGACTCCATGGTGGCCAGCGACCCCCGGTCGTCGTAGTCGATGCGCAGGAGCAACTTGCCCGCGTCGAAGCCCCGTTGGCGCAGGTCCTCCGCCCGTGGGCCGGTGAAGCGGTCGTCCATCTCGAAGGAGGCGCCCAGCAGTCCGCCGCGGTTCATCGAGCCCATGACGACCTTGCCGTCCAGCGCGCCGAGCAGCAGCAGGTCGTCGAGGATGTCGGCCGTGGCCAGCACCCCGTCGACCCCGGGGCGGGACAGCGCGAGGCACAGCCGCTCCAGCAGGTCGGCCCGGTTGGCCATGGCGAGCGTGCGCCCTCCGACGTCCAGTGCGCCCCGCGCCGTGTGGTCGGCCGCAATGATCATCAACCGGCCGCTGTCGCCGACCAGCGGGCGGCGCACCCGGCGCGCCGCCGCCTCCGCGATCGCCTCGGGGTGCCGGCTCCGCACCGCCACCAGGTCCGGGATACGGACGGCGGCGCTCATGCCGCACCCCCGAGCAGCTCCGCGATCTCCTCGCGGTCCGGCATCGCGGACGAGCAGGCGAGCCGCGAAGCGACCAGCGCCCCGGCCGCGTTGGCGTAGCGCACCGTGCGCTCCAGGTCCCAGCCGGCGAGCAGCCCGTGGCACAGGGCGCCGCCGAACGCATCGCCAGCGCCGAGGCCGTTGACGACCTCGACCCGCACCGGCGGCACCTCGGCCGTCGCGCCGTCCCGGTGCACGGCGAGGACGCCCTTGGGGCCCTGCTTGACGACGGCGAGCTCGACCCCGGCCGCGAGCAACGCCCGTGCCGCGGCGTGCGGTTCGCGCTCACCCGTGGCGACCTCGCACTCCTCCGCGTTGCCGACGGCGACCGTCGCGTGCGCGAGCGCCCGTTCGTACTGCCTGCGGGCCGCCGCGGGCTCCTGCCAGAACATCGGGCGCCAGTCGAGGTCGAAGACCGTGGTCCCGCGCCGGCCGCGGGCCTCCAGCGCGGCGAGCGTCGCGCCGCGGCTGGGCTCCTCGCTCAGGCCCGTTCCCGTCACCCAGAAGATCCGCGCGGCGCGGATCGCGTCCAGGTCCAGCTCGGGGGTGCGGATCTCCAGGTCGGGGGCCTTGGGGCGGCGGTAGAAGTGGAGCGGGAAGTCGTCCGGCGGGAAGATCTCGCAGAAGGTGAGCGGGGTGGGGTACGCGGCGACGGGGGTCACCCAGCGGTCGTCGACGCCGAAGTCCCGCAGGGCCCCGTGGAGATACTGCCCGAAGGGGTCGTCCCCGGTGCGGCTGATCAGGGCCGTGCGGCGGCCCAGCCGGGCCGCGGCGACCGCGACATTGGCCGCCGACCCGCCGAGGAACCTTCCGAACGTCTCGACCTGCGCCAGCGGCACGCCCGTCCGGAGCGGGTAGAGATCCACCCCGAGCCTGCCCATGGTGATCAGCTCGTAAGGCTCGCACGGCCCGCAAGGCATGTACGGGGGCGGATCGTTCGGGCCGTCCGGCCCGTTCGGCTGCGCACTCATGCAGGCCATCGTTGCGTCCCGCTCCGCACCACGTCAAGCATTTGTCCTTACATATAGACGTCATCAGGCTTCCTTGACGTGACGTCCATATGTCCGGACGAACTCTTGACACCCGTCCACCCGGCGAGGAGGCTACGGGCAACCCCCGAGAGGAGCGCCGCCGGATGTCCGCTGCCCACTCCCCCTCGCCCGCCACACCCGCGCTCGACCGGATCCGTGTCGGGTCGGCGCCGGACTCCTGGGGGGTCTGGTTCGCCGACGACCCGGCCCAGACCCCCTGGCGGCGTTTCCTGGACGAAGTGGCCGAAGCCGGGTACGAGTGGATCGAACTCGGCCCGTACGGCTACCTGCCGACCGACCCCGGCCGGCTACGCGAGGAGATCGCCCGGCGCGGTCTGAACGTCTCGGCCGGCACGGTCTTCACCGCCCTGCACCGGGGACCCGCCGTCTGGGAGGAGACCTGGGAGCAGGTCGCGCGCGTCGCGGCGCTCACCCGGGCCACGGGCGCGGAACACCTCGTCGTCATCCCCTCCTTCTGGCGCGACGACAAGACCGCGGAGCTGATCGAGGAGCCCGAACTCACCGCCGAGCAGTGGCGTCACCTCGCCTCCGGCACGGAGCGCCTCGCCCGTGAGGTGCGCGACGCCTTCGGGCTCGGTATCGCCGTCCACCCGCACGCCGACACCCACATCGACACCGAGGCGCACGTCGCGCGCTTCCTGGACGCCACCGATCCCGGCCTGGTCCGCCTCTGCCTGGACACCGGGCACTACGCCTACTGCGGCGGCGACAGCGTCAAGCTCATCGAGACCTACGGCGAGCGCATCGGCTACCTGCACCTCAAACAGGTGGACCCCGGCGTCCTCGCGGGCGTCGTCCGGGACGGCACGCCCTTCGGGCCCGCGGTGCGGCAGGGCGTGATGTGCGAACCGCCGCGCGGCGTACCGGAACTGGAGCCCGTCCTGGCCGCCGCGCAGGGTCTGGGCGTCGACCTCTTCGCCATCGTCGAGCAGGACATGTACCCGTGTCCGCCCGAGCAGCCGCTGCCCATCGCCCGCCGCACGCGCGCCTTCCTGCGCTCGTGCGGCGCGTGACGCACCATCACGCACCATCACGTTCCATCGCCGTACAACGACGTACGAGGAATAGTCATGACGTATCAGCACGCACCGCTCGGCGTCGCCGTGATCGGCACGGGCCGGATGGGCTCGGACCACGTCCGGCGCATCGAGGAGGCCATCAGCGGGGCGCGGGTCGCCGCCGTCGTGGACCTCGACGGCGACCGCGCCAAGGCGGCCGCCGACCGCATCGAGGGCTGCACCGCCCACACCGACCCCGCGGCCGCGATGGCCTCCCCCGGGGTGGACGCCGTGCTGATCGCCTCGCCCGGCCCGGCCCACGAGGCGGCGCTGCTGGAGGCGTTCGCGCGTGGCCTGCCCGTCCTGTGCGAGAAGCCGCTCACCCCGGACGCGGAGTCCGCCCTGCGCGTGGTGGAGGCGGAGGCGCGGCTGGGCAGGCGGCTGGTGCAGGTGGGGTTCATGCGGCGGTACGACGCCGAGTACCGGCAGCTCAAGGAGCTGCTGGACGGAGGCGGGATCGGGCGGACGCTGATGCTGCACTGCGTCCATCGCAACGTCGCGACGCCGGCGGGCTGGACGAACCCGATGACGATCAACGACTCGGTCGTCCACGAGGTCGACGTCACCCGCTGGCTGCTGGGCCAGGAGATCACCGCGGTGCAGGTGCTGCGGCCCGCGCCCGGCGCGGCGGCGCCCGCCGGGCTGAGCGATCCCCAGCTGGTCCTCTTCGAGACCGCGGGCGGTGCCGTCGTCGACGTCGAGATCTTCGTCAACTGCGGCTTCGGCTACCAGGTGCGCTGCGAGGCGGTCGGCGAACGCGGCGCGGCACGGACCGGCGAGGCGCACGGGCTGTCGGTGGACGCGGCCGGCCGCTGGGGCGGGGCGATCGCGCAGGACTTCGTCGAGCGCTTCCGGAGTGCGTACGACCACGAGGTGCAGGCCTGGGTGGACGCCACCCGGCGCGGGGAGACCACGGGCCCGAGCGCCTGGGACGGGTACGCGGCCGCCGCCGTCTGCGAGGCGGGCGTGCGGGCCCAGGGCACGGGCGAACGCACGCCCGTACTGCTGGCCGAGCGGCCGGAGCTGTACCGGTGAGCCTGCGGATCGGGCTGCTGGGCGCGGGGCGGATCGGATCCGTCCACGCGGCGGTGCTGGCCGCGCTGGACGAGGTGGACGAGCTGCTGATCGGGGACGCGGACGCGGGGCGGGCCGCGGAACTGGCGGCACGGACGACCGGCGCACGGGTGCGCCCCGTCCCCGCCGTCGACGACGTGTTCGCCTCCGGCGTCGACGCCGTCGTCATCGCCACCGCGACCGCCTCGCACGCCGCTCTGATCACCCGGGCCGCGCGGGCCGGCCTGCCGGCCTTCTGCGAGAAGCCCGTCGCCCTGGACGTGGCGGCCACGGCGGCCGCGCTGCGGGAGGTGTCGGCGGCGGGCACGCTGCTGCAGATCGGCTTCCAGCGGCGCTTCGACGCCGGGTACCGGGCGGCCCGCGAGGCGCTGCGCAGCGGCAGGCTCGGACGGGTGCACACCATCCGGGCCGTCACCTCCGACCCCGCTCCGCCGCCCGCGGAGTTCCTGCCGTTGTCGGGAGGGCTCGTGCGCGACTGCATGGTGCACGACTTCGACGCCGTGCGCTGGCTGACGGGGCGTGAGGTGGTGGAGGTGTTCGCGCGGGGCTCTGACGCGGGCGCGGCCGTGTTCCGCGAGGCAGGCGACGTGGACACCGCTGCCGCGCTGCTCGCGCTGGACGACGGCACGCTCGTCACCGCGACCGCGACGCGCTGCAACGGCGCGGGGTACGACGTGCGGACGGAGCTGTCCGGGGAGCTCGACCAGTGGGCCGTCGGGCTGGACGGCCGCACGCCCGTGACCTCGGCCGAGCCGGGCGGCCCTGCTGCGCCGGCGCGGCCGTGGCCGGGGTTCCTGGAGCGTTTCGAGGGCGCCTACCGCGCCGAGCTGGCCGCGTTCGCCGGGGCGGTGGCCCGGGGCGGTCCGAGCCCGTGTCCCGGCGAGGAGGGACTGCGAGCGCTGCTGGTGGCGGAGGCCTGCGAGCTCTCCCGGCTCGAGAACCGGCCCGTGCGGGTGGCCGAGGCGGCCGCCGCCGCGGGCCTCGGCTGACGGTCACACCTCGGTAACGGACGTCACACGCCCGCACGCCCTGCGTCACAGCCGGGCAACCGCCGCTCGCGCACGGTCACTCTGTGTCGTCGCCCGGGGGCAGGCTCGGGGGACCGACAAGGCCGTGCCGCAGTCCCCCGACGGAACCCCCCTTCCGTGGCTGCGGTACTGCGGAGAGGCGCGAGAGATGACCGATCGTCGGCTCTGGTCCTACAAGGAGATCGCTGCGCACATCGGCGTGCAGACCGACACCGTGCGCTCGTACCGGAAACACGGGGTGATGCCCGCCCCCGACCTCACCGAGGGCGGCAGACCGTACTGGTTCGCCGACACGATCCGCTCCTGGGTGGCCTCGCGGCCCGGCAACGGCTCCCGGCGCCGACTGCGGACCTGATCGCCCGTCACCTCACGGCCCCCTGAGAGGGAATACCCCCAGGGGGTAAGGTGTTGTCCGCCGCGAGACGGTACGAGACACCCGCTGCCCCGATGAGGAGAACGCCCATGAGCACCACCACCTACAAGGTGACCGGCATGACCTGCGGCCACTGCGAGTCCGCGGTCAAGAGCGAGATCTCGGCCGTCGACGGCGTCACCGCGGTCGAGGCCGCCGCGGCCACCGGCCTGGTCACCGTCACCGCCGCGGCCCCGCTGGACGACGAGGCGATCCGCGCCGCCGTCGACGAGGCAGGCTACGACCTCGTCGGCCGCGTCTGATTCCGGACGCGGCTCTGCATGACGGCAGACCCCGCTAAGACCGGATCCTTCACGAAATCTGCACGATCAACCTCTTGCCCTTTTACGTCCGTTTATGGCAGGAGACCCAGATCACATCGATTTGCAGGTAACCATTACCGGGGGTCGCTGGTCTAACCGGGCAGTGCTGGATCGTCTTGGGGGACGGTACCGGCCACGCGTGGCCGGGGCACGTACCCGGGGAGCTTTGAGCGGCCCTCCCGTCCGTA
This sequence comes from Streptomyces sp. AM25, assembly GCF_058146165.1. NCBI lineage: Bacteria > Bacillati > Actinomycetota > Actinomycetes > Kitasatosporales > Streptomycetaceae > Streptomyces > Streptomyces sp. AM25. The sequence goes on along the minus strand of NZ_JBKIWN010000011.1, from coordinate 177,154 downwards.
CGTGTTCCGGCAGATCGCGCAGGCGTGAGCCCAGGCGTACCGAGGCTCCCGGACGGATCCCGTGGGGGGAATCCTGGCCGGGGTTACGGAAAAGCGCCCCGCTCCGACCCGTGGGAGGATCGGACGCGGGGCGCTTTTTCTCTGCTCAGGCGGTGAGCCGGCTCAGCGCTCTTCCACCGGGACGAAGTCGCGCTCGACGATGCCCGTGTAGATCTGGCGCGGGCGGCCGATGCGGGAGCCCGGCTCCTTGATCATCTCGTGCCACTGGGCGATCCAGCCGGGGAGCCGGCCGAGCGCGAAGAGCACGGTGAACATCTCGCCCGGGAAGCCCATGGCCCGGTAGATGAGACCGGTGTAGAAGTCGACGTTCGGGTAGAGGTTGCGCGAGACGAAGTAGTCGTCGCTCAGCGCGTGCTCCTCCAGCTTGAGCGCGATGTCGAGCAGCTCGTCGGACTTGCCGAGAGCGCCGAGGACGTCGTGCGCCGCCGCCTTGATGATCTTCGCCCGGGGGTCGAAGCTCTTGTAGACGCGGTGCCCGAAGCCCATCAGGCGGACGCCGTCCTCCTTGTTCTTCACCTTGCGGATGAAGGCGTCGACGTCACCGCCGGAGGCCTGGATGGACTCCAGCATCTCCAGGACGGCCTGGTTGGCGCCGCCGTGCAGCGGGCCCCACAGGGCGTTGATGCCGGCGGAGATCGACGCGAAGAGGTTGGCCTGCGAGGAGCCGACCAGGCGCACGGTCGAGGTCGAGCAGTTCTGCTCGTGGTCCGCGTGCAGGATCAGCAGCTTGTCGAGCGCGCTGACGACGACCGGGTCCAGCTCGAACTCGGCGGCCGGCACGGAGAACGTCATGCGCAGGAAGTTCTCGACGTAGCCGAGGTCGTTGCGCGGGTAGACGATCGGGTGACCGATCGACTTCTTGTAGGCGTAGGCCGCGATCGTCGGCAGCTTGGCGAGCAGCCGGATCGTGGACAGGTGACGCTGCTTCTCGTCGAACGGGTTGTGGCTGTCCTGGTAGAAGGTCGACAGCGCACTGACCACCGAGGACAGCATGGCCATCGGGTGGGCGTCGCGCGGGAAGCCGTCGAAGAAGCGCTTGACGTCCTCGTGCAGCAGGGTGTGCTGGGTGATCTCACCCTTGAAGGTCGCCAGCTCGTCGACGGTCGGCAACTCGCCGTTGATCAGCAGGAACGCCGTCTCGAGGAACGAGCTGCGCTCGGCCAGCTGCTCGATCGGGTAGCCGCGGTAGCGCAGGATGCCCTGCTCGCCGTCGAGGTAGGTGATCGCGGATTTATAGGCGGCAGTGTTGCCGTAGCCGGAGTCAAGGGTCACCAGACCGGTCTGGGCGCGGAGCTTGCCGATGTCGAAGCCCTTGTCGCCGACGGTGCTCTCGACCACCGGGTAGGTGTATTCGCCGCCGCCGTACCGCAGTACTACAGAGTTCTCGCTCACGTCATCCCTCACCGACGTTGTGCCTCTTCTTCGAGGTGCCCTGACTACCCCTACCTTCCCCCATTTGGACGATGTACGTGCACTCGGGGTCGGCCATAGGGCCCAAGAACGGCACTCAGTGCCGTCCAACCCGCCCATCCTGCCCCCTTCGCCCTGATTGGTAAACCGTTCTGATCAGAGACGAACACCACCTCCTCCGCTTGTGAAGAGCCGGTGATCGAGGGCGGTACAGCGTCTGCCCGCCGAGACGGTACGCACCGCCTGACCCAGGGCCCTCCGGGAGCCCACCAGTACCACCAGTTTCTTCGCCCTGGTGACCGCTGTATAGAGGAGATTACGCTGGAGCATCATCCAGGCACCCATGGTGACCGGGATCACCACCGCCGGATACTCGCTGCCCTGCGACCGATGGATCGTCACCGCGTAGGCGTGGGCGAGCTCGTCGAGCTCGTCGAAGTCGTAATCGACGTCCTCGTCCTCGTCGGTGCGCACGGTCAGTTTCTGCTCCACCGCGTCCAGTGCCGTCACCACGCCCACCGTGCCGTTGAAGACGCCGTTCCGCCCCTTCTCGTAGTTGTTGCGGATCTGGGTGACCTTGTCGCCGACGCGGAAGACCCGCCCGCCGAAGCGGCGTTCGGGCAGATCGGGGCGGGCGGGCGTGATGGCCTGCTGGAGCAGGCCGTTGAGCGTGCCCGCGCCGGCCGGGCCGCGGTGCATGGGGGCCAGCACCTGGACGTCCCGGCGCGGGTCGAGCCCGAACTTCGCAGGGACGCGCCGGGCGGCCACGTCCACCGTCAGCCGGCCCGCCTCCTCGGTGTCCTCCTCCGCGAAGAGGTAGAAGTCCGCCAGCCCCTGAGTGATGGGCGGCACGCCGGAGTTGATGCGGTGTGCGTTGGTCACCACGCCGGACTGCTGCGCCTGCCGGAAGATCCGGGTGAGCCGCACGGCCGGGACGGGGCTGCCCTCGGCCAGCAGGTCGCGGAGCACCTCGCCCGCACCGACGGACGGGAGTTGGTCCACGTCGCCGACGAACAGCAGGTGACCGCCCGGCGGGACGGCCTTGACGAGCTTGTTGGCCAGCAGCAGGTCGAGCATGGACGCCTCGTCGACCACCACCAGATCGGCGTCCAGCGGCCGGTCCCGGTCGTAGGCCGCGTCACCGCCGGGCTTGAGCTCCAGCAGCCGGTGGACGGTCGAGGCCTCGGCGCCGGTCAGCTCGGACAGCCGCTTGGCGGCCCGTCCGGTCGGGGCGGCGAGCACCACCTTGGCCTTCTTGGCGCGCGCCAGCTCGACCACCGAACGCACGGTGAAGGACTTGCCGCAGCCCGGGCCGCCGGTGAGGACGGCGACCCTGCTGGTCAGCGCGAGCCGGACCGCCTGCTGCTGCTCGGCCGCGAGCTCCGCGCCCGTGCGCCCGGACAGCCAGGCCAACGCCCGCTCCCAGTCCACGTCCCGGAAGGCCGCGAGCCTGTCCTCCTCGGTGCGCAGCAGGCGCGTGAGCTGGCCGGCCAGCGACAGCTCGGCACGGTGGAACGGCACGAGGTACACGGCCGTGACGGGTGCGCCGCCGTCCGGGCCGGGGACGCTCTCGCGGACCACGCCCGCGCCGTCCTCGCTGTGCTCGTCCGAGGCCAGTTCGGCGAGGCAGTCGATGACGAGGCCGGTGTCGACCTGGAGCAGCTTCACGGCGTCCGCGATCAGTTGCTCCTCGGGCAGGAAGCAGTGCCCCTGGTCGGTGGACTGGGAAAGGGCGTACTGCAGGCCCGCCTTGACGCGGTCGGGGCTGTCGTGCGGGATGCCGACGGACTGGGCGATACGGTCGGCGGTCAGGAAGCCGATGCCCCAGACGTCGGCGGCCAGCCGGTAGGGCTGATTGCGCGTCACGGAGATCGAGGCGTCGCCGTATTTCTTGTAGATGCGCACGGCGATGGACGTGGAGACGCCGACGCCCTGGAGGAAGAGCATGACCTCCTTGATGGCCTTCTGCTCCTCCCAGGCGGCGCCGATCGAGCGGGTGCGCTTGGGACCCAGGCCGGGGACCTCGATCAGGCGCGCGGGCTCCTTCTCGATGACGTCCAGGGTGTCCGCGCCGAAGTGACTCGTGATCCGGTCCGCGATGCGCGGGCCCACGCCCTTGATCAGGCCGGAGCCCAGGTAGCGGCGGATGCCCTGGATCGTGGCGGGCAGGACCGTGGTGTAGTTCTCCACGGTGAACTGGCGGCCGTACTGCGGGTGGGAGCCCCAGCGGCCCTCCAGCCGGAGCGACTCGCCCGGCTGCGCGCCGAGCAGCGAGCCCACGACCGTGAGGAGATCGCCGCTGCCGCGGCCGGTGTCGACGCGGGCGACCGTGTAGCCGTTCTCCTCGTTGGCGTAGGTGATCCTTTCGAGGACCCCTTCGACCACTGCCAGTTGCACCATGCCCCGACGGTACCGGTGCGGTCCGACAGGGCGTTCGGGGCTGTGGATATCCGCGGTTCCGCTTGCGTGGCCGCGGGATGCCCGTGACGCATTCGAGGGGCCCGGTCCGTCGACCGAGCCCCTCGGGTCCCCCCTTGCAACGGCTTCCTCCGAATCCCCCCGGATCCCTCCCCAGGAAGCCCGATGCACAGTACGACCCACGGGAGCCGCGAACGGTTGCAGCCGATCCAAGGCGTTATGTTTCCGTTACGGAAGGTAGGGAACCCCAGTTCACAACACGTACGTCCGATATCGGTCCAGCACCTCGGCGAGCACGCCGGCCCCGTCGCGCGCCCACAGCGCCGGGCTGAAGATCTCCACCTCGACCGGGCCCGCATAGCCCGCGGCATCGGCCCGTTCGCGGAACCAGCGCAGGTCCACCGCGCCGTCCCCGAGCTGCCCCCGCCCCAGCAGCGCGCCCTCGGGCAGCGGCGTGACCCAGTCGGCGAGCTGGAGGGCCGCGATCCGCCCGCCCGCCCCCGCCCGTGCCAGCTGCCCGGCCACCGTGTCGTCCCACCACAGGTGATAGGCGTCGACGACCACGCCCACACGCTCCGCCGGGAAGCGCCCGGCGAGATCGAGGGCCTGGCGGAGGGTGGAGACCACGCTGCGGTCGGACGCGAACAGCGGGTGCAGCGGCTCGACCGCCAGCCGCACCCCGTGGGCCGCCGCGTACGGCGCCAACTCGCCCAGCGCGTCCGCGATCCGCTCGCGCGCCCCGTGCAGGTCCCGGCTGCCCGGCGGCAGCCCGCCGCACACCAGCACCAGGGTGCTGGTGCCGAGCACGGCCGCCTCCTCGATCGCCGCCCGGTTGTCGTCGACGGCGGCGATCCGCTCCGCGGGGTCGGCGGCCGTCAGGAAGCCGCCCCGGCACAGACTGCTGACCGTCAGCCCCGCCTCCCGCACCAGCCGCGCCGCGGCCCGCAGTCCGTACGCGCGCACCGGCTCCCGCCACAGCCCGACGTGCCGGACCCCGGCCGCCGTGCAGCCGGACACCAGCTCGGGCAGCGACCACTGGCGAATGGTCTGCTGGTTGAGGCTGAACCGGTCGATGCCGCTCACTGCTCCACCCCGTGCACGGCCAGCAGCCGCGCCATGCGCGCCTCGGCCAGCTGCGGATCGGGGAACAGGCCCAGCCCGTCCGCGAGTTCATAGGCGCGCGCGAGATGCGGCAGCGAACGGGCGGAGTGCAGGCCGCCCGCCATGGCGAAGTGCGTCTGGTGACCGGACAGCCAGGCCAGCAGCACCACGCCCGTCTTGTAGAAGCGCGTCGGAGGCGCGAACAGATGGCGCGCCAGCGGGACGGTCGGATCCAGCAGGGCCCGGAAGCCGGAGCGGTCGCCGGCGTCCAGCAGGCGCAGCGCCTGGGCGGCGAGAGGGCCCAGTGCGTCGAAGACGCCGAGCAGGGCGTCGCTGTGGTGTCCGCCGTCCCCCTCGACGAGTGCCGGGTAGTGGAAGTCGTCGCCCGTGTAGCAGCGCACGCCGTCCGGAAGGGCGCGGCGCAGGGCCCGTTCGCGCTCCGCGTCCAGGAGGGACACCTTCACACCGTCGACCTTGTCCACGTGCTCGGCGACGATCGCGAGCAGTGTGCCGGTGGCCTCGTCCAGGTCGGTGCTGCCCCAGTAGCCGTTCAGTCGAGGGTCGAACATCGGGCCCAGCCAGTGCAGGATGACGGGTGCAGCTGTTTGGCGGAGCAATCGGCCGTAAACCTCCCGGTAGTCGTCCGCAGTCGTGGCCACGGCTGCCAGTGCCCCGGAGGCCATCACGACCGCTCGGGCGCCCGCGCCCTCGACCACCGACAGCTGCTCCTCGTAGGCCACCGTGACGCCGTCGAGCGTCAGCGGGCCGTAGGGCGGGGCCAGTTGGTCCGTGCCGGCCCCGCAGACGAGCGATCCGCCCACTGCTGCCGCCTCGGCCGCCGTGCGGCGGATCAGTCCGGCCGCGGCGGGCCAGTCCAGGCCCATGCCGCGCTGCGCGGTGTCCATGGCCTCCGCCACGCCCAGGCCGTGCGCCCACAGATGGCGGCGGAAGGCGAGCGTGGCGTCCCAGTCGAGGGCGGCCGGGCCGTGCGGCGTGGTGTTGCCGAAGGGGTCGGCGACGACGTGGGCGGCGGCGAAGGCCGTCCGGGACGCCGGGGGCGGGCCCGGCGCCACGGGATGCGGCTCGGCCCTCGGCACGTGGCGGCGCAGTGCCCCCGTCGCGTCCGGCAGCCGGATCACCGGGCCGGCTCCGGCACGTCGAGCCTGCGTCCCTCGGCCGAGGAGCGCACGCCCAGCTCGGCGAGCTGTACGCCGCGCGCTCCGGCGAACAGGTCCCAGCGCCAGGGCTCGTCCTGCGCCACGTGCCGCAGGAACAACTCCCACTGTGTCTTGAAGGCGTTGCCGAACTCCCCGTTGTCCGGCACCTCCTGCCACCGGTCGCGGAAGCCGTCGGCGGCCGGGACGTCCGGGTTCCACACGGGCCGCGGAGTGACCGAGCGGTGCTGCACACGGCAGCCGCGCAGTCCGGCGACGGCCGAGCCGTCCGTCCCGTCGACCTGGAGCTCCAGCAGCTCGTCACGGTGCACCCGCACCGCCCAGGAGGAGTTGAACTGGGCGACGGCTCCGCCCTCCAGGCCGAAGACCGCATAGGCGGCGTCGTCGGCGGTCGCCTCGTAGGGCATGCCCTGCTCGTCCCAGCGGCGCGGTATGTGCGTCGACAGCTGCGCCTGCACGGTGCGCACGGGGCCGAACAGCTCCCTCAGCACGTACTCCCAGTGCGGGAACATGTCGGAGGCGATGCCGCCGCCGTCCTCCGCACGGTAGTTCCACGACGGCCGCTGGGCACTCTGCCAGTCCCCTTCGAAGACCCAGTAGCCGAACTCCCCGCGCACCGAGAGCACACGCCCGAAGAAGCCGCCGTCGACAAGGCGTTTGAGCTTGCGGATGCCCGGAAGGAAGAGCTTGTCCTGGACGACGCCATGGCGCACGCCGGCAGCGTCCGCCAGACGGGCCAGACCGATCGCGCCTGCGTGGTCACTTGCGACGGGTTTCTCGCAGTACACGTGCTTGCCCGCGGTGATGGCCCTGCGCACCGCGTCCGCACGGGCGCAGGTGGCCTGTGCGTCGAAGTAGACGTCGACGGACGGGTCGGACAGGACGGTGTCCAGATCGCAGGACCACTCACCGATCCCGTGCTGCCGGGCGAGTGCCGCGAGCTTGCGCGGGTCACGCCCGACGAGCACCGGTTCGGGCCGCAGGACGGTCCCGTCGGCGAGCGGCAGGCCGCCCTGGTCGCGCAGGGCGAGGACGGAGCGTACGAGGTGCTGGTGGTGGCCCATCCGGCCGGTCGCACCGTTCATGGCGATGCGGAGAACCGTGCCGTCGGCCGACTCCCTGGCCGTCATCCCGCGAAGCTAGCACCCCCGTCTGCCGTACGGGGCGCATTCCGGACCGCCGGGCGGGGAAGCCGCTCTGCATGAAACTGGCTTTCTCCACCCTCGGTGTCCCCGGTCTGCCCGTCCCCGACGTGGTGCGCCTCGCCAGGAACTGCGGCTACGACGGCGTCGAACTGCGCACGCACCCGGAGGAACCCGTCCACCCGGGCCTCCTGCCCATCGAACGCGCCGCGGTGTCCGCGGCGTTCGCGGAGGCGGGCGTGGAACTCCTGTGCCTGGCCGGGTACGTCCGGGTCGCCGCGCCCGGCCCGGACGGCCCGGTGCTGGAGGATCTCGCGGAGCTGGTGCGGATGGCCGGCGAACTCGGGGCGCTGTACGTGCGGGTCTTCCCCGGTGCCGGCGAGCCGCCCGCGGCGGAGGCCGACGCGGTCGCCGCGCGCCGGCTGGGGGCGATCGCCCCGCTCGCCGCGGACTCGGGCGTGCAGGTGCTGCTGGAGACCCACGACTCGCACAGCCGGGCCCAGGACGCGGTGCGGGTCCTGGGCCCGGTGGGGCACGGCAGCATCGGTGCGCTGTGGGACCTGCTGCACACCTGGCGGGGCGGGGAGCGGCCGGAGGCCAGCTTCCCCGCGCTCGCCCCGCACCTGGGCTATGTGCAGGTGAAGGACGTCGCCTCCGCGGAGGACACGGCTCCGCTGCCGCTGGGCGCCGGGGTGCTGCCGCTGGCCGGCTGCGTGGGCGCGCTCACCTCGTCGGGGTGGGACGGCTGGCTGTGCTGGGAGTACGAGAAGCGCTGGTACCCGCAGGCTGCGGACTTCGCGTCCTTGGCAGGCCACGGGCGGGAGTACCTGCGGGAGCTGGTCGCCGCCGCCCCGGCAGCGAGGTGAGCGCGACCCCGCCCACCAGGAGGGCCGCCGCGCACCAGCGCAGGGGGCTCACGTGCTCGCCCAGCAGGAGGGCGGCGGAGGACATGCCGAACACGGGCACCAGCAGCGAGAACGGGGCCACGGCCGTGGCGTCGTAGGTGCGCAGCAGGAACCCCCAGACGCCGAAGCCGAGCAGCGTGGTGATCCAGGCGACGTACACGACGGCGCCCACGCCGCTCCGGTCCAGCGAGCCCAGTGCCTCGGCGTCGGCGGCCGGGCCCTCGAAGAGCAGGGAGAGCAGCAGCAGGGGCAGCACCGGGACCGCGCTGACCCACACCATGAACCGCAGGGCGTCCGGCGGCGCGGCCTTGCGGGTCAGGACGTTCGAGACACCCCAGAAGGCCGCGGCGGCCACCACGAGGGCGAAGCCCGTCAGCGGTCCCGAGGTGCCCTCGTCGACGGCGGCCACCGCGATGCCCGCCAGGGCGACGCCCATGCCCAGCAGCCGGACGCGGCCCGGCCGTTCACCGAGGGCGGCCATGGCGAACAGGGCGGTGAAGACCGCCTGGACCTGGAGCACCAGCGAGGACAGCCCGGCCGGCATCCCGGCGTGCATCCCGATGAACAGCAGCCCGAACTTGGCCACGCCCAGCACCAGCCCGACCGCCACCACCCACCGCCGGCGCACCTGGGGCCGGCCGACCAGGAGGACGGCGGGCACCGCTGCCGCGAGGAAGCGCAGCGCGCAGAAGAGCAGCGGCGGGAAGTGGCCGAGGCCGATGTCGATGACGACGAAGTTGACGCCCCAGAGGGCGGCGACGAGCACGCCGAGGGCGATGTGGAGCGGACGCATGCGATCAGCATCACGGCGCCTGATCGTTCAGCACCAGCACGGGCTGCTTCATGATGGGATTCAGCAACGCTCAACAATGGGACACTCGTCGGGGGCTCACATGCTGGACCTGTCACGCCTGCGGGCCCTGCATGCCGTCTCCGTGCACGGCTCGGTCAGTGCGGCGGCCCTCGCCCTGGGCTACACGCCCTCCGCGATCTCGCAGTCGATCACCAAGCTGGAGCGGGAGACGCGCACCACCCTGCTGGAGCGGCGCGGGCGGGGCGTGATGCTCACCGACGCGGCCGTCGAACTGGCCGAGACGGCACGGGAATTGCTGGCCATGGTCGAGCGGGCGGAGACGGATCTGGAGGAGCGGCGCGGGCAGCCCGCCGGACGGATCGTCGTCGGTGCGTTCGCCTCGGCCGCACGCGGGCTGCTGCCCGGTGTGCTGGCCCAGCTCACCCGCGAACATCCCGCGCTGGACGCCCGGCTGATCGAGGTCGACCCCCACCTGTCGGTCGGCCTGGCGGCCCAGGGCGCCCTCGACGTCGCGGTCTGGCACGACTGGGACATCGTGCCGCACCCCACGCCGGAGCGCCTGGAACGGGCGAAGATCGGCGACGATCTGTGCGACGTGCTCGTGCCGGAGGGACACCCGCTGGCCGGACGCGGACGGCTGGAGCGCAGCGATCTGGTGGGCCTGCGCTGGATCGGCAACCCGCCGGGCACGGTCTGCCACGACTGGCTGGTCCGTACGCTGCGGGCCCTCGGCAGCGAGCCGGACCTCGCCTACCAGGCCGCGGAGAACCACACGCAGGTCGCCCTCGTCGCGGCCGGGCTGGGCGTCGCCCTCATGCCCCGGCTGGGCCGCGGACCGCTGCCGGAGGGGGTGGTGGACGTGCCCCTGGAGCCCGTCCCCGTGCGCAGGCTGTTCGCCTACTGGCGCACCGGGGCGGCCCGCAGGCCCGCCATCAGGGAAACACTGCGGGTGCTGCGCGAGCAGTGGCCGCAGCGGGCCTGCTGACCGGTCGATTTGAGCGATCGATTGAAACGTATGATGAACGCTCGTCGAGAGGGCGGCACATGTCGGTGGAGACCAGGGAACGGCTGATCGCCGCCGCGGGGGCGGTGCTGCGCACGCAGGGCTACGGCAAGGCCAGCGCGCGGACCATAGCCAAGGAGGCGGGCGTCAACTCGGCGCTGGTCTTCTACCACTTCGGGGGCGTCGACCCGCTGCTGTTCGCCGCGCTCGACCGGTCGTCCGACGAACGCATGGCGATGCACACGGCCACCGTCGCCGAGTGCCGCACCCTGGAGGAGCTCGCGGCGGCCGCCACCCGCATCTACCGCGACGACCTGGAGGGCGGCCACATCGCTCTGCTCTCCGAGCTCGTGGCCGCCGCCGTGGCCAAGCCCGAGCTGCGCGAGGAGATCAAGGTGCGGGTCGAGCCGTGGATGGGGTTCATGGAGGAGACCCTGGAGCGGGTCATCGGCGGCACCGCGCTGGCCAGGCTCACTCCCCCGCGCGATCTGGCCAACGCCGCCTGCACGTTCTACCTCGGGGTCAACCTCTTCACCGTGCTGGACGCCGACCGCTCGCGCACCGAGTCGGTCTTCACGATGGTCCGGCGGCTCGCCCCGCGCGCAAGGCTGCTCACCCTGCGCCGTCCCGTGCGCCTCCGCAGGGCACAGCACCGCGCAGCACAGTAGGCCGCATGGCACGGAACCGCTCCGGTGCACCGTACGTCGAAGCGACGTGCAGCCGGGGAGCCTCCGCAGAGCGGTGTCGGCGTCGCTGACCGCCGCGTTGCTGACCACCCTCTCCGCCGCCTGCGGCCGGCCGCACCCCGCCGTCGGCGTACCCCCTTCCGACAGCGTCGGCGGTGGGCAGCCCCGCGGGCGCACGAACGGACGGCCGGTCACCCTGCGCAAAGCCCGGCGCACGCCTGGCGTGTGCCGGTCGCGTCGGGTAACTGTGGGCCGGTGCCAGGGGTTGGGGGATCATGCGTCATCACTTGCTGTCCGCAGCGCTGCTCGCGTCGGCCACGCTGTCGGGGATGTTCACGCTGAGCGGCTGCCAGGAACAACCGGTGCAGAACGCCGCCGCGACCGGCAGCCAGGCCCTGCAGGCGCGGCAGGGACCCCCCGCACAGTTCCTGGCGCGGGGCACGTGCGCCGGACGCGGCCGGGGCGGGGCGGCCTTCACGGAGGTCGACTGCGCGGGCGACGAGGCCACCGCCAGCGTGCTGGCCCGCTACAACGGCCCGCAGGCGAGCGGGCCGCGCTGCCCGGACGACACCGACTTCGTCCTGCACATCGCAGCCGTCGACACCGGCACATCGGAGCGGGAGAGCCGGCCCGAGGGCTATGCGTGCATGCGCAACCTGCGGCCCCCGCACCCCGGCGACCCCGGCATGGGCGGCGGGCCGCTCACCGTGGCGGGGGACTGCGTCTACACGGAGCGCGAAGGGGTGGTGAAGGAGACGGCGTGCGACGGCTCGATGGGCCACACGCCGGAGTTCCGCGTCGAGGAGACGGTGCCCGCGCGGAGCGACTGCCCGGAGCAGACGGACCTCTATGTGGACGTGGGCGGCAGGGCCCCCGTGGGGTGCGCCCGCCGCCTGTCCTGACGCGCCGAAAACGGCTTCACGGCCGCAGCGCGGCCTCCCGCTCCACGGGACGGTTGTCCAGCTTGGCGTCGTACGGTGCCAGCGGCTTCGCGTGCCGCGCGTCCTTCTGGACGGCCGCGGGGGCGACGCCCGCCCACTTCAGGACCTCGGCCGTGGCCATGGCCCGCTCGTCGGCCACCAACTGGGCGATGTTCGAACCGTGGTTGCCGCCCGGGGCGACGAAGCGGTAGTCGTGCCGGGCCGCGGCGTTGCGGCCGAGGCGGAACGGTTCGGCACCCCAGGGGTCGTTCTGGCCGTAGACGAAGAGCATCTGCGTACTGTCGTTGCGCACCCAGCGGTCGACGTCGGCCATGACACCCGGCTTCCACTTCATCGGTATGTCACGCGACACGTAGTTGCGCGGGGCGTAGATCCCGGGGTAGCGCAACAGGCCCTTCAGATGAGGGGACTTGAAGGTCGGGGAGCCTAGCTCGGTGCCCGCCTGGTAGTAGTACGGCGTGAAGCGCTCCAGGCCCTGGTCCGTGTAGCCGTCGAAGCCCGAGACGGTGTCGATGAACTTGTAGAGCTCGTCCGTCGAGGCCTTGGTCGCGGGGACGGACGCGCAGTCGCTCTGCAGGTGGTACTGCCAGAACGACCACACCAGGTCCAGGACGACGTTCTCGTACGCCTTGTCGGCGCTCCCGACGACCTTGAACGTCTTGCCGTTCTCGTCGGCCCACTTCTGGTAGCGGGCGACGATCTCGTCACGGCGGAGGAGGGCCTCGCGCTGCACCGAATCGAGCTGCGTGCGGCAGGCCTTGTCGCCGACGGTGGCGAAGAAGCGGTCGTAGGGGCGGTCGTCGCCGTTGTGCACGTCGTTGGGCGCGACGTAGGCGACGGTGCCGTTCATGTCGTGAGGGAAGAAGCGGCGGTAATAGGTGGCGGTCATGCCACCCTTGCTGCCGCCGGTCGCCAGCCAGTTCTTGCCGTAGACGGTCTTCAGGGCCTGGTAGAGGCGGTGCTGGTCGTTGGCCGCCTGCCGGATGTCGAGGTTGGACCAGTCGGCCGGCTGCGGCCGGGACGGAGTGAAGAAGCGGTACTCCATCGACACCTGATTGCCGTCGACGATGCGGGTCGGCTCGCTGCGCGACGGGGTGGTGGAGACGTTGTACCCGGATGTGTAGAAGACGGTCGGCCGGTCCGTGGACTTGTGCAGCAGGGTGAAGCGCTGCTCGAACGTCCCGCGGTCGGGGTGGCGGTGGTCGACCGGCTGGGTGTAGGTGAGCACGAGGTAGCGGTAGCCCTCGTAGGGCTTCTCCTCGACGAAGTGCATGCCCGGGATCTGCAGGATGCGGTCCTTGATGTCCGCGGTGTCCTGCGTCTCCCGGGCGTTCGTCCCGGTGGCGGCCGTGGCCGCCAGGGCCGGTGCGGCGCCGGCGCCGGCGAGTGTGCCTATGCACATCACCAGCGCCGGCAGCCATCTGCGTGCCGTGCGCATGTTCCCTCCCCTGGGTTCGCAAAGGTCGCCGCGAACCTACCCAAGAGGGCAGGCGGCACGCCAGAGTTCACCCGTGAGAGGAGGGACGCACGTGGCCTACGCCGGGACGGCCTCTCCCGTGAACGTGCGCCACAACTGCGCGTACCGGCCGTCCTGCGCGAGCAGTTCGGCGTGGGTACCGTCCTCCACCACGCGGCCGTGGTCGAGGACCACCACGCGGTCGGCCCGGGCGGCCGTGGTCAGGCGGTGGGCCACGACCAGCGTCGTGCGGCGGCCGGCCAGCCGGTCCGTCGCCTCGTTGACGAGCGCCTCCGTCGCCAGGTCGAGCGCGGCCGTGGCCTCGTCGAGCAGCAGGATGTCCGGGTCGACCAGCTCCGCGCGGGCCAGTGCGATCAACTGCCGCTGGCCGGCGGAGAGGTTGCGGCCGCGCTCCGTCACGGTGTGCAGGTAGCCGCCGTCGAGCGTGGCGATCATCGCGTGCGCACCCACCGCCCGCGCCGCCGCCTCGACCTCCGCGTCGGTGGCGTCCGGACGCCCGTAGGCGATCGCGTCGCGCACGGTGCCGGGGAAGAGGTACGGCTCCTGCGGCACGACGCCGAGCCGGTGCCGGTAGGCGAACGGGTCGAGGTCCCGCAGGTCGTGCCCGTCCACGCGCACCGCACCACCGGTCGGGTCGTAGAACCGCGCCACCAGCTTCACCAGAGTCGACTTGCCCGCGCCCGTCTCACCGACGAAGGCGACCGTCTGACCCGCCGGTACGGTCAGCCGGATGTCCGAGAGGGCGGCCTCTCCGGCATCTGCGGAACCGTACTGGAAGCACACGCCGTCGAATTCGATCCGGCCGCTCAGTTCGTCGACGGCGAGCGGCTGTTCGGCCACCGGCGTGGTCGTCGGCTCGCGCAGCAGGGCCTGGACGCGGCCCAGGGAGACGGTCGCCTGCTGGTATCCGTCGAAGACCTGGGAGAGCTGCTGCACGGGTGCGAAGAACAGGTCTATGTACAGCAGATACGCCACCAGCGCACCCGCTGTGAGCGTCCCGTCGCTCACCCGTCCCGCACCCACGATCAGCACGGCGGCCGCCGCGACGGACGACAGCAGCTGAACGAACGGGAAGTACACGGAGATCAGGAACTGACCGCGCACCCGGGCGTCCCGGTAGGACAGGCTGCGCTCGGCGAACCGACGCCCGCCCGAGGTCTCGCGGCGGAACGCCTGCACGATGCGCAGGCCGGCAACGCTCTCCTGGAGGTCGGCGTTGACCACTCCGACGCGTTCCCGCGCGAGTTCGTACGCCTTGACGCTCCGGCGGCGGAAGTAGACGGTGCCGATGACGAGCAGCGGCAGGGTCGCGAAGACGACGAGGGCCAGCTGGACATCGATGACCAGCAGGGCGACCAGGATGCCGAAGAAGGTGAGCACGGAGACGAGCGCGGTGACCAGACCGGTCTGCAGGAACGACGACAGGGCGTCCACGTCCGTCGTCATCCGGGTCATGATCTTGCCGGTGAGCTCGCGCTCGTAGTAGTCCAGGCCGAGCCGCTGGAGCTGCGCGAAGATCTTCACGCGCAGCGCGTACAGCACGCGTTCGCCCGTCCGTCCGGTCAGCCGGTTCTCGGCGACCTGTGCGGCCCACTGGCCCAGGACGACGAGCAGGGCGAGGGCGGAGGCCGCCCACACCGCGTTCAGGGCCATGCGCTGCACGCCCTGGTCGATGCCGTGCCGGATCAGCACGGGCAGCAGCAGACCGGCGACCGCGTCGACGGCCACGAGCAGCAGGCTGACGACCAGGGGCGCGCCGAAGCCGCGCAGCAACTGGCGCAGGCCGTAGGACTTCTCGGGGCGTGCGGCCTGTTCCTCGTCGATGTCCGGCGTGTCGGTGGCGGGCGGCAGCGCGGCCACCTTGGCGAGCAGTTCGGGGGTGGCGGGCATCCCGGTGAGCGCGCCGTGCGCCTCCGGGGTGTCGGAGGTGTCCTTGCGCACCCACAGGTGCGGGGTGACCCCGTCGACGACCTTCCGCTTGCCCCTGACGGGCGCGACGGCCGGCGGCTCGGCCAGGCCGGCGGCCGCCGCCTCGCCGCCGAAGACGCCCGCGAGGGCGACCCTGCGGCCCTCCTCGGCGGTCAGGCCCGCGGGGTCCTTGCGCACGCCCGCGAGCTCCTCCGGGTCCGTCAGCAGGCGCCGGTACAGCTCGCAGCCGGCCTCCAGCTCCTCGGCCGTGCCGACCGCGGCCAGCCGGCCGCCGTCCAGGACGGCGATGCGGTCGGCCAGAGCGAGCGTGGACGCCCGGTGGGCGATGAGGAGGGTCGTGCGCCCCGCCATGACGCCGCGCAGCGCCTCGTGGATCTCGTGCTCCACGCGCGCGTCCACGGCCGACGTCGCATCGTCCAGGAGCAGCAGACGCGGGTCGGTCAGGATCGCGCGGGCCAGGGCGATGCGCTGGCGCTGGCCGCCGGAGAGGGTCAGGCCCTGCTCGCCGACCGTGGTGTCGTAGCCGTCCGGCAGTTCGGAGATGAAGCCGTCCGCCTGGGCGGCCTGCGCGGCCGCGCGGATCTGTTCGTCCGTGGCGCCCGGCACGCCGTAGGCGATGTTGGCGCGGATGCTGTCGGAGAACAGGAAGCTGTCCTCGGGGACCAGCCCGATGGCCGCGCGCAGTGACGCGTGGGTGAGGTCGCGGACGTCCACGCCGCCCACCCGGACGGTGCCGGAGGTGGCGTCGTAGAAGCGCGGCAACAGCAGTGCGAGGGTCGACTTGCCGCTGCCGGAGGCGCCGACGACGGCCAGGGTCTCGCCCGGCTCGATGCGCAGGGAGAGACCGTCGAGCACAGGTCGCTCGGGGTCGTACCCGAAGGTGACGTCCTCGAACTCGACAGTGGCGGGGGCGTCCGCGGGCAGCTCGCGCGCGCTCTCGTGCTCCTTCACCACCGGTTCGGTGTCGATGAGTTCGAGGACCCGCTCCACACCGGCCCGGGCCTGCTGCCCGACCGTGAGCACCATGGTGAGCATCCGCACGGGCCCGACGAGCTGCGCGAGATACGTGGAGAAGGCGACGAACGTGCCGAGGGTGACCTGTCCGCGGGTGGCCATCCAGCCGCCGAGCGCGAGCATGGCGACCTGCCCGAGGGCCGGCACGGCCTGCAGGGCGGGCGTGTAGCGGGAGTTGAGACGCACGGTGCGCAGCCGTCCGGCGAAGAGCCTGCGGCCGACCTCCCGGAGCTTCCCGGTCTCCTGGGCCTCCTGGCCGAAGCCCTTGACGACGCGGACGCCCGTCACGGCGCCGTCCACGACGCCTGCGACCGCCGCGGCCTGCCCCTGCGCGTACCAGGTGGCGGGGAAGAGCCGGGTGCGGCTGCGCCGGGCGAGGAACCACAGCGCGGGGGCGACCGCGAGGGCGACCACGGTGAGCAGCGGCGAGAGGACCGCCATCACCACGAGCGAGATCACGAACAGCAGGATGTTGCCGATCATCATCGGCAGCATGAAGAGCAGGCTCTGGATGAGCTGGAGGTCGCTGGTGGCCCGGCCGACCACCTGGCCGGTGGAGAGCTCGTCCTGCCGCCTGCCGTCGAGCCGGGCGATGGCGGCGTACATGTCGGTCCGCAGGTCGTGCTGAACGTCGAGCGCGAGCCGTCCGCCGTAGTAGCGGCGGACGTAGGTGAGCGCGTAGACGACGACCGCCGCGACGACCAGCAGCGTGGCCCAGGGGGCCAGGGGGCGCTGGTGGGAGCCTATGACGTCGTCGATGATCAAGCGGGGTATGAGGGGCACGAGCGCCGTGACGGCCATGCCGCCGAGCGACGATCCCAGGGCCAGCCATACCGTGCTGCGATACCGCCAACAGTAACCGGCGAGCCTCCTGGCCCACCCCCGACCGGTTGCGTCCTTCACCGCCACCCCAGACCTCCTGCTGGTCTTCTCCCGCACTGCCGACGGAAGGCCCCAACGCTCCGGGCTGCCGATTTCATCCCGCTGCAACACAGGCGGCCGGAACGAACGCATCCGGTCACCTGTGCCGCATCCGTGCCGCGGGGCGGATCAGATCCCGGGGATGTACTGGATCAGCAGGTCGATCAGTTTGATCCCGACGAACGGGGCGACGAGCCCGCCGACCCCGTAGAGGCTCAGGTTGCGGCGCAGCAGCGCGTGCGCCGAGGACGGCGCGTAGCGCACGCCGCGCAGGGCGAGCGGGATGAGGGCCACGATGATCAGGGCGTTGAAGATGATCGCGGAGGCGATGGCGGAGGTCGGGCTGTGCAGGCCCATGACGTTGAGCTTCTCCAGGCCCTCGTAGCCGGCGACGCCGCCGAACATGGCGGGGACGATCGCGAAGTACTTGGCGACGTCGTTGCAGATGGAGAAGGTCGTCAGGGCGCCGCGGGTGATGAGCAGCTGCTTGCCGACCTCGACGATGTCGATGAGCTTGGTGGGGTTGGAGTCCAGGTCGACCATGTTCCCGGCCTCCTTGGCGGCCGGCGTACCGGTGTTCATGGCCACACCCACGTCGGCCTGGGCGAGGGCCGGGGCGTCGTTGGTGCCGTCGCCGGTCATGGCGACGAGGTTGCCCCCGGCCTGCTCCTCGCGGATGCGCGCGAGCTTGTGCTCGGGAGTGGCCTCGGCGATGAAGTCGTCGACGCCCGCCTCGGCGGCGATTGCCCTGGCGGTGAGCGGGTTGTCACCGGTGACCATGACGGTCTTGATGCCCATGGCGCGCAGTTCGGCGAAGCGCTCGGCGATGCCGGGCTTGACGACGTCCTTGAGGTGGACGGCTCCGAGCACGCGAGCGCCGTCGGGGTCCTCGATGGCGACGAGCAGCGGCGTGCCGCCGGCCGCAGCGACGGACTCGACGATCCAGGCGGCCTCCTCGGGCACCTGGCCGCCGCGCCGGGCGACCCACTGGACGACCGCGTTGCCGGCGCCCTTGCGGATGCGGCAGAAGTCGCCCTGGAAGGCGAAGTCGACGCCGCTCATGCGCGTCTGGGCGGAGAAGGGGACGAAGCGGCCGTGCGAGAAGTCCCCGTCGTTGTGGTGGATTCCGTACTGCTTGGCCAGTTCGACGATGGAGCGGCCCTCGGGCGTCTCGTCGGAGAGGGACGACAACTGTGCGGCGTCGGCGAGGAGTTCGTGGGAGATGCCCTTGACGGGCATGAAGGCGGCCGCCCGGCGGTTGCCGAGGGTGATGGTGCCCGTCTTGTCCAGCAGGAGCGTGCTGACGTCCCCGGCGGCCTCCACGGCCCGGCCGGACAGGGCGACGACGTTGCGCTGCACGAGCCGGTCCATGCCCGCGATGCCGATCGCGGAGAGCAGGGCGCCGATGGTCGTCGGGATGAGGGTGACCAGCAGGGCGACCAGCACGGTGATGGTCTGCGGCGCACCCGCCCAGTCGGCCATGGGCTGCAGCGAGACGACGGCCAGGATGAAGATGACGGTGAGCGAGGCCAGCAGGATGTTGAGCGCCAGCTCGTTGGGCGTCTTCTGCCGGCTGGTCCCCTCGACCAGGGCGATCATGCGGTCCAGGAAGGTGTGACCGGGGCGTGAGGTGATCCGGACGACGATCCGGTCGGAGAGCACCTTGGTGCCGCCGGTGACGCTGGAACGGTCGCCGCCCGACTCGCGGATGACGGGGGCGGACTCGCCGGTGATGGCCGACTCGTCGACCGAGGCGACGCCCTCGACGACCTCACCGTCGCCGGGAACCGTCTCGCCGGCCGCCACGACCACGAAGTCCTGCGGCCGCAGGTCGGTCGCCGGTACCTGCTCCTCCTCCCAGTCGTAGCTCTGGATGCCGACCCGCCAACTGCGCAGCCGCCGGGCGACGGTGGTGCTGCGGGTGCGGCGCAGCGCTTCGGCCTGCGCCTTGCCGCGGCCCTCGGCGACCGCCTCGGCGAGGTTGGCGAAGATGACGGTCAGCCAGAGCCAGACGCTGATCACCCAGGCGAAGGCCGAGGGTTCGAGCACGGCGGAGAGGGTCGTCAGGACGGAGCCGACCTCGACGACGAAGAGCACGGGGTGCTTGACCATCACCCGCGGGTGCAGCTTCCGGACGGCCTCCGGGAGGGACGCGACCAGCTGTTTGGGGTCGACGAGCCCGCCGCCCACCCGCCGGTGGCTGCGCCGCCCGGATCTGGGCGGGGACGGCGGGGTCGGGGTCGCCTGTACGTCCTGGTCCGGCAGCAGGTGCAGCATCGGGGTGGCCTTAGCGGTCGGATGGCGTGAAATGACCGGCTCAGCCAATCGTCTCCGGCACATCCGCCGGGTTCCCCTGACGGGCCTTTGTCGCAGGGCCCGTCAGGACTGACGCCGTTTTAGCGCCGGAGCAGGAACCTCAGCCCCGAGCTGCGGCGCTGTGCTTATCGGCGCTGCCCGGCGGCAGCGACTTGCCGCGACATGATCGTGGTCAGCTCGTAGGCGGTGTGCGACGCGGCCACGGAGGTGATCTCCGCGTGGTCGTACGCCGGGGCCACCTCGACCAGGTCGGCGGAGACCAGGTGGCAGTCGGCGAGACCGCGGACGATCTCCAGCAGCTCGCGGGAGGTCAGGCCGCCGGCCTCCGGGGTGCCGGTGCCCGGGGCGTGGGCCGGGTCCAGGACGTCGATGTCGATCGAGATGTAGAGCGGGCGGTCGCCGATGCGCTGGCGCAGCTGGTCGGCCACCTCGTCCACGCCGCGGCGCATGACGTCGGCGGACGTGACGATGCCGAAGCCCATCTTGGCGTCGTCGTCCAGGTCCTTCTTGCCGTACAGCGGGCCGCGGGTGCCGACGTGGGAGAGCGCGGAGGTGTCGAGGATGCCCTCCTCGACGGCCCGGCGGAAGGGGGTGCCGTGGGTGTACTCGGCGCCGAAGTAGGTGTCCCAGGTGTCCAGGTGCGCGTCGAAGTGCAGCAGGGCCACCGGGCCGTGCTTCTTGGCGACCGAGCGCAGCAGCGGCAGGGCGATGGTGTGGTCGCCGCCGAGCGTCATCATGCGCGCGCCGGTGCCGAGGAGGTCGTCGGCCGCGGCCTCGATCGTCTCGACGGCCTCGTCGATGTTGAACGGGTTCGCGGCGATGTCGCCCGCGTCCGCGACCTGCGCCAGGGCGAACGGGGAGGCGTCCTGCGCCGGGTTGTACGGGCGCAGGAGGCGGGAGGCCTCGCGGATGGCGTTGCCGCCGAAGCGGGCGCCCGGGCGGTACGAGACACCCGTGTCGAAGGGCACGCCGACGACGGCCACGTCCGCGGTGCCGACCTCGTCGAGGCGGGGCAGCCGGGCGAACGTCGCGGGGCCCGCGTAGCGGGGGATGCGGGAGGAGTCGACAGGGCCGCGCGGTTCACGGGGGGCGGGGGTGCTCATGCTGGGGCCTCTCGGGATCACGGACGGGTCACGGTCGCGTCGATGTGGTCACGTTCGCATCAACGTCGGGGCGGCCGCGGTGGCCGTACCCGAGGGTAGGCAGGGAGCCGGGTTCCGCACATGTACGGATTGCAGGGTCCGGAAGGTCCATATGGACACGACGTCCATCGCACGCCGGGGGAGAATCACCACATGCCGAGCACTCCGACCATGCCGATACCAAACCGCAGCGAACTGATCGACCACCTCGTCCGCACCCGCATCGCGGGCGCCGTCGCCACCCCGCGCGAGAACAACCTCGACCACTACCGCAGGCTCGCGCAGGGCGACCGCAATTTCTGGTTCGGCCTGGAGCTCGGCGACCGCTGGGCGGACGAGCAGGACGTCCTGGCCGTCATGGCCGAGCGCTGCGGCGTCAGCGACGACCTGGAGCACCGCTCCGGGCAGGACACGATCGACCCGGAGCTCACGGTCGCGGCCCTGGAGCGCATGGCCATAGTGCTGCGCAAGGCGGCCGAGAGCCGCCTGAGCGTGCTGCTGGCCACCGGCCACCCGGGCGGCCTGCTGGACGTCCACCGCACGACGGCCGCCGCGCTGCGGGCGGCCGGCTGCGAGATCGTCGCCGTCCCGTTCGGGCTGCGGGCGGACGACGGGAACGTGCACCAGGTCGCGGACGTGGCGGTGTACGAGCGCGGTGCGTCGCTGTGGCACACGCACTCGCCGCACCCGATGGCGGCGATCCTGGACGGCCTCGCGGCCGAGGGCCGCCCGCTGCCGGACCTGGTGGTCGCCGACCACGGCTGGGCCGGGTGCGCCGCGCAGCGCGGCGTCGACGCAGTGGGGTACGCGGACAGCAACGACCCCGCGCTGTTCCTGGCGGAGGCGGAGGGGACGCTGCAGGTGGCGGTGCCGCTGGACGACCACGTGGCCGACCCGCGGTTCTACGAGCCGGTGACCGCGTACCTGCTGGGGGCGGCCGGGCTGGTGTGACCGCGCGGTGCCCCGCGGCGCGTCACCCGCGGGGCACCCGCACCACGCCCTCCTGGATCACCGAGACCGCCAGCCGGCCGTCCGCCGTGAAGATCCGGCCCTTGGCCAGGCCCCGGCCGCCCTGGGCCGTCGGGCTCTCCTGGTCGTACAGCAGCCACTCGTCCGCTCTGAACGGCCGGTGGAACCACATCGCGTGGTCCAGGCTCGCGCCGACGACGTCGCCGACCGCCCAGCCGCCCCGCCCGTGCGCGAACAGCACGGAGTCCAGCAGCGTCATGTCGGAGACGTACGTCGCCAGGCAGACGTGCAGCAGCCAGTCGTCGGCCAGTTTGCCGTTCGTCCGGAACCACACCTGCGACTTGGGCTCCCGCACCTCCCCGACGCTGGCGAACGGCGGTTCGTCCACGTAGCGCAGGTCCACCGCGCCACGCGCGTCCAGGATCCGCTGCACGACCTCCGGGCCTCCGAGCAGATCGGTGTAGGCGGGCAGCATCTCGGCGGCCGTGGGGAGGGTCAGCGGGTCGGGCGCCGCGGGCATGGGCTCCTGGTGCTCCAGGCCCTCCTCGTGCGTCTGGAAGGAGGCCGACAGATGGAAGATCGGCTGCCCGTGCTGCACGGCGACCACGCGCCGCGTGGTGAAGGACCGTCCGTCCCGGATGCGGTCGACGGTGTAGACGATCGGCACGGCCGGATCACCGGGCCGCAGGAAGTAGGAGTGCAGGGAATGCGCGGGCCGGTCGTCCGGCACCGTCCGCCCTGCAGCCACCAGAGCCTGTGCGGCGACCTGTCCGCCGAACACCCGCGGGACGAGGGTGGGATGGCTGGTGGTCCCGCGGAATATGTTCTCCTCGATCTGCTCCAGGTCGAGGAGACCGAGGAGCTCGTCCAGCGGGGTAAGGGGCTCGTTCATTGGGCCGGTGGTCCTTACAGGCCTTACAGGCCCATTGACTTGGCGACGATGGAGCGCATGACCTCGCTCGTGCCGCCGTAGATCCTGCTGACGCGGGTGTCCGCGTACAGACGGGCGATCGGGTACTCCATCATGTAGCCGTATCCGCCGTGCAGCTGGAGGCACTTGTCGATGACGACGGCAGCGCGCTCGGTGGTGAAGAGCTTCGCGGAGGCCGCGTCGGCGGCGGTCAGCCCGCCCTCGTCGTGCGCGTCCAGGGCGCGGTCGACGACCGCTTGCATCGCGTCGACCTCGGACTTGCAGTCGGCGAGCACGAACTTGGTGTTCTGGAAGGACGAGACGGTCTTGCCGAACACCGTGCGCTCCCGCACGTACTCGGTGGCGAACCGCACGGCCGCTGCGGACTGCGCGTACGCGCCCACGGCGATACCGAGGCGCTCCTGCGGCAGGTTGTGCGTGAGGTACTCGAACGCCCTGCCCTCCTCGCCGAGGCGGTCCCCGACGGGCACCACGACGTCGCTGAAGGAGAGTTCGGCCGTGTCGGAGGAGTGCAGGCCGAGCTTCTCGAGCTTGCGGCCGACCGCATAGCCCTCGGAGGAGGTGTCGACGACGAGGATGGAGATGCCGCCGCGCCGGTCCTCGGGCGTGGCGGGGGCGGTGCGGGCGCAGACGAGGACCCGGTCGGCCTGGACGCCTCCGGTGATGAAGGTCTTGGCGCCGTTGAGCACGTAGTGCGTGCCGTCGGCGGAGAGCTTCGCCGTGGTCCGCATGCCGGCCAGGTCGGAGCCGGTGCCGGGTTCGGTCATGGCGATGGCGGTCATCATGTCGCCGGAGACGAACGAGGGCAGCCAGCGCCGCTTCTGCTCCTCGGTGCCGTAGGCGAGGAGGTACGGCAGGCAGAGCGCGGTGTGCACGCTGCTGCCGCCGAAGCTGACGCCCGCGCGGGCACACTCCTCGGTGACGACGGCCTGGTACTTGAAGCTCGTCTCGCCCGCGCCGCCGTACTCCTCGGGCACCTGGATGCCGAACACGCCGAGTGCGCCGAGCTTCTTGTAGAACTCGCGCGGCACGGCGCCGGCTTCGCGCCACTGGTCGTAGGACGGGACGACCTCGGCGGCGATGAAATCGCGGATGGTCTCGCGGAACGCCTCGTGGTCCTCGTTGAACACCGTGCGACGCATCATCGCCTCCCCGGCTGCTGCACAGCTGTATAAGCGCTTGCTCAGCCAGAAGCTACTCGGGGGTCACCGGAACTGTCCAGATCCGGTTGCTCCGTGGCCCGATCGACACCCCCGGCCCGATACGCCCTGATGCACCCCGATACCCCCTGGTCAACTCTGCCGGTCCGGCCGGTCGAACCAGGCAGCCCAGGCAGTCCAGGCAGCCCTAGAGGGCCTCCAGCGCCCCCAGCGCGAGACGGCGCAGCAGGGCGGCGGTGGCCGCGCGGCCGGGCAGGGCGCCGGGGCGGCCGAGGTGCGGAGTGGAGTTGAGGAGTCCGAACACGGCGTGCACGGCCGCGCGCGCCTCGGTCTCCGCGGCATCCGGGTGCAGTTCGCGCACGACCCCGACCCAGAGCTCGACGTACTGGCGCTGGAGCGAGCGCACCAGCTTGCGGTCGCTGTCGCGGAGCTGGCCCAGCTCGCGGTCGTGGAGGATGATCAGCGCCCGGTCGTCGAGGGCGAAGTCGATGTGCCCGTCGATCAGCGAGTCGAGCACGGCCGCCGGGTCCGCGCCCGCCTCCGCCGCCTCGGCGACGCGCTGCCGGCCGCCCGCGAAGAGCCGCCCGCTGATCCCTACCAGCAGCTCGGCGAGCATCGCGTCCTTGCCCGCGAAGTGCCGGTACAGCCCGGGGCCGCTGATGCCGACCGCCGCCCCTATCTCGTCCACGCCGACGCCGTGGAACCCGCGCTCGGCGAAGAGCCGGGCGGCCTCCTGGAGGATCCGCTCACGGCGGGTCGGGGCCGGGGCGGCGGACTGGGGGCGGGGTGCTGCGTCTTTCACAAGGCAATTCTAGACAGCCGGGTTAGCGCGCGTTAACGTGGGGAACAGAGATGTTAACGCTCATTAACACGAGCAAGGGGGCTCGAGGACGATGCAGCAGGCACCGGTGCTCGGGAGCGCCGCAGATCCGGCGTCCGACGCCTGGCGGGCCAACGAGGCCGCGCACCGCGAGCTGGCGGAGCAGCTGCGGCGGAAGCTCGCCGCGGCCCGGCTGGGCGGCGGCGAGAGGGCCCGCGCGCGGCACACCGCGCGCGGCAAGCTGCTGCCGCGCGACCGGGTGGACACCTTGCTGGACCCCGGCTCGCCCTTCCTCGAGCTCGCCCCGCTCGCGGCGGACGGCATGTACGAGGGGGCGGCCCCGGCCGCGGGCGTGATCGCGGGCATCGGGCGGGTCTCGGGCCGCGAGGTGGTGATCGTCGCCAACGACGCCACGGTCAAGGGCGGCACGTACTACCCGATGACGGTCAAGAAGCACCTGCGCGCCCAGGAGATCGCCCTGGAGAACAGGCTCCCCTGCCTGTACCTGGTGGACTCGGGCGGCGCCTTCCTGCCGATGCAGGATGAGGTCTTCCCCGACCGCGAGCACTTCGGCCGCATCTTCTACAACCAGGCCCGGATGTCGGGAGCCGGGATCCCGCAGATCGCGGCGGTGCTGGGCTCCTGCACGGCCGGCGGGGCCTACGTCCCGGCGATGAGCGACGAGGCGGTGATCGTGCGCGGCCAGGGCACGATCTTCCTCGGCGGCCCGCCGCTGGTGAAGGCCGCGACGGGCGAGGTCGTCACGGCGGAGGAGCTCGGCGGCGGGGAGGTCCACTCCCGGGTCTCGGGCGTCACCGACCACCTCGCGGAGGACGATGCGCACGCCCTGCGCATCGTGCGGACCGTCGTCTCGACGCTGGGCGACCGCGGCCCGCTGCCCTGGTCGGTGGAGCCGGTGGAGGGGCCCAAGGCCGATCCCGCCGGGCTCTACGGGGCCGTGCCGGTGGACTCACGGACGCCGTACGACGTGCGCGAGGTCATCGCGCGCGTGGTGGACGGCTCCCGGTTCGCCGAGTTCAAGGCCGAGTTCGGGCAGACCCTGGTGACGGGCTTCGCCCGGATCCACGGCCACCCGGTCGGCATCGTCGCCAACAACGGCATCCTCTTCTCCGAATCCGCCCAGAAGGGCGCCCACTTCATCGAGCTGTGCGACCAGCGCGGCATCCCGCTGGTCTTCCTGCAGAACATCTCGGGCTTCATGGTCGGCCGGCAGTACGAGGCGGGCGGCATCGCCAAGCACGGGGCGAAGATGGTCACCGCCGTCGCCTGCACCCGGGTCCCGAAGCTGACCGTCGTCATCGGCGGCTCGTACGGCGCGGGCAACTACTCCATGTGCGGGCGCGCCTATTCGCCGCGCTTCCTGTGGATGTGGCCCAACGCGAAGATCTCGGTGATGGGCGGCGAACAGGCGGCCTCCGTCCTCGCCACCGTGAAGCGCGACCAGTTGGAAGCGCGCGGCGAGGAATGGAGCGCGGACGAGGAGGAGGCGTTCAAGTCCCCGGTCCGCGAGCAGTACGAGACCCAGGGCAACGCCTACTACGCCACCGCGCGGCTGTGGGACGACGGCGTCATCGACCCGCTGGAGACCCGGCAGGTGCTGAGCCTGGCGCTCACCGCGTGCGCCAACGCGCCGCTCCCCCAGAGAGATCCGGCCGCGCCCGGCTACGGCGTCTTCCGGATGTGAGAGGACACGGACCCACCATGTTCGACACCGTACTGGTCGCCAACCGGGGCGAGATCGCCGTGCGCGTCATCCGTACGCTGCGCGAGCTGGGCATCCGTTCCGTCGCGGTCTTCAGTGACGCGGATGCGGACGCCCGCCACGTCCGGGAGGCCGACACGGCCGTGCGGATCGGCCCCGCCCCGGCCTCCCAGAGCTATCTGTCCATGGAGCGCCTGCTGGCGGCAGCCGAGCGCACGGGCGCCCAGGCCGTCCACCCCGGCTACGGCTTCCTCGCCGAGAACGCCGCCTTCGCCCGCGCCTGCGCCGATGCGGGGCTGGTCTTCATCGGCCCGCCCGCCCCGGCCATCGAGCTGATGGGCGACAAGATCCGCGCCAAGGAGACGGTGCAGGCAGCAGGCGTTCCCGTGGTGCCGGGCTCCTCCGGCAGCGGGCTCGGCGACGCCGAACTGATCGCGGCGGCACGGGAGATCGCCATGCCCGTGCTCCTCAAGCCCTCGGCGGGCGGCGGCGGAAAGGGCATGCGGCTCGTCCGCGACGAGGCGCTGCTGGGCGAGGAGATCGCCGCCGCCCGGCGCGAGGCGCGCGGGTCGTTCGGGGACGACACCCTGCTCGTCGAGCGCTGGGTGGACCGCCCGCGGCACATCGAGATCCAGGTGCTGGCGGACGGCCACGGCACCGTCGTCCACCTCGGCGAGCGCGAGTGCTCCCTGCAGCGCCGGCACCAGAAGATCGTCGAGGAGGCGCCCTCCCCGCTGCTGGACAGGGCGACGCGGGCCGCCATGGGCGAGGCCGCGGTCCAGGCCGCGCGGTCCTGCGGCTACACGGGCGCGGGCACGGTGGAGTTCATCGTGCCGGGCGGCGATCCGTCCTCCTACTACTTCATGGAGATGAACACCCGCCTCCAGGTCGAGCACCCCGTCACCGAACTCGTCACCGGGCTGGACCTGGTGGAGTGGCAGATCCGGGTCGCCTCGGGCGAGCCGCTCGGCTTCAGCCAGGAGGACGTGACGCTCACCGGGCATGCGGTGGAGGCGCGGATCTGCGCGGAGACGGCGCGCGTGAGCGGCGAGCGCGTCGACTTCCTGCCGTCCGCCGGCACGGTGCTCGCGCTGAACGAGCCGGCGGGCGAAGGCGTCCGGGTGGACTCCGGGCTGGCGGCCGGCAGCGCCGTGGGCACGTCCTACGACCCGATGCTCGCGAAGGTCGTCGCGCACGGCCCGGACCGGGAGACGGCGCTGCGGAGACTGCGCGGGGCGCTGGCGGGGACGGCCGTGCTCGGTGTGGACACCAATGCGGGGTTCCTCCGTAGATTGTTGGAGCATCCGGACGTGGTGTCCGGCGCACTGGACACGGGGCTGGTGGACCGGGAGGCCGCGGCGCTGGTGTCCACGACGGTGCCGGCCGAGGTGTACGTGGCGGGTGCACTGCTGGCACAGGCACGGATGTCCCCCACGGCCGGTGGTCACTGGGCGGACCCCTTCTCGGTCCCGTCCGGCTGGCGCCTGGGCGGTGAACCCGCCTGGACGGCACACCACTTCCGCGTCCCGGGCCACGCGCCGGTGACGGTCCGTGTACGCGGTACGGACGTCCTCCTGAACGACGCACTGCTCGACGGCGCCCGGCTGCTGCCCTCCCCGCGGCCCGGCGGGCTGAGCCTCGAACTCGACGGCGTCACCCACGTGTTCACCCACTCCCCCGGCCCGGAGGGCGTCTGGCTCGCCCGCGAGGGCGACACCTGGCACCTCGCCCCGCACGACCCCGTCGACGCCACCGGCGGCGCGGCGGCGGCCCACGCCGGCACCCTCACCGCCCCGATGCCCGGCACCGTCACCGTGGTCAAGGCGGCCGTGGGGGACAAGGTCGCCGCCGGGCAGGGCCTCCTCGTCGTCGAGGCGATGAAGATGGAGCACCTCATCTCCGCCCCGCACGACGGCACCGTCACCGAGCTGGACGTCACAGCGGGCAGCACCGTCGCCATGGACCAGGTGCTGGCGGTCGTCGCCCCGGAGCAACCGGAGCAAGGGGAATAGCCATGATCAGCGGACTGCCGATGACCGTTCCGGACCCCGCCCTCCCGGGCCGTATCCGGATCCACGAAGTGGGGCCGCGCGACGGCCTGCAGAACGAGAAGGCCGTCGTCCCGGCGGAGATCAAGGCGGAGTTCATCCGCCGCCTCGCCGCCAGCGGCCTGTCCGTCATCGAGGCGACCAGCTTCGTGCACCCGAAGTGGGTGCCGCAGCTGGCCGACGCCGAACAGCTGATGCCCATGCTGGCGGACGTACCGGCCCGGCTGCCGGTCCTCGTGCCCAACGAGCGCGGCCTCGACCGCGCCCTCGCGCTCGGCGTCCGCGAGGTCGCGGTCTTCGCCAGCGCCACGGAGTCCTTCGCCAAGGCCAACCTCAACCGCACCGTGGACGAGTCGCTGGAGATGTTCGCGCCGGTCGTCGCGCGGGCCCGGGAGGCCGGCGGGCGCGTGCGCGGCTACCTGTCGATGTGCTTCGGCGACCCCTGGGAGGGCGCCGTCCCCGTCGACCAGGTGGTCCGCGTGAGCCGCCGCCTGCTGGACCTCGGCTGCGACGAGCTGAGCCTCGGGGACACCATCGGCGTCGCCACCCCGGGCCATGTCGCGGCCCTGCTGACCGCGCTCGGGGAGGCCGGGGTGCCCGCCGGGCGGCTCGCCGTGCACTTCCACGACACCTACGGCCAGGCCCTCTCCAACACCCTCACCGCCCTGCGCCACGGGGTGACCACCGTCGACGCCTCCGCGGGCGGCCTCGGCGGCTGCCCCTACGCCAAGAGCGCCACCGGCAATCTCGCCACCGAGGACCTCGTCTGGATGCTGGAGGGCCTCGGCATCTCCACCGGGGTCGACCTCGGCCTGCTCACCGCCACCAGCGTGTGGATGGCCGCACATCTGGGCCGGCCCAGCCCCTCCCGCACCGTCCGCGCCCTCTCGCACCAGGAGCACTGAGCCATGCCGCTGGACCATCGCCTCACTCCCGAGCACGAGGAACTCCGCCGCACCGTCGAGGAGTTCGCACACGACGTGGTCGCCCCCAAGATCGGGGACTTCTACGAGCGCCACGAGTTCCCGTACGAGATCGTGCGGGAGATGGGCCGCATGGGCCTGTTCGGGCTGCCCTTCCCCGAGGAGTACGGCGGCATGGGCGGCGACTACCTCGCCCTCGGCCTCGCCCTGGAGGAGCTCGCCCGGGTGGACTCCTCGGTCGCGATCACCCTGGAGGCGGGCGTCTCGCTCGGCGCCATGCCCGTGTACCGCTTCGGCACGGAGGAGCAGAAGCGCGCCTGGCTGCCGAAGCTCTGCACCGGCGAGATGCTGGGCGCCTTCGGCCTCACCGAGCCCGGCGGCGGCTCGGACGCGGGCGCCACCCGCACCACGGCCCGGCTGGACGAGGCCACGAACGAATGGGTGATCAACGGCACCAAGTGCTTCATCACCAACTCCGGCACGGACATCACCGGCATGGTCACGGTCACCGCCGTCACCGGCCGCAAGCCGGACGGCCGTCCGGAGATCTCCGCGATCATCGTCCCGTCCGGCGCCCCGGGCTTCACGGTCGCGGCCCCCTACTCCAAGGTCGGCTGGAACGCCTCCGACACCCGGGAGCTGTCCTTCTCCGACGTCCGGGTCCCGGCGGCCAACCTGCTGGGCGCGGAGGGGCGCGGCTACGCCCAGTTCCTGCAGATACTGGACGAGGGGCGGATCGCCATCTCGGCCCTGGCGACAGGCCTGGCCCAGGGCTGCGTCGACGAGTCGGTGTCGTACGCGAGGACGCGCGAGGCGTTCGGCAGGCCGATCGGGGCCAACCAGGCCATCCAGTTCAAGATCGCGGACATGGAGATGCGGGCGCACACGGCCCGGCTCGCCTGGCGGGACGCGGCCTCCCGGCTGGTCCACGGCGAGCCGTTCAAGAAGGAGGCGGCGCTGGCCAAGCTGTACTCCTCGGAGATCGCGGTCACCAACGCCCGCGAGGCCACGCAGATCCACGGCGGCTACGGCTTCATGAACGAGTACCCGGTGGCCCGGATGTGGCGGGACTCCAAGATCCTGGAGATCGGCGAGGGCACGAGCGAGGTCCAGCGGATGCTGATCGCCCGGGAACTGGGGCTCACGGACTGACGGTTCCCGGCGGTTCGTCCCGGGCCGGACCTGCTGGGAGAATTGCCCGCATGGTTGAGATCCTTCAGAAGGACGGCACTTGGGAGTTCGAGGGTGATGCGATACGCATCGTCCCGGGCTGGGACAAGGGGGTGCACGCCGCGCGGCAGACGCTCGGCGAGCTGACCGTGCCGCTGACTGCCGTTGCGGGCATCTCCTTCGAGCCGGGCCGCAAGGCCGGCCGGCTGCGCCTGCAGCTGCGCCACGGAGCCGATCCGCTGTCCCGGGCGACGGGCGGCCGGCTTCCGGACGCCGCCGATCCCTATCGGCTGGCGGTCGACGCCTCGGGGGCGGACGTCGCCGGCTACCTGGTGGACGAGGTGCGTCAGGCGCTGCTGCTGGACCAGGTGCCCTCCGGCCCGGTGGACCGCTACCTGCTGCCGGGCCCGGCCGTGCCGCTGTCGGTGTCCGCGGGCGACGGCACCGTCCACTTCGACGGCGAGCACGTCCGGCTGGAGTGGAACTGGAAGACGGACGAGGACAAGCGGGCGGCCGGCCCGACCGTGCTCCCGCTGGCGGAGATCCACGGCGTGGAATGGCGGCCCTCGGCCGGCCTGGAGAACGGCTGCCTCCGGTTCACCACCGCCGGCGGCCCGAGCAGGCTGCCGGCCAAGCGGGATCCGCACGCCGTGGAGCTGTACGGCTTCAAAAAGGACCCGCTGATGGCACTGGTCGCCGCGGCGGTCACCGTCCGGCTGCCGCATCCGTCGGGAGCAGCGGAACCGGCTGCCCCTCTTCCGGCGTCCTCCCCCGTGCCGCAGCTCGAAGGCACGGCACCCGAGACCGCCGTGGCCGGTGCCGATCACGACACCCTGCTGCGCCGCCTGCGCGAGCTCGGTGAGCTGCATCACGCGGGCGTCCTCACCGACGAGGAGTTCGCCGCGGCGAAGCAGGCCGTACTTCGCCGCTTCTGACCGATTTCCCACCACTTCCGTCGCACTTCGACCGCACTCCTGCCCGATTTCGGGCAGGATTCTTGCGAAAGGCTTCGGCACCCCTCAGTATCGACGGGTGCTCGAACGCCGCATGACCCACGACGACCTGGTCGACCACCTGGTGCGCAGCACACCGCTGCAGCGCGGTGAGGCCGCCCGGGTGGTGCTGGACGTGCTGGCGTACTTCGACGAGACGACCGAGGAGTTCGTCCGCCGCCGCCACCGCGAGCTGCAGTCCGGCGGCATGACGAACGTCGGCATCTTCGAACGGATCGCGGCGGAGCTGCCGCACCGGGCGGTGGCGCCGCCCGAACTCTCGCTGCGGCAGCTGCGCCGCATCGTCTACGGCTGAGCGCACAGCGGCCCGCACGCCGCACCGCCGCCACGGCCACTGCCGTCGCCCATCGTCATCACCGTCGCCGGGCACCACTGATCGCTTACCTGGGAGGGTCACTTATGTGCGGAATCGTCGGATACATCGGGAAGCGTGACGTCGCACCGCTGCTCCTCGAAGGCCTCCAGCGCCTGGAGTACCGCGGCTACGACTCCGCCGGCATAGCCCTGCACGCGAGCGGCAAGACCGGCGGCCTGAAGGCGGCCAAGGCCAAGGGCCGCGTCCGCGAGCTCGAGTCCCGCCTGCCCAAGCGCTTCAACGGCACCACCGGCATCGCCCACACCCGCTGGGCCACCCACGGCGCCCCGAACGACGTCAACGCGCACCCCCACCTGGACGCCGGGGAGAAGGTCGCGGTCGTCCACAACGGCATCATCGACAACGCCTCCGACCTGCGCACCCGGCTGACCGCCGAGGGCTTCGTCTTCGTCTCCGACACCGACACCGAGGTGCTCGCCCACCTCATCGGCCGCTCCCAGGCCGGCACCCTGGAGGAGAAGGTCCGCGAGGCCCTGCGGCACATCGAGGGCACCTACGGCATCGCCGTGCTGCACGCCGACTTCCCGGACCGCATCGTCGTCGCCCGCAACGGCTCCCCCGTGGTGCTGGGCATCGGCGAGAAGGAGATGTTCGTCTCCTCCGACGTCGCCGCCCTGGTCAGCCACACCCGCCAGGTCGTCACCCTGGACGACGGCGAGATGGCCACCCTCAAGGCCGACGAGTACCGCACGTACACCACCGAGGGCTCCGCCACCTCGGCCCAGCCGACCACCGTGGAGTGGGAGGCCGAGTCGTACGACATGGGCGGCCACGACACGTACATGCACAAGGAGATCCACGAGCAGGCCGACGCCGTGGACCGCGCACTGCGCGGCCGTATCGACGACCGCTTCTCCACCGTGCACCTCGGCGGCCTCAACCTCGACGCCCGCGACGCCCGCGCCGTGCGCCGGGTCAAGATCCTCGGCTGCGGCACCTCGTACCACGCCGGCCAGATCGGCGCCCAGATGATCGAGGAGCTGGCCCGGATCCCCTCCGACGCCGAGCCCGCCTCCGAGTTCCGCTACCGCAACCCGGTCGTGGACCCCGACACGCTGTACATCGCGGTGTCCCAGTCCGGCGAGACCTACGACGTCCTCGCGGCCGTCCAGGAGCTCAAGCGCAAGGGCGCCCGCGTCCTGGGCCTGGTGAACGTGGTCGGCTCGGCCATCGCCCGGGAGACCGACGGCGGCATCTACGTGCACGCCGGCCCCGAGGTCTGCGTCGTCTCCACCAAGTGCTTCACCAACATGGTGGTCTCCTTCGGGCTGCTCGCCCTGCACCTGGGCCGCATCCGCGACCTGTCCGTCGCCGACGGCAAGCGGATCATCGAGGGCCTGCGCAAGCTCCCCGCCCAGATCTCCGAGATCCTGGACAACGAGGAGCAGATCAAGAAGCTGGCCGAGGAGTACGCCGACGCCAAGTCGATGATGTTCATCGGCCGGGTCCGCGGCTACCCCGTCGCCCGCGAGGCCTCGCTGAAGCTCAAGGAGGTCTCGTACATCCACGCCGAGGCCTACCCGGCCTCCGAGCTCAAGCACGGCCCGCTGGCCCTGATCGAGCCCGCGATGCCGACGGTCGCGATCGTTCCGGACGACGACCTGCTGGAGAAGAACCGCGCCGCGCTGGAGGAGATCAAGGCCCGCAGCGGCCGCATCCTCGCCGTCGCGCACCAGGAGCAGGAGAAGGCCGACCACACCATCGTGGTGCCGAAGAACGAGGACGAGCTGGACCCGATCCTCATGGGCATCCCGCTCCAGCTGCTCGCCTACTACACGGCGAAGGCCATGGGCCGCGACATCGACAAGCCGCGCAACCTGGCGAAGTCCGTCACCGTCGAGTAGCCGCCGGACCGGCCCCGCACGGGGCCACGGACTCTCGTACCTGTCCGCACCTGTCCGCGACAGGTCCGAGAAGGACGGTCCTCCCTGCACGTGCCACCACGCGCGCGGGGAGGACCGCCTCCCCTGTGCCGGCGTCGCCCTCGCGCCGGCGGTGATGCCGCCGGGACCCGGGAACCGTCACCTCCCGTCCGGCAGCACGCAAGCGTCCTGTCGCCCGATGCCTACCCGCCGGAACGGCGCCCGCCACCTCTACGCGCGAGTAGATTCCGGCGTGGCGCTCCCTCATGTCGCCGACGGCATGGGGGACTTGACGTTCCTGCAGAGAACGACAAGCGGGGCACCGCTCAGGGGATGACCACCACCGGGCGCTGCGCGCGCCGCGCCAGCCGCCCCGCCACCGAGCCGAAGATCCGGCCCACCAGGCCGTGCGTGGAGCCGACGACGATCGCGTCCGCCGCGTACTCCCGCCCGACTTCCTCCAGTTCGTGGCAGATGTCCCCGCCACGCTCCACCAGGATCCACGGCACCTCGGACAGGTGCTCCGCACAGGCCAGTTCGAGGCCGAGGACCTCGGTGCGGTGGTCGGGGACGTCCACGAAGACCGGCGGCTCGCAGCCCGCCCAGACGGTCGTCGGCAGCCGGTTGGCCACATGGACGATGATCAGCCCCGAGCCGGAGCGCCGGGCCATCCCGATTGCATACGCAAGCGCTCGCTCGCTCGACATGGAGCCGTCGAAGCCCACCACGACGCCGTGCTGGAATGCCGGATCGCAGGAATGACGTGTTTCTTCCGCCGCTTCGGGATTCGCCATCTGATCGGCGATCCGCTTGCGGTCCGCGGGTTCGGAGAATTCGTGACCGGCCATCGGTGTCTCGGCGAAGGAAGTCCTCGGACGGGGATCGGCAGTGGGCTGGTTGAAGTTGTCGACGGAGCTGGGAGGCGCTGCCCGCAGATGGATCATGGACGGCAAAATCCGTCCGGGATTCATCTTTTCAAGTGCTTACCCCCAGGGTACGGCGCCACTCCCCGCCTGCCCAGATGCCTGCGGATGATGCACGCCCTCCGGAACCGGCCGTTCGGCACCCGGTCCCGGCGGACGGAACCGCGGCACCCGGCGCCCTTGGCCAAGGCGCTCGGGCTTCCCCGGAGCATGCACGAGGGCGGCGCGCAGCGCAATGGGCCGGGTCTCCCGGAGATGCCCGTGTCCCCAGTGACCCGGGCGGCGGGAGCGGCGTTGTAGTACCGCCAGCAGCCGCCAGCAGGGAGCCGCTCCGTGCCCGGAACCCGTGACCACACCCACGACGACGACGCCGAGGGGGAATCCCCCGATCCGGTGAGCGACGTCGTGCGCTGGGCGGCGTTCAGCTGCGCCCTGGTCCCGGTCGTTCTGCTGATGTGCGGTCAGTCCTTCGGCGGTGCGGTCGGCAGCGCGGCCGGACTGGTGGCCCTCACCTGCGTCTGCCACGCCCTGCTGCGCCAGTCCGAGCGCACCGCCGCGCGAGTCGCCGCCGACCGGTCCGCGCCGCACCGCGGACGGCACGGCAGAACGGGCGCCGGCACACACCGGGGCGGACGGCATCAGGGCACCGGACAGCCCGTCGACTGACGCTCTCGTACGCCTGCACCCGTAGGTTTTCAGCCAACTTCAGGCCGAACTCCCCACCTTGGCCGCAGCCGCTCCCAACAGCCGGTCGACCAGCAAGGAAAGGACCGCTGAAGGCGGTTGCCGCCTACGCTGTGTGGGCAGGGGCGGGAGGCGTACTTTTCACCGAGCCCTGCAAGTGCAACGCTTCGTGATCGAACGCTTCGCGCCAAGTTGTCATGTCGACATAGAGCCGGGTGGTGAACTGGTCACCGCGTCTCCATGCGACGCAGTAGATTCGATCTTGGCCATGACCGGCGGGGGAACCGTTCAGGACCGAGGGGAAACGTGCAGGACCGAGAGGACTCGACCGCCGAGGGGGGCTTAGCGCCATGAGCCAGGACTCCACGACCGTACCGGAGGCCGCGCGCAAGCTCTCCGGACGCCGCCGCCGGGAGATCGTCGCCGTGTTGCTTTTCAGCGGCGGCCCCATCTTCGAAAGCTCCATTCCGCTCTCCGTCTTCGGAATCGACCGACAGGACGCGGGAGTTCCCCGCTACCGATTGCTGGTGTGCGCGGGCGAAGATGTGCCATTGCGAACGACCGGCGGCTTGGAATTGACCGCACCGTACGGCCTGGAGGCACTCTCCAGGGCCGGCACCGTCGTCGTACCGGCCTGGCGGTCGATCACCCAACCGCCGCCCGCCGCCGCACTCGACGCACTGCGCCGCGCCCACGAGGAGGGCGCCCGCATCGTGGGGCTGTGCACCGGTGCCTTCGTACTCGCCGCGGCGGGGCTGCTCGACGGCAGGCCCGCCACCACCCACTGGATGTACGCGCCCACGCTCGCGAAGCGCTACCCGTCGGTCCACGTGGACCCGCGGGAGCTCTTCGTGGACGACGGCGACGTACTGACGTCCGCGGGCACCGCGGCAGGCATCGACCTGTGCCTGCACATCGTCCGCACCGACCACGGAGCCGACGCGGCGGGGGCCCTGGCCCGGCGTCTCGTCGTGCCGCCGCGCCGCAGCGGAGGACAGGAGCGCTACCTCGACAGGTCTTTACCGGAGGAGATCGGTGCCGACCCGCTCGCCGAGGTCGTCGCCTGGGCGCTGGAGCACCTCCACGAGCAGTTCGACGTGGAGACCCTGGCCGCCCGTGCCTACATGAGCCGTCGCACCTTCGACCGGCGGTTCCGTTCGCTCACCGGGAGCGCTCCCCTGCAGTGGCTGATCACTCAGCGGGTGCTCCAGGCGCAGCGGCTCCTGGAGACCTCGGACTACTCCGTGGACGAGGTCGCCGGGCGCTGCGGCTTCCGCTCGCCCGTGGCCCTGCGCGGCCACTTCCGCCGGCAGCTGGGATCCTCCCCCGCCGCCTACCGGGCCGCCTACCGGGCGCGCCGCCCGCAGAGCGGTGCGGACGGCAGGCCGGAGCGGAGTGAGCGGCCGGAGCGTCCGGAGCGGGGCGACCGCGGCGAGCGGTTCGACCGGCCGGAGCCGGTCGAACCCCGGCCGGGGGAGCCCTCGCTGGTGGCGATGCGGCGGGCGGCCATGGCCACCACGGCGCACGCCGTCACCGGTGCGCCGCTGGGAGCTCCGCCGCCCCATGGAGGCCACAGCAGACATACAGGACATATCGTTCATGATCCCGGCCCTGCCGGGGGTCATCTCGCCGGCGGGCCGGATCCGGGGAAGCCCGATACCGACCTCTACACTCCGCGCCTGCCCGGTCAGCGGGAGCGCCCCGTAGGGTGAGATGCATGAACGATCGCATGGTGTGGATCGACTGCGAGATGACCGGGCTCTCGCTGTCGGACGACGCACTCATCGAGGTGGCCGCCCTGGTCACCGACTCCGAGCTGAACATCCTCGGCGACGGCGTGGACATCGTGATCCGCCCGCCCGCCGAGGCCCTCGCCACCATGCCCGAGGTGGTGCGCCAGATGCACACGGCCTCCGGGCTGCTGGCGGAACTGGACGGCGGGACCACGCTCGAGGAAGCCGAGCAGCGGGTCCTGGCGTACATCCGCGAGCACGTCCCGGAGCCGGGCAAGGCCCCGCTGTGCGGAAACTCGGTCGGCACCGACCGCGGTTTCCTGCTGCGGGACATGCCCGCGCTGGAGAGCCACCTACACTACCGGATCGTGGACGTCTCCTCGGTGAAGGAGCTGGCCCGGCGCTGGTTCCCGCGCGCGTACTTCAGCAGTCCCAAGAAGAACGGCAACCACCGGGCGCTCTCCGACATCCGCGAGTCGATCGCCGAGCTCCGCTACTACCGCGAGGCGATCTTCGTGCCCCAGCCCGGACCGGACTCGGACACCGCGAAGGCCATCGCGGCCAAGCACGTCCTGCCCGACGGGGCCTAGCCCCGGCAGAGTGACGCAGCTCGCTCCCGGCCAGGGCGAAAGCCGGGAGCGAGCACCCCTCCGGACCCTGTACACTTTTTCTCGGCCGGTGGGAAACACGGAAACAAACGCCGGACATGGTGGGTATAGCTCAGCAGGTAGAGCACCTGGTTGTGGTCCAGGATGTCGCGGGTTCGAGTCCCGTTACTCACCCTGATGCCGAAGGCCCGGTCTGCAGACGCAGACCGGGCCTTCGGCGTTGTACGTACCTGACGGGCCGTCGGACCGGCCCCGGCTCTCACCGCCTCGGGAGGACGTTCTCCCGGAAGGCCCCGTCCACATTGCCCGGCGGGGCGAACGCGAAGACCACGTAGGTCTCGGTGCGGCCGCCCGCCCTGCCGCTGACCCGGGCGGCGCCGATCCGGTCCGAGGCCTTCCACACCAGCTGGGTGAAGTCGCCGGTGGCCGCGCTGAAGCCCGGCTTCCGCCAGTCGTACGAGCGCGCTTCGGCGTACCAGGCCTCGACGGCCTGCGCCGCGCCCGCAGCCGCGGCGCGCTCGCCCCCGGCGGACGACCAGAAGAGGTCCTCCCCCAGCCGCGGGTCCGCACCCTCGGTGCTCAGCTGTCCGGGGATGCCCCGGGAGAGCTCCTGGGCGCGCTTCCTGGCGTAGGCGGTGAGGGCGGGGTCGAGCGCCAGGGGCCGCGCCCCGTGCTGTGCGCGGTGGCGATTGGCCGCGGTCACGGCCTCCTTGAGGAACCCCCCGTCCGTGGTGTCCGGCAGCGGCGGGCGGGCCGTGGCCGGGGCGGCGGGCACGGTGAGCGCGAGGGCGGCGGCGGGCATCAGCAGTTTCTTCCACATGCCCCCGACCCTGCCCGCCCGGACGGCTCTTCTCCGGCTGCCCGGCGGGGTGTTCACCCGGATTGACCGCCCGGCCGACGATGCGTCAGGACGATGCCCGCACGATCAGTTCGGTGGGCAGGACGATCCGGGGGCCCGTCGGCGCCGTGGGGTCCTGGATCCGGGAGAGCAGGACCGCGGCCATCGTGCGGCCCACGGCCTCGGTCGGGCGGCGGACGCTGGTGAGCGGCGGGTCCGTGTGGCGGGCGACGGCGGAGTCGCCGAAGCCCGCCACGGCCACGTCGGCGGGGACGCGGCGGCCGCGGGCGCGGAGCGCCTGGAGGGCGCCGGCGGCCACCGCGTCCGAGGCGGCGAGGACGGCGTCCAGGCCGGGGCGCCGGTCGAGCAGGGCCCGCACGGCGCGGCGGCCGCCGGACTCGGTGAGCGGAGCGGACTCGACCAGGGCGGCGTCCGGGGCGGAGCCGAGCGCCTGCCGGCAGCCGTCGAGGAGGCGCCGGGCCGCGGCCGTGCCGGGCGGGCCGGCGATGACGGCGACGGTACGGCGGCCGCGGGCCAGCAGGTGGCCGAGCGCGGTCCGGGCGCCGCCCGTGTCGTCGGAGTCCACGCACGTCAGGGGCAGACCGGCGGGCCGGCGGCCGGTGAGGACGGCGGGCACGCCGAGCTCCGCGACGAGGCCCGGCAGGGGGTCGTCGTCGCGGACGGAGACCAACAGCACGCCGTCCACGCGCCGCGCGGCGAGCTGGTCCGCGCACCGGCGGCCCTCCTCCGGACCGCGCAGGAGGGTGAGCTGCAGCTGCAGGCCGCTGTCGGCGAGCCCGGAGCCGACGCCGCGCACGAGGTCGGTGAAGTACGGGTCGGCTGGCAGACCCGCGCCGGGCTCGGGGAGGACGAGGGCGACGGCGTCCGCGCTGCCCGCCGCGAGGGCACGGGCAGCGCGGTTGGGTATGTAGCCGAGCTCGGCGACGGCCTGTTCGACGGCCGCGCGGGTACGGTCGCTGACCCGCGGCGAGCCGTTGATCACCCGGGACGCCGTGCCCCGGCCCACACCGGCGCGGGCCGCCACCTCCTCCAGGGTCGGGCGGGTACGACGGACTGTCTCTGCGGTCTCTCCGGTCCAGGACATGCGGGCGCCTCCATGGCACGTCGCGCGCCGCGTCCTTGACACTCCGCCAGGTTGCGGCAACGCTTCGACTTGTCGTTCTGGGAGCGCTCCCACCGTACTGCGGACCCTGCGACCCCTTAAGACCTCACTCCGGCACGGCAGTTGACCGGGAGGACGCGATGCCCCGCAGCACCCGCACCGTCCGCCGCACCCGCCGCGCCGTGGCGGCAGCCGTGGCGCTCGGAGTGGTCCTGCTCGCCGGCTGCGCACAACACGGCGACGAGG
Organism: Streptomyces sp. AM25; assembly: GCF_058146165.1. Classification (NCBI taxonomy): domain Bacteria; kingdom Bacillati; phylum Actinomycetota; class Actinomycetes; order Kitasatosporales; family Streptomycetaceae; genus Streptomyces; species Streptomyces sp. AM25. The sequence goes on along the minus strand of NZ_JBKIWN010000011.1, from coordinate 137,550 downwards.
CCGGGCGGACCACGGTCACCATCGGAACCTTCGGTGTCTTCGGCTACAAACAGGCCGGTCTCTACCGGGAGTACGAGCAGCTGCACCCCGGCATCGTCATCAAGGAGAGCGTGGTCGAGCGGAACGACACCTACTATCCGCAGCTCCTCACGCACCTCGTCGCCGGCAGCGGACTGGCGGACATCCAGGCCGTCGAAGTGGGCAACATCCACGACGTGGCCACCGGACAGGGCCACCGCTTCGAGGACCTGTCCCGCGCACCGGGCGTCCGCAGGGGCGACTGGCTGGACTGGAAGTGGGCGCAGGCCACCACCCCCGACGGCCGGACGATCGGCCTCGGCACGGACATCGGCCCCATCGCCGTCTGCTATCGCAAGGACCTCTTCCGGCAGGCCGGACTGCCCACGGACCGGGCGGCCGTCGGCAGGCTGTGGGCCGGCGACTGGCAGAAGTTCATCGACACCGGCAAGGCGTACATGCGCCACGCCCCCGCGGGCACCGTCTTCACCGACTCGGCCGCCGGGGTCTACAACGCGTCCGTCCACGGTTATGCCGAGCGCTACTACGACCGGCACGGCAGGCCCGTCTACCGCAACAGCCCGGCGGTCACCGCCTCCTGGGGACTGGCCATGCAGGCGGCGCGCAACGGACTGACCGCCCGGCTGCGGCAGTTCGAGAAGCCCTGGGACCAGGCGTTCGCCAACGGCCGCTTCGCCGCCGTCGCCTGTCCGCCGTGGATGCTCGGCTACATCAAGGAGAAGTCCGGCGACGCGGGCCGGGGCGCGTGGGACGTGGCCGCCGCGCCCCGGCCCGCGAACTGGGGCGGCTCGTTCATCACCGTGCCGAAGGCCGCGCGGCACAAGGCCGCCGCGACCGCCCTCGCCGTCTGGCTGACCGCCCCGGCCCAGCAGGCCAGGCTCTTCGCACGGCAGGCCGGCGTCCCCTCCACCCCGGCCGCCTATGCCATGCCGGAGGTCAGGAACGCCCGCAACCCCTACTTCGGCGATGCACCCGTCGGCGAGATCTTCGCCGACGCGGCCCGGGGCATCCCGACCCTCGTCTTCGGCCCCATGGAGCAGCAGATCGGGACGGCCTTCACCGATGTCGGCATCCCGCAGGCCGAACAGCAGGGCAAGCCGCCCGCGGAAGCCTGGAAGGCAGCGCAGAAGGAGATCGAGAACGCGGTGGACGAATGACGGCCACGACCGCAGCGGTCGACGACCCGGAGGCGCGGCCGCCCGGGCCGCACGACGACGACCGCGCTCCGGGCAACATCCCCCGCCCGCACAGCACTTGGCGCAGCCGGCTGCACCGCTGGGACGTGCGCTACAGCCCGTACGCCTTCGTGGCGCCGTTCTTCCTGTTCTTCGCCGCATTCGGACTCTTCCCCCTCCTCTACACGGGCTGGGCCTCCCTGCACCGCGTGGAGCTCACGGCGCCGGACCGCGCGACCTGGGTCGGGCTGCACCACTACGCGCGGCTGGTGGTCAGCCCGTTCTTCTGGAACGCCCTGCGCAACACCCTCACCATCGGGCTCCTGGCGACCGTGCCCCAGCTGCTGATGGCCCTCGGCCTCGCCCAGCTGCTGCACTACCGGCTGCGTGCCGCCACCTTCTGGCGGGTCGCGCTGCTGACCCCGTACGCCACCTCCGTCGCCGCGGCCACGCTCGTCTTCGTGCTGCTCTACGGACGGGACTACGGGATGGTCAACTGGGCGCTGGGCACGGCGGGTATCGGTCCCGTCGACTGGCAGAGCGGCACCTGGAGTTCGCAGATCGCGGTCTCCTCGATCGTCGTCTGGCGGTGGACGGGCTACAACGCGCTGATCTACCTGGCGGCCATGCAGGCCGTCCCGGACGAGCTCTACGAGTCCGCCGCACTGGACGGGGCCTCGCGATGGCAGCAGTTCCTGCACATCACCGTGCCGATGCTGCGGCCGACCATCCTGTTCACCGTGGCCGTCTCCGCGATCGGGGCCACCCAGCTCTTCGGCGAACCGCTGCTGTTCGGCGGGGCGGCCGGGCAGAAGGGCGGGGCCTCGCACCAGTTCCAGACGCTGGGGCTCTACCTCTACGAACAGGGCTGGTTCGACTTCCACCTCGGACGCGCCTCGGCCGTCGCCTGGACGATGTTCCTGATCCTGCTGCTGATCGCAGCGGGACAGCAGGCGGCCGCCCGGCGGCTGCGCAGGGGCAGGCGAGCCGTGCCGCCCCGCACCCGGACACCCGGGAACCGTGCCGGACGGCAGCTGCACGGCGGGCCGTTCGCCTACGCCGTGCTCGCCCTCTTCGCCGCCGGCTCCCTCTTCCCCCTGCTCTGGACGGCCGTCGCCGCCTCGCACGACAACACCCGCCTGGCCAGGACGCCGCCGCCCTTCTGGTTCGGCGGCAACCTCGGCCGGAACCTGCGCACCGCCTGGACCGATGCCGGACTGGGCCTGGCCCTGGGCAACACGCTGCTGGTGGCCGGCAGCATCGCGCTGGGCACGGTGCTCTTCTGCACCGTCGCCGGCTTCGCCTTCGCCAAGCTGCGGTTCCGCTTCCGCGGGCCGCTGCTGGCGCTGGTGATCGGCACGATGATGGTGCCGCCCCAGCTCGGGGTGGTCCCCCTCTTCCTGATCGTCGCCCGCCTGGGGTGGACCGACCGGCTGCCGGCGGTGGTGATGCCGACCCTGGTCAGCGCCTTCGGAGTGTTCTTCATGCGGCAGTACCTGGTCGAGGCGCTGCCCACCGAGCTGATCGAGGCCGCCCGCGTCGACGGCGCGAGCAGCCTGCGCATCGTGCGGCACGTCGTCCTCCCCGTGGCCCGGCCGGCGATGGCCGTGCTGGGGATGCTCTCCTTCGTCCAGGCGTGGAACGACTTCTTCTGGCCCGTGATCGCGCTGACCCAGGAGAACCCCACCGTGCAGGTGGCCCTGACCGGGCTCGGCCGCGGCTACGTGCCGGACCAGGCCGTGGTGATGGCCGGCGCGCTGCTGGGCACGCTGCCGCTGCTGCTCGTCTTCGCCGTCTTCGGCCGCCAGATCGTCGGCGGCATCATGCGCGGCGCGGTCAAGGGCTGACGCCCCGTGAACCCCCATGTGCCCATTCCCCCCCCCCACATTTGCCGGAGCACTTGCATCGGAGCACTTGCATGAGCGTGAACTTCCCGCCCGGTTTCCTCTGGGGCGCGGCGACGGCCGCGTACCAGGTCGAAGGAGCGGCACAGGAGGGCGGCCGCACCGACTCGATCTGGGACGTCTTCTCCCGCACCCCCGGCCGGGTGCTCGGCGGCGACACCGGTGACATCGCCGCCGACCACTACCACCGCCGCGCCGCCGACGTGGCGCTGATGGCCGAACTGGGCCTGGACGCCTACCGCTTCTCCGTCTCCTGGCCCCGCGTCCAGCCCACGGGCCGCGGCCCCGCCTCGCAGCGGGGCCTCGACTTCTACCGGGAGCTCGTGGACGACCTGCTCGCCCACGGCGTCCGGCCGCTGCTGACCCTCTACCACTGGGACCTTCCCCAGGAGCTGGAGGAGGCGGGCGGCTGGCCGGCCCGGGAGACGGCACACCGCTTCGCCGATTACGCGTACCTCGTCGGCAAGGCCCTGGGCGACCGCGTCGGGATGTGGTGCACCCTCAACGAGCCCTGGTGCAGCGCCTTCCTCGGCTACGGCTCCGGCGTGCACGCCCCCGGCCGCACGGACCCGGCGGACGCCCTGCGCGCGGCCCACCACCTCAACCTGGCGCACGGCCTCGGGGCGCAGGCGCTGCGCTCCGTGCTCCCCGGCGAGGCGCTGCTGACGGTGGCCCTCAACACCGCCGCCGTCAGGGCCCTCACGCCCTCCCCCCAGGACCTGGACGCTCAGCGGCGCATCGACGCCCTGTCCACCCGTATCTTCACCGAGCCCATGCTCAACGGCGCATACCCCGCCGACCTGTTGGCGGACACGGCACGGATCACGGACTGGTCGTTCGTCCGCGACGGCGACCCGGACATCGTCAAGCACCCCCTGGACGCGCTCGGCATCAACTACTACGCACCCACAGTGGTATCAGCGGGCACTGACAACGGCCCCTCGCGCGCCGACGGCCACGGCGGAGGCGAGCACTCCGCCTGGCCCGGCGCCGACCGTCACGTCACCTTCCACCAACCGCCCGGCAGGCGCACCGCGATGGACTGGAGCGTGGACGCGACCGGCCTCCACGAGCTGCTGATGCGTTTCACCCGCGAACTGCCCGGCCTGCCTCTGCTCGTCACCGAGAACGGGGCGGCCTACGACGACGAGCCGGACGCGGGGGGTGCGGTGCACGACCCGGAGCGCATTGCGTATCTGCGGGCGCACCTGGACGCGGTGCTGCGTGCCCGCGCCGACGGCGCGGACGTGCGCGGGTACTTCGTGTGGTCGTTGCTCGACAACTTCGAGTGGGCGTACGGGTACAGCAAGCGGTTCGGGGTGGTGTACGTGGATTACGCGACGCAGGTGCGTACGCCCAAGTCGAGTGCGCGGTGGTATGCGGATGTCGTGCGTTCGGGGCAGCTCGGGTGATCTTGTCCCTGCGGGTCGTGGTCGGCCGGTCGTGCCCCCTTCGGGGCGCCCCCTACTCGAACACCGACGGCGGCGGTTCCGGGGACGGGCGGGCCGTCGCGTCCGTCACCGGAGCCGCGCCGCCGGTGAAGTCGGCCAGCCCCCTGCCGTGTTCCACGCGTCCCTGGTGCGGATCCGTCGCGGCGCGCCGGGTGAGTTCCGCGACCGGCAGTTCCCGGTCCGAGGCCAGCAGTACGGCGTTGCCGAAGCGCTTGCCGCGCAGCACCGCCGGGTCGGCGGTCAGGCACAGTTCGGGGAAGACCGTCCGTACCGTCGCGATCTGCGCCTTGAGGTGGGCGAGCGGCGGGCCGTCGGCGAGGTTGGCGACGTAGAAGCCGCCGGGTCGCAGTGCGCGGCGCACCTCGGCCGCGAACTCGGTGCTGGTCAGGTGTGCCGGGGTGCGGGCGCCGCCGAAGACGTCGGCGATGATCAGGTCCGCCCAGCCGTCCGGCACCTTGGCGAGCCCCTCGCGGGCGTCGCCGCCGCGGACCCGGATCCGCCACCCGCTGTCCAGCGGCAGTTCGGTGCGGACGAACTGCACGAGCGGGGCGTCGATCTCGACTATCTGCTGCGTCGACCGGGGCCGCGTCGCGGCTATGTAGCGCGCGAGCGTGAAGGCGCCGCCGCCGAGGTGGAGCGCCTGGACGGGTTTGCCGGGCGGCGCCACGAGGTCGGCGATGTGCCCGATCCGGCGCTGGTAGGCGAATTCGAGGTACGCGGGGTCGTCGAGGTCCACATGGGACTGCGGCGCCCTGTCGATCAGCAGGGTCCGGCCGCGGGGGCGGTCGCGATCGGGCACGAGCTCCGCGAGACCACCCGCCACCTGCGCCGATATCGGTTCCGCCGCGCGCCCGCGGCCCTGCTTCTGCTTGCCTTTTGCCACACGGCAAGTATCCCGCGGGCCGCTCCGGCCGCTATCTGCAGCGGTCGACGGCCTCGATCGTGCGGGCCGCCTCGCCGAGCGCCGCGCGCAGCACGGCGGGGTCCGTGGCGGAGGTGAAGGCCACGTCCGGGGCGACGAGCCAGCCGGTGCCCGTGACCGGCGGCTCGGCGACGCCGCCGGGCGCGCCCGTGCGCAGGCCGCGCCCGTAGGTCTGGGTGCAGGCGCTGCCCGGCAGGTCCCAGGCCGCGGCGGTGCCGGGCGGGACGAGGAAGCCGAGGGTGTCGCAGCCGCCGTCGTGCAGCACGGGCCCCACGCCGTCGCGCAGCCGCAGGATGTCGACCGCCTCCAGGCCCTGCCGGGCGGGGACGGTGACAAGATCGCACGGACCGCTCTCCGCGGCCGTCACCGGCGGCGGGTACGGGGAAGCGCTGCGGTCCTGACGCGGCTGGTGCAGTGCCGTCGTTCGCGAGCTGCCGATGTCCACTCCGGCCTCCACCACGGGAAACCCCTCCTCCGCCGCACAAGTCCGCTCCGCAGTGAACGGACCGTCCGCGGGCCCCGGTCAACGAGCCTGCTCCAGTCCGTTCACCCGGTTCAACGCCCGTGCGGTGTCAACGGCTACGGCGCCGCGCCGCCGCAAAGGATGGCAGTTCATGGCGGATGGCAGGTGGGATATCCGTTTTGTAGAGAAACCAGGCGTAGTGGGCCCGCGGCAGCCGGTACGGTCATCACGCCATACGGCAGCACAGCCACCCGTTCCGCAGGCACCTCGCGGGGCGGCTCGCCAGGGAGAGGGTCCGGCCATGGCGTCGTCTCGCACGTCTTCCTCCGCGTCCTCGCCGCGCCGCCCGAACACAGCCTTCCGCCGGCTCCGGGGGCCGCGCTCACCAGGGGAGTTCGCGGCGGAAGTGCGGCGGGCGGCGCGTGAGATCGGCGAACACGTCTCCTGCGACGCGCGCTACATCGGGCGCGTCGAGTCCGGCGAGATCCGCTGTCCCAACTACGCCTACGAGCGGGTGTTCCGCCATATGTTCCCCGGCTGCGAACCGGCGGACATGGGGTTCGCGCCACGAGAGGCAGTGCGTGGACGGGGGGCGCGCGACAAGGGCGGTGCGCCGTCCGCTTCCACCGAGAGCCCCTCGGGCGGCCGCATCCCGGGTTCCGGGGGCGGTCCCCTCGACCGCTTCGACAGCAGCAAGGAGAGCGACGTGTTGCGTCGCGCGTTCATCACCTCCGGCCCGGCCGCCGTGGCCACCGTCTCCCTGGGCGGAGTGCCGGGCGCCCGCACGCCCCGGCGTGCGGGGGAGGCCGAGGCCTGTGCCCTCGAGCAGGCGGTCCGGCAGATCCGGCTGCTCGACGACCGGCACGGCGCCGACCACCTCTACCGGCGCGCCGCACAGCCGCTGCGGGCGGCGTACGAACTGCTCGACGCGGAGACCCGACGGCAGTCGGTGGCGGACCGGCTGCACGCGGGCGCGGGCGAACTCGCCATCTCCGTCGGCTGGCTGGCCCACGACTCCGGGCGCTTCGGCGACGCCCGCTCCCACTACGCGGAGGCCCTCGCGACCGCACGGGTCACCGGGGACGCGGCGCTGGAGGCGCACGCCTTCTGCAACACCGCCTTCCTCGCACGCGACGCCGGACGGCCGCGGGAGGCCGTCCGCGCCGCGCAGGCCGCACAGCAGGCCGGCCGGCAGCTGGCCTCGGCACGGCTGATGTCCCTGCTGACCCTGCGGGAGGCCGGCGGCTGGGCCCAGCTGGGCGACCGGGCGGCCTGTGAGGAGACGCTGTTGCGCGCGCGGACGCTCTTCGAGCGCGGGCGGAGCGAGGACGATCCGGAGTGGATGACGTTCTTCGGCGAGGCCGAGCTGGAACTGCTGGAGGCGCAGTGCTGGTCCGCCCTCGGCGACTGGCGCAGGGCGGCGGAACACGGCGGGCGGGCCGTGGAGCTGGCCGATCCGCACTTCGCGCGGAACATCGCGCTCTACACGGCGCAGCTGGCCGGAGACCTGGCGCACGGGGGCGCGGTGGCGGAGGCGGCGGTGGCCGGGGAGCGGGTCCTGGACCTGCAGGCACAGGTCCAGTCGGCGCGGATCCGGGGGATGCTGGCCTCCACGGCGCGGGTGCTGCGCTCCCACACGGGGGTGCCTGCGGTCGGCGCGTTCCTGACGCGGCACGACGCACAGGCCGTGTGAAGCGTCTGAGGCTCCGGACGCGAAACGTGTGAGGCTCCGGACGTCGGTATCCCCCGCCGTCAGCCCAGGTGCCCCGTGTCGTTCCAGCGCTCGATGGCCGGTTCGTCGTACGCCCAGCCAAGGATCGACAGCGATGTCGGGTCCAGGCGGATGCGTGCGGCGAACGACGCGTCCAGGCCCAGCCAGCGGGAACCGATCACGCGGAGGATGTGGCCGTGCGCGAAGATCATGACGTCGCGGTCCGCCGACTTCGCCCACCGGACGACCTCGTCCGCACGCGCCGACACCTCGGCCAGCGCCTCGCCCTCCGGCACGCCGTCGCGCCAGATGAACCAGTCCGGGCGGCCGGACTTGATCTCGGCCGGGGTCATGCCCTCGTACGCGCCGTAGTCCCACTCCATCAGCACGTCCCAGTCGGCCGCCCGGTCCCCGAAGCCGGCCAGCTCGCAGGTCTCCTTGGCGCGCACGAGCGGGCTGGTGCGGATCTCGACGTCCGGCAGGCCGTCCCACGGGGCGCGGTGCAGGCGCTCGCCGAGCAGCTTGGCACCGCGCCGCCCCTCGTCGAGGAGCGGGATGTCCGTGCGGCCGGTGTGCTTGCCGGAGAGCGACCATTCCGTCTGTCCGTGCCGGGCCAGCAGGATGCGCGGTGCCATGGAGTGAGCCCCTTCACAAGTGTGCGGTGACGTTCCTCTCCATCATCACTCACTCCCGTACCAGGCAACCCTTGGGGCGCTTGGGACGTCTCCTTTCCCGCGCAAAGGGGCGGTGTGCAGCCAATGTGGCGTACACCGTACGGTTGCATGTCCGCTTGTTGTTGGCCGCCTGAACACATGGAGAGCGTCCGGATGTACCGCACCGCACCACTCGGGAAGCGGCCGCGCTGGTGGACCGAGCTGCCCTTGATAGCCGTCGTCTACGGCCTCTATTCGGCCGGCCGACTGCTGGTGCGGGGGGACGTGCAGACGGCGGTCGACCACGGCCTGTCGATACTCGATCTTGAAAAAACGTTCCGAATAAACATCGAGCCCCCGCTCAACAAGCTGTTCACCGATCACCCCGCGCTCGGCATACCCGCCGACTTCGCCTACGCGTCCCTGCACTACCTGCTCACCCCCGCCATCCTGATCTGGCTGTTCAGGCGCAGGACGGAGCACTACCGCCGGCTGCGGACCTGGCTGATGATCTCCACCCTCATCGGCCTCATCGGTTTCACCCTGCTGCCCACCTGCCCGCCCCGGCTGCTGGAGGCGGGCTACGGGTTCGTCGACACCATGGCCCAGTACGGCTCGTACGGCTGGTGGGGCGGCGACGCGAGCGCCCCGCGCGGGCTCGGCGGGTTCACCAACCAGTACGCGGCCATGCCGAGCCTGCACGTCGGCTGGGCCCTGTGGTGCGGGGCCGTGCTCTGGCGGCACGCGCGCAGCGTCTGGGCGAAGGCCGCGGGTGCGGTCTACCCGCTCGGCATCGCCCTCGTGGTGATGGGCACCGCCAACCACTACCTCCTGGACGCGCTCGCCGGCGCGGCCGTCATGGGCGTCGGCTACCTCCTGTCCCGGCCCGCGCTGCGCCTCGCCGACCGCCTCCGGGCCCGCTTCACCGGCCCGGAAGGCGCGGAAACCCGTGGGGTGCCCGCAGTTGTCAGTGGCGGATGCGAGACTGCGGCGCGTACGGCGGATACAGCGCACCGACTTCGCGAGGCGGACGCCAGTGACCAGATCCCTCGACAGCCGGCCCGGGACGGGGCCGGGGACAGCCGCACCGACGGCGCTGCGACAGCAGCTCGCTGAGCTGCGCGGCCCGGAGGCCGCGCCGCATCCCCTGGACGCCCGCGCACTGGCGGCCCTGGCCGCAAATCCCGGCTGCCGCCGCCGGGCCCTGCTCGACGGTGCCGGGGTGGACAAGGCGGCACTGGCCCGGGCTCTGGGCGCGCAGGTCACGTTCGGGCAGTCGCAGTTCGCGTTCGTGCGCGGCCACGCCTTCGAAGCCCGGGTGAAGGGGGACGGCGGTGCGGAGCTGGTGCGGCTGCTGTGCGGGCAGCTGCCCGGGGCAGAGCCGCCGGAGGCGGACGCCGTGGACGTGCCCGACCTGTCGGCCGCCGGCCCCGAGGGCCGCACGGCGCGGACGGCCCTGGCCCTCCGCGAGGCCACGGAGGCGGGGCGCTGGGCGCTGCTGGACCACCCGATGCTGAGCCTGACCGTCGCCGGGACGCCCGCCTTCCTGGAGCCGGATGCGGTGATCGTCCATCCCGACGGGGACCGGACGGTCGTGGAGATCAAATCCTTCGCCATGGTCGACGGGGCGGCGGACTCCGCCAAGGTGGGCGCGGCGGCACGGCAGGCGGCGGTGTACGCGCTCGCGCTGGAGGCCCTCGGCGGGCGCGTCCGCCCGGACGTGCTGCTGATCTGCCCCAAGGACTTCTCCAACCTGCCGGCCGCGGCGCTCGTCGACGTACGCCGTCAACTGGCCGCCACCCGGCGCCAGCTGACCCGGCTGGAACAGGTGGCGGACATCGCCGCCGCACTGCCGCCCGGCCTCTCGTTCGCGACGGACCGGCCTGCCGCCGAGCTGACCGACGCGCTGGGCACGGTCGAGGCGGCGTACGCACCGGAGTGCCTGGCGGCCTGCGAGCTCGCCTTCCACTGCCGGGAGCGGGCGCGGGAGGAGGGGGCCGTGGCGGTGCTCGGGCGGGGGCTGCGGGCGGAGTTGGGGGATCTGACGAGCGTCGAGGCGGTGCGGTGCGCTGCGCTGGGCGGGGTGGGGGATGCGGGGGATCCGGTCGTTGCTGCGCTTCGGCGGGCCGCCGGGCTCAGGGCCGAGGCCTTGGCTGGGGGTGCGCGGTGAGGCGGGGCGGTTGCTGTCCGGTGGTCCGGTTGTGCCCACCTTCCCCCGGCTACCGCCGGGGGTACCCCCAGTCCTGCGGAACGCCTGCCCACAACCTTCTGCAGGTGACGGTATGAGCCTCCTCACCACCCTCGCCCGCATCGAAGCCGTTCAGGCCGGCAAGGCCCAGCCCCTCGCCACCGTGCGGCATCGGCATCTTTCCTCGCAGCCGCTCGTGCTCGTGCTGCTCACCACCGCCGGTGAGGCGGGTGCGCCGCTCGGCGCGCTGGTCGGGACCGAGCGGGACGCCCCGCGGCTGCTGGCCGTGCCCCAACCGCGTGACAGGGACCTGCGGTTCGCGTTCCTCGCCGAACTGGCCGACGTGATGCTGCCGTACATCGAGCAGTACGGCGAGGAAGAGGAGGACGACACCGAGCCCAGCTCCGACGCGCCGCAGATCCTCGTGCCCAACGCGCCCGGCGTGGAGTTCGTCCGCCTGCTCGGCCGTTCCATGCGCTTCCGCCGCACCGCCGAGCAGGACCCGGAGGCCCCGTATCCCGCGCCCCCGCGCGTCCCGCTGCTGGGCCGGTGGCTCACGCACGTCGGGGAACGGGCCCGGGTGCCGGGGGCGTCCCTGCTGCTGCCGATGACGCACCTGCTGGGCCGGCACTGGGCGACGGGCCAGAGCCGCCTGGAGGACCAGCACCTCGGCGCGCTGCTCGCCTGGATCGACCCCCCGCCCGGGTCGACGGGCGTCACGGCGGCCCTGCGCGCGGAGACGGAGCGCGGCCCCGACGGGCTCCTCCGCCACCCTCCGGCCGGCCCCGCCACGGATCCGGTCTTCGACAACAAGCGCCTGGCTCCCGCCACTTCGCGCCACGACCTCGCACGCACCGCGGCGCAGCGGTCTGCCGCCGAGGAGGAGATCCGCGCGCTCCTCGCCTCCCAGCTGCGCCCCACGTGGGACGCCATGTGGCGCGGCGTCGACCTCCTGCGCGCCCTGCCGGAGGGCGCCCGCGTCGCCGACCGCTGGAAGCGGGACCGCTGGTCGTACACCGCGCACCGCGACCGCATCCGCGCGGGCGAACCCCCGCAGCCCCGGCGGGACGACGCGGTGACGGCGGCCCGCAAGCTCGCCGCGCGAGAGAGCGCGCTGGCGCTGCTGGACGCCCAGGAGGCGCTGGACGATCCGCTGGTGATGGCCGGGCGGCGGCTGGCCGGCGAGGCCTTCGCGGGAGAGGTCACGGAGGTGGTGATGGCGTACTCGGAGGCGAAGGTCCCGCGCCCGCGCCCCCTGGTCACGGTGCGCACGGAGGACGCCCCGCACCTCGCCGAGGGCGTGAAGGTGTACCGGGCGCTGCCCGACGGCCGTGCCCAGACAGGGGAGTTCGTGTCGTACGGGCCGGACGGCGCGCCGACCGTGCGGCTGACCGGCGGGATGGGCCGGGGCAAGGTCCCCGAGCCGGGTTCGGTGCCGGAGAAGGGCGACCGGGTCTGCTGGACCCTCTTCGAGCACGCGCCCCGGGGCGGCCCCGAGCTGCCCGATCCCGAGCGCACGCCCTGGACCCACGGCGGCCCGCCGGACCCGGCGGCGCCGCCCGGCGCCCCCGACCCCGTGACCGCGGAGGACCGGCTGTGAGCGTACGCATGGCGCGCGGACGCGCCTTCGACCCGGCCAAGGCGGCGGCCGAGGCCACCGGGGCGATCCTGCACGACACCCTGCACAGTCCGCACCGCGGCGTCGTCGTGGACTCCCCGCCCGGCGCGGGCAAGTCCACGCTCGTCGTCCGGGCGGCCCGCGAACTGGCCGCGGCCGGACGCCCGTTGATGATCATTGCGCAGACCAACGCCCAGGTCGACGACCTGGTGCTGCGCCTGGCCGAGGCGGAGCCCGGGCTGCCGGTCGGCCGGCTGCACAGCAACGAGCGCCGTCCGTACGACCCGGCGATCGCCGGTCTGGACTCGGTGGTGACGTCCGCGAAGGCCGCCGACCTGGCCGGGCTGGACGTCGTGGTCTCCACGGCCGCGAAGTGGGCGCACACCAAGACCGCGGAGCCCTGGGGCCACGCGATCGTCGACGAGGCGTACCAGATGCGCTCGGACGCGCTGCTGGCCGTGGCGGGCCTCTTCGAGCGGGCGCTGTTCGTCGGCGACCCGGGCCAGCTGGACCCGTTCAGCGTGGTCGGGCCCGAGGGCTCGGCCCAGTGGGCGGGGCTGTCGTACGACCCGTCGGCGAGCGCGGTGACGACGCTGCTGGCCCACAACCCGGGCCTGCCGCAGCACCGGCTGCCGGTGTCCTGGCGGCTGCCCGCCTCGGCCGCGCCGCTGGTGTCGGACGCCTTCTACCCGTACACGCCCTTCCGCAGCGGCACGGACCACGGGGACCGGCGGCTGGCGTTCGGGGTGCCGTCCGACGGCTCGGGCCCGGACCGGGTGCTGGACGAGGCGGCGGAGTCGGGCTGGGGCCTCCTGGAGCTGCCCGCGCGCCACACGCCGCGGACGGATCCGGAGGCGGTGGGCGCAGTGGCGCTGGTGGTCCGGCGGCTGCTGGACCGGGGCGGGGCGACGACCAGCGAGCGCTCGCCGGACCCGGTGCCGCTGACGGCGGAGCGGATCGCAGTGGGCACGGCCCACCGCGACCAGGCGGCGGCCGTGCGCGCGGCACTGGCGGAGCTCGGGGTCCACGGCGTCACCGTGGACACCGCCAACCGGCTCCAGGGCCGGGAGTTCGACGTGACGGTCGTGCTGCACCCGCTGTCGGGCCGCCCGGACACCACGGCCTTCCACCTGGAGACGGGCCGCCTGTGCGTCCTGGCCTCGCGGCACCGGCACGCGTGCGTGGTGGTGTGCCGGTCGGGCGTCGACCGTCTGCTGGACGACCACCCGTCGACGGAGCCGGTGCAGCTGGGCGTCACCGTGAAGTTCCCCGACGGATGGGAGGCCATGTTCTCCACGTGGCAGCACTGGTCCGAGCACCGCGTGCAATGGCGCCCTTGAGACCGGCCCCGTCGGGAGCTTCCCTCGCGGCGGGCAGCAGCCCGGTGACGCCGGGCGGAGCCCGGCACGCCGCCGGAGGCGGCCAGGGGATGCAGCCCCGACGGCTGGGAGGCCATGTTCTCCACGTGGCAGCACTGGTCCGAGCACCGCGTGCAATGGCGCCCTTGAGACCGGCCCCGTCGGGAGCTTCCCTCGCGGCGGGCAGCACCCCGGTGACGCCGGGCGGAGCCCGGCACGCCGCCGGAGGCGGCCAGGGGATGCAGCCCCGACGGCTGGGAGGCCGACCACGCGGTGCCGGCGCACCTCGGCGAACACCGGGTGCGGTGGGCGCCGTGAAAGGCGCGCCGGTCCCCTCCGGTCGGCGGCCCCCTTGCGGTGCGCAGGAGAATGGATGGCGGTGCAGACGATCCTGGAGGTATGTACATGTGCGAGCCGAAGCAGGCTCCCGGCGCGCGTGACGACAGTGGACCGCGTCGCCTGAAGCCCGCCCAGCTGCTCTTCGAGCCGCCCGAGTCCGTCGCCGATCCCGAACACTTCTTCGACCTCGAATCGATCGAGGACCCGCGCGAACTGCTGGCCCGCTCCACCGAGCTGGCGCTGGCCTTCCGCGCGGCGGCCGACCGCGCGACCGAGTACCAGGCGTTGGCGGCCGCACAGCTCGCCGACCCCCGGCGCTTCGACCGGCTGCCGACAGCCGTGATCGCGGAGCGGGCCGAATGGAGCGAGGACTACACCAGGAAGATGGTGGAATTCGGCCGCGGCCTGCTGCGCGACGGCAGCGTGGTCGAGTAGCGGCCGAGCCGCAGCCCGGCGGAACGGGTGCGGCCCGCGGTCCGGCGACCATGGGCCGCTGGCATATGCGGCGCACAAGGTAGCGCACCGCCCGCAGCCCTGTCCCGGATTCGGGCAAGCCCCCGGGGGCCCGGTCCTGTGACGCAGATCATGGGGCCCATGACCTCCCGAGAGCACTCGCCGCGCCCCCCGTACGCCGCACAGGTCGCCGCCCGGGTCACCCTGGCCGGTGCCGACTGGCTCGCCTCCGCCAGCAAGTTCCCGCGCAGCGTCCACGCCCTGTGGGCCGACAGCCCGGGGGCCTCGGTCGTGCTCCCCTGCGGCACCGCGTTCGACGTGATCGGCGTCCCCGCGCTCTTCGGGCGCCGGGTGCTGGACCGGCTGTGGGCGGCGGGGCCGGGCTCCGGGCCGGTCGCCGCCCAGCGCAGCCGGCTGCTGCTCTTCGTCGCCCCCGGCACCGCCCAGCGGCTGCCCGCACTGCTGAACTGGGAGGAGTGGGGAGGCCGCGACCGCCGGGTGCCCCCGCTGCTGTGCCACGGCACGGGCGACACGGTGGCCGTCCCGCCGCTGTTCCCGGCGGACGAGACCGAGCCCGTGCCCGCCGCCTCCCGCTGGCTGGTCGCCCCGGAGACCCGGGCCCCCTGGCTCCCGGGGCCCGACGTGCTGCTCTGGGCCTGCGTCCGAGCCGCTCGCGCAGCCGTTTAAACATCCGGATTTTCTTTCCACCGGATCAGGGTGCTAAAGTCTTCCACGTCAGCAGGCGCCGCTAGCTCAGTTGGTTAGAGCAGCTGACTCTTAATCAGCGGGTCCGGGGTTCGAGTCCCTGGCGGCGCACAGACAGAAGAAGGCCCTCGCACTCCGGTGCGGGGGCCTTCTTCCTTTCCCTCCGGCCCCCCGCGTCACTCCCGCCGCACCCGCACGGTCCAGGCCCCGCCCGCCGTACGCGCCCGGACGCTCACCTCCACGCCGTCCGCGCGCTCGGCCGCCAGCGTCTCGCCCACGCCGAGCGGCGCATCCGCCAACTGCGGATTGACGGACTCGCCCCAGCAGGCCTGCCGCCCCGGGTGGCCGTCCAGCACCTGGATCGGACCGCTGCCCGAAGGAACGTCACTGCGCACCCGGTAGACCAGCACGCCCTCGGTGCAGGTGGAGGAGTCGTTGCCGGAGGCGCTCCGCGCCTCGACGACGATCGCGCTGTTCAGGCCCGTACGCACCACCACCAGCCGGGTGCGGGGGTCCGTGCCCGGCACCATCGGGGCCTCGACCGGCTGGAGGGTGTGCAGCGTGCTGCCCCGGCCGAGGACGCAGTCGACCTGCCGGGTGCCGAGCCAGCCGAGCTTCCACTTGTGCCAGCCGAAGGGGTCGGAGGCGAGCCCGAACTGGCTGCCCATGAGGTCCCAGTCGCCGACGTGGGTGTCCCAGTCGCCCTTGCCGTCCTCCGGCCGGTGGTAGAGGTCGGGGAGATCCAGGGCATGGCCGGTCTCGTGGGCGAGGACGTTGCGGTCGGGCGGGTGGTGCTCGAAGACGGTGACGACGCGGCGCAGGTCGGTGTTGTCGACATGGATCGGCTGGTCAAGATTGACCACCTTGGTGGCATCGGAGTCCACGCCGGGGGCGTCCGGATCGGCCACCAGATAGACCAGCCCGTAGCGGCTGAAGTCCACCTCGCCGTCGGCCGCGGCGATGGCGTCCTTGAGGTAGGCGGAGCGCAGGTCGCCGTCCCAGTCGCGCTGTATGCGGTAGTCGACGGAGGGCCGGGGCATGCGGATCCACTTCTTCAGCGGGTGGACGCGCAGCGAGAACTGCCCGTAGGAGGCCCGCTCGAAGAAGCGTGAGGTGCCGGGGAAGTGGTCCGCCGCGAGCCGCTCCGGGGTGACGTAGGGGCGGGAGTCCGGGAAGGACAGGAAGACCATCACGGCGTCGAGCCGGCCGACCGGGCGAGGGAAGGCCGGGTTCCAGGTGTCGAGCCCCTCGGAGTGATGGGCCTCGCTGCGCGGCAGCGCGCACGGGCCGCCGGGCCCCACGGCGTGCGCGGGCCCGGTCGCGATCGTCGTGGCGATCGCACACAGGGAAGTGATCACGGCCCCGGCGCGACGCAGCCGGGGCCGGTCCACTCCCATGGGTGTCTGCGGACGCACCACGTCGACCTCCGGGGACGGATTCGGGAGACCTCCACCACCCTCTTGTTATTTGCGGTGTTATGCCCCGTTTCACTACCCCAGTCGAGTGACTAAGCCGACTTCTGGGTACATCACACTCAGTCACGGTCAGTCAATCGGGAGGCCGCTGTCGCACAGCCGCAGACATGAGTGCGCATGGACGGGCATGGACGAACGGAATCGGTCACCTCGCGGCCGGCGGCTCCGCCCCTCGCGGACGGACCGCTGGAACGGGCCCTGCGCGGGCCCTATGATCGCCACATTTCCAGCACGGAAACCCCCCTACAGACGGCCATTCAGCCCTATTTCGACCACTCGTACGACCCACGCACACGATCCGAAGACCCCTGCACTCCAGCAGTGCGGACCCCGATGCCACGCGGGAGCGAGCGGTGAGCGGACCCCTCGACGGCCAGGGCGGCACCTCCGGCACCATGCCGCCAGTCGTCACGCAACGTAATCTGACCCCACAGGAGTTCCGGGCTGCCTTCCGGGCCGCGCACCTCGGCATGGCCGTCGTCGGCCGCGACGGCCTCGTACGCACCGCCAACGACGCGCTCGGCGTCCTGCTGGGCACCGACCCCGCCCGGCTCCAGGACTCCCCCGCCGCCGAGTTCACCGGCCTCCGCGACGACACCCGGACCTGGCTGAAGTACCGCGAGGTGCTGCTCGGCCGCCGCGACCGCCTGCACTGCACCCGGCGGTTGAGACAGTCCGGCGGACGGGGGCTGTGGGCCGAGGTGACCGTCACCCCGCTGCCCGAGAGCCACGACGCGCTGCTGTCGGTCGCGGACGTGAGCGACCGGCGCGACCTGCGGGCCCGGCTGCGGCACGTCCGGATGCACGACCCGGTGACCGGTCTGCCCAACCGGAGCCTGTTCTTCGAGCGGCTGGCCGGTGCGCTGGCCACCGCCGCGACCCTGCCGGGCGGGACGGGCCGGATCGGGCTGTGCTACCTCGACCTGGACGGCTTCAAGGCCGTCAACGACACCCTCGGCCACGACGCCGGCGACCGGCTGCTGACCGCCGTGGCCGGACGGCTCGCAGCCTGCGCGGCACCCGGCGGGCACCTCGTGGCCCGCCTCGGCGGCGACGAATTCGCCCTCCTGGTCGAGCAGTCCGCGGGCACCCAGCAGCTGATCGACCTCGCCGTGACCGTACAGACCGCGCTGCAGCGGCCGTTCGAGGCGGCCGGACAGCAGCTGTCGGTGTCGGCGAGCATCGGTGTGGTCGAGCGGCCGGCCGACGGGACGCACGCCACCGAGCTGATGCAGGCCGCCGACACCACGCTGTACTGGGCCAAGGCGGACGGCAAGGCCCGCTGGACCCTCTTCGACCCCGAGCGCAACGCCCACCGGATGAACCGGCAGGCGCTCTCCCGCACGCTGCGCCCCGCGGTCGAGCGAGGCGAGTTCGCGCTGCAGTACCAGCCGCTGGTGGGGCTGGCCGACGGCGCCGTACGGGGGGTGGAGGCCCTGGTGCGCTGGTGCCACCCGCAGTTCGGCACGCTCGGACCGAACCGGTTCATCGCGCTCGCGGAGGAGACCGGCGCCATCGTCCCCCTGGGCCGCTGGGTGCTGGCCACCGCCTGCCGGCAGGCCCGGCGCTGGCAGCTGGAACGGCCGGACGGACCGCCGCTGGTCGTCAGCGTCAACGTGGCGGTGCGTCAGGTGTGGGACTCCGACCTGGTCGCGGACGTGGCCGCGGCCCTCGCCGAGACCGGGCTGCCGCCGCACCTGCTGCAGCTGGAGCTCACCGAATCGGCCGTGATGGGCACGACCGGGCGGCCGCTGCAACAGCTGCGGGAGCTGAGCGACATGGGCGTCGCCATCGCCATCGACGACTTCGGGACGGGGTACTCCAACCTCGCCTACCTCAGCCGGCTGCCGGTGTCCGCGCTCAAGCTGGACGGCACGTTCGTGCACGGCCGCAATCCCGCGGACGAGGCGATCGTGGAGGCGTTGGTGCAGCTGGCGCACCGGTTGGGGCTGACGGTGACGGCGGAGTGTGTGGAGAGTGCCGAGCAGGCCGAACGCCTGGGGAGGATGGGGTGTGACACCGGGCAGGGGTGGTTCTACTCCCGGCCGGTGCCGGCCGAGAGGATCTCTGCGTTGCTCGGGGCCTGAGCGGTCGATGCGCGACTGCGGGCCGTCCGTGGCTGCTCGCGCAGTTCCCCGCGCCCCTTACGGGGCGGGGAAACCCGGCATTCCGTACGTATTCGCGATCAGTTCGAGGCTCTGCACCCGCGCCTCCGCGCTGTGCACGTTCGACGTGAGCATCAACTCGTCCGCGCCCGTCCTCCGTACCAGTGCGTTCAGGCCCTCCTTGACCTCATCCGCCGTTCCGTACACCACATTTCGCAGCCAGTCCGACACGAACTCCTTCTCCGCCGGGGCGTAGGCGTACGTCTCCGCCTCCTCCGGCGTGGGGACCAGGCCGGGGCGGCCCCTGCGCAGGCGGAGCATGGCCAGAGCGCCGGTCATGACCTGGCGGTGCGCCTCGCGGGCGTCGTCCGCGGCGAAGGCCTGGACGCCGATCTTGGCGTACGGGCGGTCCAGGACCTCGGACGGGCGGAAGGACTCGCGGTACAGCTCCAGCGCCGGAACCGTGTTCGCGGCGGAGAAGTGGTGTGCGAAGGAGAACGGCAGGCCGAGCAGTCCGGCCAGGCGGGCGCTGAAGCCCGAGGAGCCCAGCAGCCAGACGGACGGGCGGTCGGCGCGCTGCACCCCGCCGGGCACCCGGCCCTGGACCGGGCCCGGCACGGCGTGGATGCGGGCGTAGCGGTGGCCGTCGGGGAAGTCGTCGTCCAGGAAACGGGTGAGCTCGGAGAGCTGCTGGGGAAAGTCGTCGGCGCCCTCGTGCAACGTGGGGGCACCTCCCGTGCCGTCCAGGCTACGGGGGACCGTGCGGCGCAGGGCGGCCGCGGTCGCGCCGTCCGTGCCGGGGGCGCGGCCGAGACCGAGGTCGATGCGGCCGGGGGCGAGGGCCTGGAGGGTGCCGAACTGTTCGGCGATCACCAGCGGCGCGTGGTTGGGCAGCATCACCCCGCCGGAGCCGAGGCGGATGCGGTCGGTGTGGGCGGCGAGGTGGGCCAGGATGACGGCCGGCGAGGAGCTGGCCACCCCCGGCATGGAGTGGTGCTCCGCGACCCAGAAGCGGTGGTAGCCGCGGCGCTCGGCGAGGCGGGCCAGTTCGACCGTGGTGCCGAGCGCCTGCCGGGCGGTGCGGCCGCTGCCGACGGTCGCCAGGTCCAGTACGGACAGGGGGACGGGAGCGCTGCCGCGGGGCCGCGCCCGGATGGTTTCGTCCGTCACGCCCGTAACACCCTGAACGTTCTCCTGTGCCTCGGCCACGGTGGCCCGCCTCCCTGCGGTCGTCTCCGCGCGCATGTGCGCCGTCGCCGCAACCAACCGGAGCCGTTCTCCGGTTATTCCCGCGCGGCCGCCTACGACTGCGGCATATGCCAAGGTCCGACGGCCCGGGACAGGGGTACGGACCAAGCCGGGATTCTGCTCAACACCCTCTCCGTGCAGGCCCTTTCGCCCTTATCGTGGGGAGGGCGACAACCGGGGACACCCACAGGAAAAACCGCAAGGGGGAGACCGTGGCGCTCAGGCCCGACCCGACCGCACCGTTCCACTCGGTGCAGTACGCGCTGCGCGTGCTGGAGACCGTCGCCAAATACACCGGAGGCGTGAGCGAGGCACAGATCTCCCGCGAGACCGGGCTGCCCCGCGGACACCTCGCGCATCTCCTGCAGATGCTGCGCCACGAGGAGTACGTGGAGCGCACGGCCGACGGCGGCTACGTCACGGGCGACGCGGTGCCCCTGCTCACCGCCGGCCGCGACCGCACCAAGGCCCTGGAGGCCAGACTCCAGCGGTCGCTGACCGTGCTCCGCGACACGCTCGGCGCCGCCGTCTACCTGAGCAGCTACGTCGACGGTGAAATCAAGATCACCCAGTACGCGGACGGCCCGCGCACCCCCAAGGTCAACGAGTGGGTCGACTTCCGCTCCGCCGCCCACGCCATGGCGGCCGGAAAGTGCCTGCTCACCCAGCTCGACCACGACGACCGGCGCGACCACCTCGCGCGGCACCGCACCGCCCGGCTCACCTCCCGGACGATCACCAGCGAGAAGCTGCTCTTCCGCAGGCTCGACGCCCAGCCCGCCAGCGTCCCCGTGCTCGACCTCCAGGAGTACGCGCTCGGCACCGTCTGCGCCGCCGTGCCGATAACGGCAGGGCGCGCGGTGGGGTCCCTGGCGCTCTCGCTCCCGCTGGAGCATGCGCACCGGCTGCGCCAGGCGGCCGAGGCGCTCAACCGGCACGCGGCGCCGATGCTGCTGTCGATGGCCCTCTGAGCGGGGTCCGGAGGGGCTGCGGAACGGGTGGTTCAGAGCACCCGTTCGGACCGGGTAGTATTTATCTCGTCAGCAGGCGCCGCTAGCTCAGTTGGTTAGAGCAGCTGACTCTTAATCAGCGGGTCCGGGGTTCGAGTCCCTGGCGGCGCACAGACTGAAGAAGGCCCCTCGTTCCGGCGAGGGGCCTTCTTCGTTCAGGCGGAACGACACGAGAGGAGGAGGCAGATGCCGCACCGGTACCGCACGTCGGCGGTCTCCGTGCTCGTCCTCCTCCTCGCCGTCGTCTTCGGTCCGGCCCTCTGCGGAGCGACGGGCGCGCCCGTCCCGTCCACGGAGACGAGGACCGGCGCACAGGTGGCGTCCGCCACGACGGCCGGCTCCGGCAACGGCAGCTGCCGTCAGCAGCACATGCCGGTCAAGGGCGCCGAGGTCGCCGTCGCCCACGCCTCGGCCGACCCGCTCACCGCCTCCGGCACCGCGCGCACGCCCCTCCCCCAGGCGCGTGCGCCCAAGGCCACCGCGCCCCGCGCCCCGCCCGCGCCGGTCGCAGGCTGCTCCGAGCTGCTCCCCGTCCTACGGA
Organism: Streptomyces sp. AM25; assembly: GCF_058146165.1. Classification (NCBI taxonomy): domain Bacteria; kingdom Bacillati; phylum Actinomycetota; class Actinomycetes; order Kitasatosporales; family Streptomycetaceae; genus Streptomyces; species Streptomyces sp. AM25. The sequence continues at coordinate 116,192 of NZ_JBKIWN010000011.1, read as the reverse complement.
TCTAGGTCCGCCCCGCCACGGCCCGCTCCCCCGCGCGAGCGCCCGGCCGTGCTCCGGCATGCCCAGATTCCATACGTCCCAGGGAGCCCCGCTCATGTCCGCACGCCCGCCCAAGAACACCCAGAACACGAAGAACACCAAAAACGCCAGAAACACCAAGCCCGGCAAGCCTGCCAAGCCCTCCCGTCGCATCGCCGCCATCGGCGCGATCGTCGCCCTGGTCGTCGCGGTCGCCGCCGCCGGCATCGCGATCGGCAAGAGCACGGGCGGCTCCGGCACCCGCGAGCCCTCCGCCGCCTCCGCCGGGGCGAACGACCCGCAGCAGAAGGCCTACGACCAGTACGACAAGGCCACGGCCCGCCGCCAGGACGGCGACCCGCTCGCGCTCGGCAAGGCGGACGCCCCGGTCGTGCTCGTCGAGTACGCCGACTACCAGTGCTCCTTCTGCGGCCGCTTCACCCGGGAGACCCAGCCCGAGCTGATCAAGAAGTATGTGGACAGCGGCGTCCTGCGCATCGAGTTCCGCAACTTCCCGATCTTCGGTGACCCCTCCATGCGCGCCGCCCGCGCCTCCTGGGCCGCCGGGCAGCAGGGGAAGTTCCACGCCTTCCACGACGAGGTCTTCGCCAAGCTCCGCAAGGGCGATGCGCTCGCCGAGGACAAGCTCGTCGACATGGCCCGCACGGCCGGCGTCGCCGACCTCGACAAGTTCCGCACGGACATGAACGGCTCCGCCGCCGAGGCCTCGGTCAAGAAGGACCAGGAGCAGGGCTACGCCATCGGCGTGCAGAGCACCCCGTCCTTCCTGGTCAACGGCCGTCCGCTCGCGGGCGCGCAGCCGATGTCGGCCTTCGAGGACGCCATCGCGCAGGCCAAGGCGGCCAAGGAGGCACAGGCCGGCGACGGGAAGCCGGGCAAGTGAACGACATCGGCTACCTCGCCGCGTTCCTCGGCGGCGCCCTCGCCCTGCTGAGCCCGTGCAGCGCCCTGCTGCTGCCCGCGTTCTTCGCCTACTCGCTCGCCACCCCCGGCCGGCTGCTGGCCCGTACCGGCGTCTTCTACCTGGGGCTGGCCACCACGCTCGTGCCGCTCGGCGCGGCCTCCACCGCCGCGAGCCGGCTCTTCAACGGGCACCGCGACGTGCTGATCACGGCCGGCGGCTGGATCGTCGTGGCCCTGGGCGCCGCCCAGATCCTGGGCCTTGGCTTCGCCTCGAAGAAGGCCCAGGAGGCGGCCGGGAGGATCACGCCGCGCTCGGCGGCGTCGACGTTCCTGCTCGGCTGCGTCTACGGACTGGCCGGCTTCTGCGCCGGGCCGATCCTGGGCGCGGTGCTGACCGTGACGGCCGTGCACGGCAACCCGGTGTACGGGGCGTCGATGCTCGCCGTCTACGCCCTGGGCATGGCGCTGCCGCTGTTCGTCCTGGCCCTCTTCTGGGACCGCTACCGGCTCGGCAGCCGACGGTGGCTGCGCGGGCGGGAGTTCCGCGTGGGACGGCTGCGGCTGCACACGACGTCGCTGGTGTCGGGGCTGTTCTTCATCGGCATCGGCGTCCTGTTCCTTGTATACGACGGGACGACCGGGCTGCCCGGCATTCTGGACGCCGATCAGGAGTTCGGGCTGGAGGAGTTCGCCTCGAAGGTGGGCAACGCCGTGCCCGACTACGCCCTGCTGGCGGTGGTCGCGCTGGTGGTCGCGGGCATCCTGGCGCGGATCGCGCTGAAGCGCGACCCGGACGAGTGAGGCGCCGGGGGCGGACGGTCCGTTCCGCCCGCCCCCGGTGCCCGTTCAGAACTGGACGTCCGAACACGCGTAGAACGCGTTGCCGGTGTCCGCGATCGTCCAGACGGCGAGGATGAGCTGCTTGCCGGTCCTCCCCGCGGGGATGACGCCGTCGTGCGTGACGGTGGCGTCCGGGACCCGGCCGTCGTAGGGCACCGTGAGGAAGGGCTCGGGGTCGAGCTCGTCCCGGGTGAGCGGTTTGGTGGGGTCGTAGCTGCTGTTGGTGAGGTAGTAGCGGAAGTCGGTGGTGGCGTGGCGGGCGGTGAGCCGCCACCTGAAGGTGAAGCTCTGGCCCGCGGTGACCGGGGTGGCCGGCCAGTTCCCGCCGCGCGGGTCGTCGAGCTCGGCGAAGCGGCTGTTGCCGCCGGCACAGATCGTGCCGTCGGCCGGTCCGGCGTCCGGGAAGCCCTTGGGGCCCTCGACGCTCTGCGGCTCCCACTGGATCGCGCCGCAGTTCTGGACGGTGCCGTCGGCGCAGAACGCCTGGCGGCTGGTGGGCGCGTCGGTGTAGCCGTGGCCGACGGCGCTGCCGGTGGAGAGGGCGGAGACGCAGGCGATGCCTAAGCCGATGATCACCGCACTGATCTTTTTGCGCATGCTGAGCACTCCTCGAACGTGGGGGGTTCGTGAGTCGTGTGGGATGAGCGGTCCAGACCAATACGGAGGCTAGTACCAGCCAATAGTCATGTCCAGGCCAAGCACAGGCTCACCTGGCCACCGGACGGCCGTAGAGGTTCGGGCTGTAGCGGGAGAAGGCCGAGATCCGCACATTCGTGCCCGGCCGGGCCGCCTCGATGTAGCGGCCCCCGCCCAGGTAGACCCCGACGTGATGGATGCCGGACGCCCGGCCGTCGGAGGACCAGAAGACCAGGTCGCCGCGGCGCAGCGCCTTGCGCGAGATCCGCGCCGACGCCCGGTACTGGTCGGCCGCGACCCGCGGCAGCCGGACGCCCGCCCGGCGGTAGGCCTGCTGGACCAGCCCCGAGCAGTCCCAGCGGTGCGGGCCGTCGCCCCCGAGGGCGTAGGCGTCGCCCACATGACTCATCGCGAAGGCCACCGCGGGCTCCAGCCCGCGCGCTCCCGCGCCCGCCTCCGCGCCCGACTCCGCCGCGGCGTCCTCGTTCGCCGCGGGGTCGGGGGGATCCGCCAGGGCCCCCGGGACCGCAGCGGCCGTACCGACGATCACCGCGGCCCCGACAACCGCCACCAGGGCTCCCCGCAGGGCGCATCGCCCCTGGTGGGCAGGGTGATCGTCGTCAGGTATCCCGTCGGGCATCTCCTCGCTGCCTTTCCTGCGACAAACCGCAGATCAATAGCTATTACGACACAAATAGCTGAATACGGCCTGCCGGAGTGGTCGGAAGCATCCTCCGGCGTCCTGTAAAGTTTTCTCTGTCAGCAGGCGCCGCTAGCTCAGTTGGTTAGAGCAGCTGACTCTTAATCAGCGGGTCCGGGGTTCGAGTCCCTGGCGGCGCACGCGAGACTCGGGGCTCCTCACCATCGGTGAGGAGCCCCGAGTCGTTTCCGGCCATCTGTGCGTGCCACGCTTCTGCATGTTCGTGCGTTTCTCTGTTCGACCGTACCGCTTTGCCCGGTAACCACCTTGTTTCACCCTTGCGATCATGACTGACGGTCCGAGATCCTGACCTCACAGCAACACCCCCAATATCACTGTCTGACCAGTGAGTTGGGTGGTGCCGGAGGGAGCCGGCACCGACGCACGCCCGCGCTCGGTCAAGGGGGGCCGGCCGGGCCCGTGAACTGCAGCGCACACGCAGTCAGCATGCGTGCGGGGGGACGATTCATGACATCTACGCCTGCCGACTCCAGGCACCAGGAGACACCGCCGAAAGCGATCCCGCGCGTGCGGGTCCCCGTTCCGACCACTCCGGCCACCGCGCCCGACGCCCGGCGGCCCACCACCGGAGCGGTCGTCCCGGCGCCGGCCCGCCGCCACCCGGGACGGACCCGCCCGCGCTACGACTACGAGCACTACAGCCGCCTCGCCGGCCCGCTGACCCAGCCCCCCGAGGGCGTCCCGTACCGGGTCCGCTACCGCAGCCTGCTGGCCGACGAGCCGCACCGGATCAAGGCAGCGCTGCTGCTGGGCGCCGCCCCGGTCGTCTCGCTGGCCCTCCTGGTGTGGCTGATGCAGCCCGCGCACTGGACCCAGCGGGACCACCCCACCCCGCTCATGCGGACGCTGGACACGGTGATGCTGGTGTCGATCGGCCTGATCGAGCTGTTCCGCACCCTGAACGTCACGTCCAACGCGCACGCCACCCTGGTGGCCCGCGATCCGATACCCGTAGTGCCGCAGACCGGCACCAAGGTCGCCTTCCTCACCTCGTTCGTGCCCGGCAAGGAGCCGATCGCGATGGTGACGCGCACCCTGGAGGCGGCGGTCCGGGTGCGCCACCGCGGCCCGCTCGACGTCTGGCTGCTGGACGAGGGCGACGACCCCGAGGTGAAGGACGTCTGCAAACGCCTCGGAGTGCACCACTTCACGCGCAAGGGCGTGGAGAGGTGGAACCGGCCGAAGGGCCCGCACCGCGCAAGAACCAAACACGGGAACTACAACGCCTGGCTGGACGCCCACGGGGAGCATTACGACTTCTTCGCCTCCGTGGACACCGACCACGTGCCGCTGCCCAACTTCCTGGAGCGCATGCTCGGTTATTTCCGTGACCCGGATGTCGCCTTTGTCGTTGGACCGCAGGTGTACGGGAACTACGACGCGGCCGTCACCAAGGCCGCGGAAAGCCAGCAGTTCCTCTTCCACGCCCTCATCCAGCGCGCGGGCAACCGCTACGGCACCCCCATGTTCGTCGGCACCAACAACGTCGTACGCATCAGCGCGCTCAAGGGGATCGGCGGGCTCTACGACTCGATCACCGAGGACATGGCCACGGGATTCGAGCTGCACCGCCACCGCAATCCCGCCACGGGCAGAAAGTGGCGCTCGGTCTACACCCCCGACGTCCTCGCCGTGGGAGAGGGGCCGAACGCCTGGACGGATTTCTTCACCCAGCAGCTGCGCTGGTCCCGGGGCACCTACGAGACCATCCTCAAGCAGTACTGGAAGGGGCCCTTCACGCTGCCCCCCGGCCCGTTCCTGAACTACACGCTGATGGTTATCTACTATCCGATGACCGCGATCAACTGGATGCTCGGCGCCCTGAGTTGCGCCCTCTTCCTCGGGCTCGGTGCATCCGGCATCCAGATCGATTCCGAGGTCTGGATGATGCTCTACAGCGATGCGGCCGCCCTGCAGATCGGCCTCTACATCTGGAACCGCCGACACAACGTCTCCCCGCACGAGCCCGAGGGCTCCGGCGGGCTGGCCGGGATGGCGATGTCCGCGCTCTCCGCCCCGATCTACGCACGCTCGCTGACCGATGCGGTGCTGCGCCGCAAGAGCCGGTTCGTGGTCACCCCGAAGGGCGACTCGGCCAGCCCCGACACCCTCTTCGGCACCTTCCGCATCCACCTGTTCTTCCTGGCGATCTTCGGCGGTTCGCTGGTGGCCTCCTTCTTCCTCGGCCACACCCATGTGGCCATGCGCACCTGGGCCGCCCTCGCCGTACTGATCACCGTGGCACCGATCGCCGCCTGGGCCTGGACCCTGCGCCGCACGCCCGAGCAGCCCGAGGGGGCGCAGCAGTCATGAGATACCGGTTCAGCCGCCGCACCCGCCGCACGGCGATCGGCGCGGTGGTCGTCTGTGCCCTGGCGGGCATGAACGGCCCGGCGATCTGGGGATACGCGTCCGACCAGTACTACGCCTACAAAATCAACAAGCCCGAGTACAAGGCGAAGAACGGCCACTGGGACGAGGTGTCCGTCCCCAAGGAGTACCGGATCAACACGATCCACGCCGCCCTGCTGCACACGGGGAAGGTGCTGCTGGTCGCCGGCTCCGGCAACAACGCCGCCAATTTCAAGGCGAAGTCCTTCCGCTCGGTCCTGTGGGACCCGAAGGCGAACACCTTCAAGAACATCCCCACCCCGAAGGACCTCTTCTGCTCCGGGCACACCCAACTGCCCGACGGAAACCTCCTGGTGGCCGGCGGCACCCAGCGCTACGAGAAGCTGGAGGGCGACGTCACCAAGGCCGGCGGCCTGATGATCGTCCACAACGAGAACCCCGACAAGCCGATGACGTTCCCCGCCGGGACGCGGTTCTCCGGCAGGACGAGCCACAAGACCTTCGAGTCGAAGGACCCCCTTCTCGTCCCGCGCGCCAAGAAGGAGCAGGACAAGGACGGCAAGGTGACCGTCACCGGCAGCACCGCGCGCGTCTACGTGGAGGCCCTGGAAAAGGGCCAGGAATACGCGACGGGGACCACGGAGAACTACCGCATCGAGGGCCTGAGCGGCACCGACGCGCAGAACTTCTACGGGATCGCCAACAAGCTCTCCTTCGACAAGAAGGATTTCCAGGGCATCAAGGACGCCTACGAGTTCGACCCGGTGGCAGAGCGCTACATCACGGTCGACCCGATGAACGAGGCCCGCTGGTATCCCACGCTCACCACGCTCCAGGACGGCAAGGTCCTCTCCGTCTCCGGCCTGGACGAGATCGGCCAGGTCGTCCCCGGGAAGAACGAGGTCTACGACCCGAAGACGAAGAAGTGGACCTACCTGCCCACGCAGCGGTTCTTCCCCACCTATCCCGCCCTGTTCCTCACCGACAAGGGCCGGATCTTCTACACCGGTTCCAACGCCGGATACGGCCCGGCCGACGAGGGCCGCGCGCCGGGCCTCTGGGACGTGCAGACCAACCGGTTCACCGAGGTGCCCGGCATCAGCGACCCCGACATCCTGGAGACCTCGATGTCGGTGCTGCTGCCGCCCGCGCAGGACCAGCGCTACATGGTGCTGGGCGGCGGAGGCGTCGGCGAGGACCGCAAGTCCACGGCGAAGACCCGGATCGTCGACCTGCACGACGCCGCGCCGCGCTTCCACGACGGCCCCGACCTCTACTCCAAGGTCCGGTACCCCAGCAGCGTCATCCTGCCCGACGACACGGTGCTGACCACGAACGGCTCCGGCGGCTACCGGGGCCGCAGCGACTCCAACGTGCTCAAGGCCGAGGTCTACGACCCGAAGAGCAACTCCACCCGCCCGGTGGCCGATCCGCTCGTGGGGCGCAACTACCACTCGGGCGCGCTGCTGCTGCCCGACGGCCGGGTGATGACCTTCGGCTCCGACTCGCTCTTCGGCGACGCGGACAACACCCGGCCCGGCACCTTCCAGCAGGAGATCGACCTCTACACGCCGCCGTACCTGTTCCGCAGCGGCCGCCCCGAGATCAAGGACGGGGACACGCGGACGGTCGGCCTCGGCGAGGACACGAGCTACCGGACCTCCGGCGAGGTCGCCAAGGTGCGGCTGATCCGGCCGGGTTCGTTCACCCACGTCACCAACGTGGAACAGCGGTCGGTCGCCCTGGACTTCACGAAGACCAAGGACGGCGTGAAGGTCACCCTCCCCAAGGACCCGTCCCTGGTGCCGCCCGGCTGGTACATGCTGGACGTGGTCGACGGCCAGGGCACGCCGTCCGAAGCGGTGTGGCTGAAGGTCCCCGCCAAGGACGACGGCCAGTAGAACCGCTTACGGCAGACAGAACCGCTTACGGCAGAACTACTTCGCGTTGCGGGCCAGTTCGAGGGCGTACGCCTCCCACCACTGACCCGCCTCCGGGCCTCCCTTGCACGAACCGTCCGACTCCCCGGGCCGCTTGACCCACAGGTAGGCGTCCACCAGCGGGTCGCCGGTCTTCGTGGTCGGGGGCTCGCCGAGGGCGCGGCCCTCCGGGTTGCACCAGGCCTTCTCGTGATCGGCGCCGGACAGCGGGCCGTTGCCGTTGCGGCTGGTGTCGACGACGAAGTGCTTGCCGCCGACGAGGGCGGAGAGCTGCCGGCCGTACTCCTTGCTGTCCTGCGTGGTCTGGAAGTTGGAGACGTTGAGCGCGAAGCCGTCGGCCTGGTCGATGCCGGCCCGCTTGAGGGGCTCGGCCATCCGGTCCGCGGGGGTGACCCAGCTGGGGTTGCCCGCGTCCAGGTAGACCTTGGTCCCGGGCAGCCGCTTGAGCTTGCCGACGGCCTCCTTGAGCAGCGCGTACCGCTCCTCGTGGAACTGCTGCGGGGTGCAGCCGTCCTCCATGTGCGGCAGGGCGTCGGGCTCCAGGACGACGGTGGCCCGGCGGTCCCCGATGCCCGCGACGGCCTTGTCGAGCCAGGCCCGGTAGGAGTCGCCGTCGGAGGCGCCGCCCTGGGAGTACTGGCCGCAGTCGCGGTGCGGGATGTTGTAGAGCACGAGCACGGCGTCGCGGTCGGCCTTGGCGGCGGCCTCGGTGAAGCCGCGGGTCTGGCCCTCCGGGTCGTCCACACCGATCCACTCGGCCTCCGGCTGCGCGGCGATCCGGGCGATCAGCCGGGCGTCCTGCGTCTTGCCGGCCTGCTGCAGCCGGCTCATCTGCTTCGCGGCGGTGGCGTCCGGGTTGACCCAGAACGGCGACGTGGTCTTGGGGAGTTGGGAGGGCGGCTGAACGGCCGCCGAAGCGTTCTGCGCGGCCGGTGTCTTCTCCTCGGAGGAGCAGCCGGCCGTCAGGAGCAGCACCGCGACTGCCGCACCCGTTAGCGCGAGGGGCCTCCGTGGGCCGGTGTTGCCGCCGTACATCCACTCCCCCTTGGGTGTACCGCCGGAGCCGATGGAGGTGCCTCGCCCATGGTCGCACAGTCCGGGCCGCGGCCGGGGGCGCTCCCGCCGGGACACGGTGCGGAGTCGCTCTGTTGGGCGAGTGTTCGCCGGTGGTTCCACGGGGATCTCTCCGCTCGTTGCAGGCTGCGGGACTACGGTCGGGTGCTGCTGCCGGTCAGGTACGCCGAGACCACGACGTTCGCGCTGTACGTCTGCCGCACCCGGTCGAAGGTGCCGCCGCAGGTGATCAAATGCAGTTCGGCGCGGCCCTTTTCGTGCGGGCCGTAGACCCTGGCCGCGTCGAAGCGGTCCTTGGTATAGACCGCCACGTCGTCGACCGTGAACTCGGCGGTGCTGCCGTCCGCGCGCTCGACCGTGATCGTCTCGCCGCGCGGGATGCCGCCGAGCCCCGCGAAGACCGCGCGGCCGTGCCGGGTGTCGACGTGCCCGACGAGGACGGCCGCACCGCGGGCGCCGGGCCGGGGGCCGCCCCGGTACCAGGCGACGCTGTTGGGCCGGTCGTACGGCGGCGGTTCGACCGCGCCCTGCGGGGTGAGCCCGCGCTCCTCGACGGGGGCGCGGACGCCCATGGCCTTGATGGCGAGGAACCGCGGGCGCGACTCCGGCAGGGGGTCCCGGGCCGGGGGCAGGGGATGGGCGGGCGGTCGGCCCGCGGCCGCGGCGTCGCCCGTGGTGGGGGTGACCGACGACGGCACCTCGGTGGCCTCGCGGCCCCACAGCCACAGGGCGACCAGCAGGGCCGCCCAGGCCATGCCGGTCAGCAGCCGCCCGCGGCCGGTCGTCTGCGGCTCGCCCCCGGTACGCAGTTCTTCCATGGCACCCGGGTCGCCTCTCTCACCGCTGCTGACGGCCGTCGGTGCGCCGGCGGTACCAGATCAGGCCGCCTGCGATGGCGGCCGTGGTGCCGGCGAGGACCAGCCCGGGGGTGTCGGGCGCCTCCGGGACGGCCACGCGCGCGGTGCCGCCGCCGCCCGCCGGAACCGGAGCGACGGGCGAGGCGAAGTGCCCGCCGGGCATGGTGTGGGCCTCGTGCGGGCCGAGCCCGTCGTGCACGACGGGGGCGGTGCGCTGCTCGGGAGGCTGCGGGGCGGCCTGGGGTTCGGGCAGGTCACGGCCGTAGGGGACGACGGTCAGCCGGCCCTGGGCGGTCGAGTTGTAGCCGTCGCACATCACCTTGACCGGGTACGTGCCGGCGCGGGCGGTCTGGCGGATGGTCGCCTCCGCGAAGAGCCCCGCGGAGTCCTTCGCCAGCCGGGCGTCGGAGACGAAGGCCTCGGAGGTGGCCGTGGCCCGCTCGCTGCGGCAGCCGGAGATGCGCAGCTGCACCTCGGAGCCGGGGCGGGTGGAGACGGGGGTGAGCTCTATCGTTCCCGACATCGTCGCCGGACCGTCGCCGGCGCGGGCCGGTCCGGCGGAGAGGGTTCCGGTGCAGACGGCCACCGCAGCGGTGACGGCGCCGCACAGGGCGATGCGGAATGAGTCCATGGTGAACCTCCTGCTCCAGAGGTTCACCCGGCGGGCGAGCGCGGCGCATCCGCTCCGTAGACGTATTGCTCCATTTGGCGATCATCGGGCCCGATCGGCTCAGAATCGCGACCGGAACGGGCCCTGTTCCGCCCGTTGCCGCTCAGATCAGATCGACGAGATCGGCGATCGAGTCGACCACCCGGGACGGGCGGAAGGGGTGGTGCTCGACCTCCTCGGGCCGGGTCAGCCCGGTCAGGACGAGGAAGGTCTCCATGCCGGCCTCCAGGCCGGCCAGCACGTCGGTGTCCATCCGGTCACCGATCATGGCGCTGCTCTCGGAGTGGGCCCCGATGGCGTTGAGCCCGGCGCGCATCATCAGCGGGTTGGGCTTGCCGACGAAGTAGGGCTCCCGGCCGGTCGCCTTGGTGATCAGGGCGGCGACCGAGCCGGTGGCGGGCAGGGCGCCCTCGGCGGAGGGCCCGGTCTCGTCCGGATTGGTGGCGATGAACCGGGCGCCCGCGTTGATCAGCCGGATCGCCTTGGTGAGCGCCTCGAAGCTGTAGGTGCGGGTCTCGCCGAGGACGACGTAGTCGGGCTCGACGTCGGTGAGCACGTAGCCGATGTCGTGCAGGGCCGTGGTGAGACCGGCCTCGCCGATGACGTAGGCGGTGCCGCCGGGCCGCTGGTCGTCCAGGAACTGGGCCGTGGCCAGGGCCGACGTCCAGATGTTCTGGACGGGCACGTCGAGCCCGATCCAGGCGAGCCGGGCGTGCAGGTCGCGCGGGGTGTAGATCGAGTTGTTGGTCAGGACGAGAAAGGGCCTGCCGGACTCGCGGAGCCGCTTGATGAAGGCGTCGGCCCCGGGGACCGGAATGCCCTCGTGCATCAGCACACCGTCCATGTCGGTGAGCCAGGATTCGATCGGCTTGCGTTCTGCCATGACGCTCCCGCTGAGGTACGTGGTGCTTGGGCGGTGCCCCGGTACCTCCACCCTATGTGGTCCGCTGCTGGTCCGTTGTGGCTGGTCGCGCCCACGCGGCGGAGCCGCAAATCGAAACAGCCCCGCGCCCCTTCGGGGCGCGGTTGACGGGGCTCCCCTCAGCTGCCCGTCGCCTGCTTCCATGCCTCCACGTACGACGGCAGGTGGTCGTCGATGTCCTTCCAGTCCGGGCGGAAGATCTCCACGCCCTTCATGATCTCGCCGAGGGCTATCGCGTTGCGGTCGCCCGCCTTGACGTCCGTGCGGGCCGCGAAGCCGCCGGCGACGGAGGAGACCTCGCCCTGGACCTCGTCGGAGAGCAGGTAGTCGAGGAACTTCTTCGCGTTGGCCGTGTGCGGTGCGCTCTTGACCAGTCCGGCCGCGTAGGGCAGGGCGAAGGTCGTGGGCTTTCCGTTGTCCCCGGCGGGGAAGAAGATGCCCTGGTTCGACATGAACTTGGTGTTGGCGTAGTTCATCTGCACGTCGCCGTTGGCGACGAGGAGTTCGCCCTTGTCGGTCTTGGGAGCGAGCTGGCCGGTGGAGGAGGACGGGCCGACGTTGTTGGCCTGCAGCTTCTTGAAGTAGGCCATGGCGGCGTCCTTGCCGCCGAAGTCGTGCATGGCCTTGATCAGCACGGCCGTTCCGTCGCCGGCGACGCCGGGGGTCGAATACTGCAGCTTGCCCTTGAACTTGGCGTCGAGGAGGTCGTTCCAGGTCTTGGGCGGAGCGCTGCTGAGCTCCTTGGTGTTGTAGATGAAGCAGAAGTAGTTGTTGACGACGGAGGTCCACTTGCCGGAGGGGTCCTTGTCGGCGTCGGCGACCTGGTCGGACCCTGCGGGCTTGTACTCCTCCAACAGCCCCTTGCTCGAGGCCTGCTGGATGAACGGCGGGAGGGTGACGACCACGTCCGCCTGGGTGTTGGCCCGTTCGCGGTTGAGGCGCTGGACCATCTCGCCCGAACCGCCCTCGACGTACTTGACCTTGATTCCGGTCTTGTCCTCGAAGTCCTTGAAGACCTTGTCGTAGAAGCCGGTGCCGTTCTCGGTCTTGAGGCCGTCGGCGCTGTAGACGGTGATCTCCTTGGCGGAGGCGTCGGCGGAACCGCCGCAGGCGGTGAGGGAGGCGCCGAGGGCCAGGGCGCCGAGGGCGGCGGTGAGCGGACGGGAGCAGCGGGGCATGGCAGGGGAACTCCGTTGTCAGTGGTGGGTGGTTATCTGAAGGAGGCGCGGGTGCGGATGCGGGAGACGCCCAGGAGGGCGAGGAGGGTGGTGACCATCAGGACGACGGCGAGCGCGGCTCCGGAGAAGAGCGAGCCCCGGTCGGTGGCTCCGAAGATCTTGACGGGGAGGGGAAGCCAGTCCGGCGGGTAGAGCATCATCGTGGCGCTCAACTCGCCCATGGACAGGGCGAAGCAGAGGCCGGCGGCGGCCGTGAGGGAGGGCAGCAGGAGGGGGAGCTTCACGCGCCACAGCACATAGGCGGGGCGCGCGCCGAGACTCGCGGCGCTCTGCTCGTACGCCGGGTCCAGCCGCGCGAGCGCGGCCGTCACCGACTGGTGGGCGAAGGCGGTGACGAGCACGGTGTGCGCGACGATCACGATCTCGCGGGTGCCGTTGAGGAGCAGCGGGGGCCGGGAGAAGGCGACGAGCAGCGACAGTCCCACGACGACGGACGGCACCGCCACCGGGAGCATGAACAGCGCGTCCACGACCTTGCGCGAGCGCCGGCCGCGCAGGGTCTGCGCGGCGAGGGCCGCCCAGGTGCCGAGGGCGAGGGCGAGCAGGCTGGCGGTGACGGCCGTCACCAGGCTGGTGACGAGGGCGTCCGTCGCGTCGCCCTGGACCAGGTCCTGGTAGTGCGCCGTGGTGGCACCGGAGGGGAAGGCGCCGCTCCAGCTCGTGGCGAAGGAGGCGGCCACGATCACCAGGAAGGGGAGGGCGAAGACGGGCAGGAAGAGCGCGAAGAAGACGGTCTGGACCGCCCACCGGGCGCGGCGGCTATGCACGAGCACGAGGGCCTCCTGCGGGGCGCGTTCGGGAGAGCAGCAGCCGGTACAGGCCGTAAAGGCCCACGGAGAGCACGATGTTGACGACCGCGACCACGCAGGCGGAGGTGTAGTCGCCGTCGAGGATGGCCTTGCTGTAGACGAGCGTGGGCAGGGTCGTCACGCCCTTGGCGCCGGTGAAGAGGACGATGCCGAACTCGTTGAGGCACATCACGAGGACGAGCGAGCCGCCCGCGGCGAGCGAGGGCAGCGCCTCGGGGAGGATCACCTGCCGGATGATGCGGGGCGCCTTCGCGCCGAGGGAGGAGGCGGCCTCCAGCTGCGCCGTCTCGACCTGGGAGAAGGCCGCGAGGAGGGGGCGCATGACGAAGGGGGTGAAGTAGGTGATCTCGGCGAGGAGCACGCCCCAGGGGGTGTGCAGGAAGTCGAACGGCCCCGTGCCGCCGACGGTGTCGGTCCAGAGGCCGTTGGCCATGCCGACGGTGCCGTAGATGAAGAGGAGGGCGAGGGTGATGAGGAAGGAGGGGAAGGAGAGGAAGACGTCGATGAACCGGCTGAGGGCCTTGCCCCCGGGAAAGGGGACGAAGGCGATCACGATCGCCAGGGCGAACCCGAGGACCACGGCGCCGGCCGTGGATCCGGCGGCGATCCACACCGTGGTGCCGAGGGCCTGGCGGAAGGCGGCCTGTCCGAAGACGTCGCCGTACGCGGCGAGGGAGGGGCCGCCGGAGCCGTCCGGCGAGACGGACTGCCAGGCGACGAGGGCGAGGGGGTAGAGGAAGACGAGCCCGAGGACGGCGAGGGGCGGGAGAACCCATGCCCATACGGGCAGGGCCCGCAACTTCCGTGGGCTCGGCACCGCCGGACTCCAGTCGTGGGGTTGCTCGTCGTTGCGGCGGGGGGAGTTTTCGGCGCCCGGTGCCGGAGGGTCGTAGGGGCGCGGCCCCCTGCCCTCCGCGGCGGTGGCAGGCAGTGCCGAACCCACCTTGACCCGCGCGCTGTTCCGGTCAGCCATCCGTGGCCCCCAACGGCAGCAGCACCGCGTCCTCGCTCGCGAAGTGGACGGTGGCCTCGTCGCCGAGTGCCGGGGTCTCCCGGAGTTCGCGGACGTCCGCGATGACCCGGTGGCCGTCCACCTCGACGGCCACCCGGTGCGTGGCGCCCCGCCACTGCACCTCCGCGACCTTGCCCCGCAGGGCGTTCGGGCCGGGGCCCAGGCCCACCAGGTGCGGGCGCACGCACAGCGTGGCCGACGCGCCCCGGGCCGCGTCGCCGGTCGGGACGGTGACGTCCGCGCCCGCGAGGCCGACGTGCCCGTCCCCGGTGACGGTCACCGGCAGCAGGTTCGCGTTGCCGACGAACGACGCCGTGAACTCGGTGCGCGGGCGCCGGTACAGCTCCTGCGGCGTGCCGCAGTCCTGCAGCCGGGCGCGGTCCATGACCGCGATCCGGTCGGCGAGGGTGAGCGCCTCGACCTGGTCGTGGGTGACGTACAGCATGGTGATGTCCGGCAACTCGCGGTGCAGCCGCGCAAGTTCCGTCAGCATGCCGGAGCGCAGCTGCGCGTCCAGCGCGGAGAGCGGCTCGTCCAGGAGCAGCACCCCGGGGCGGATGGCCAGCGCCCGCGCGATGGCCACGCGCTGCTGCTGTCCGCCGGACAGCTCGCGCGGGTACCGCTTGGCGTACGCCGCCATGCCCGTCATCTCCAGCGCTTCCGCGACCCGCCCGGTGATCATGTCGCGCGGCGCCTTCTGCGCCTTGAGCCCGAAGGCGACGTTGGCGTCGACCCGCATGTGCGGGAAGAGCGCGTACTGCTGGACGACCATGCCGACGCCGCGGCGGTACGGGGCGAGGTCGGTGACGTCCTGGTCGCCGATGAACACCCGCCCGGCGGCGGGCCGTACGAACCCGGCGACGGACCGCAGTGCGGTCGTCTTGCCGGATCCGGACGGCCCGAGCAGGGCCATGACCTCGCCGGGCTCGACGGTGAGGGAGAGGGAGTCGAGGACGGTGCTGTCGCCGTAGGCGACGCTGACGCCCTCGAACCGTATGCCTGTCACGACTCGTACTCCGCGATGGCGTCCGGGAGTTCGGCCACGGAGCCCAGGACGTGCGTGGCCCCGGCCGCCCGCAGGGCGTTCTCCTCGTGGGCGCCGGTCAGCACGCCGGCGACCACGCCCGCGCCCGCCCGGCTCCCGGTGAGCATGTCGTACGAGGTGTCCCCCGCCACCGCGATCTGCGCCACCGCGTCCGCGGCCTGCGTGCGCAGCAGGGCGGCCAGCACCATGTCCGGGTACGGGCGGCCGCGGCCGCCCACGTCGCCCGGGCAGAGGGTGAGGTCGGCGAGGCCGTCGCCCCAGCCGAGCGCGGTGAGGATGGCGTCCTGGGTGACCCGGGCGAAGCCGGTGGTCAGCACGACGCCGCGGCCCTCGGCGCGCAGCCGCTCGATCGCCTCGCGGGCGCCCGGGATCGGCGCGCAGTGCCCGGCCCCGACCAGCTGCCCGTAGGCCTCCTCGAAGGCGGCGTTGGCCTGCTGCGCCTTCGCCTCCTCGCCGAAGAGGTGGCGGAAGACGGAGATCTTGGACTCGCCCATGGTGGCGCGGACGTAGGCCAGCTTGTCGGCGTGGTCCGGGGTGCCCGGCTCGACGCCGAGCCGCTGCGCCGCGGCCTCGAAGGCCTGCTCGACGAGGCCGTCGTCGGCGACGGTCGTGCCGGCCATGTCGAGCACGACCAGAGAAATGCGGTTCTTCAACTTCAACTTCCTCACCAGTCCAGTTCGTTCGCGGTCGTCTCGGCAATCGCCGGGGAGCAGGTCATGCCGCGCCCGCCGGGCCCGGTGACCAGCCACACGCCCTCGCGCACCTGCTCGCGGTGCACGACGCGCCCGGTGTCCAGGCACTGCGCGTACACCCCGGCCCAGCGACGCCGGATCGCCGGCAGCGGGCGGCCGAGGAGGGACTCGGCGACCTCGGTGAGGTGCCCGTAGGGCGCCTCGTCGACGTCGAAGGCGAACGGGGACTCGTACTCGTGCGTGTCGCCGATGGTCAGCCCGCCGTCCGCGCGCTGGACCATCAGCAGCTGCATCTTGTGCTCGGCGGCCACCGGCGGCTGGGCCTGCGCGGCGGCCATCGCGTCCAGCGCGGCGCCGCCGTAGGCCGGGTAGTAGCGGAAGCTGTCGGCGTCGGCGACGGAGGAGCCGAGACGCTCGCCGAGGGGCTCGGTCTGCATCATCTGCAACCGCACGCGGCGGACGGGGAGTTCGGGGGCGAGCTCCTTGACGAGCCCGCCGAGCCAGGCGCCCGTGCACAGCACCACGGCGTCGCCGTGGTGGACGTCGCCGCGGTCGTCGCGGACGGCGCGCTCGCCGACGACCTCGCGGACCTCGCGCCCGCCGAGGAAGGTGTAGCGGCCGGACTTCAGCAGTTCGGCCTTCAGGACGCGCTGGGCGGTGCGCGGTTCGACGGCGGCGTCGCGCTCGCAGCGCAGGGCGCCGAGGAACGTGCCGCGCAGGGCGGGTTCGAGGGCGCGGACCTCGGCGGGGCCGAGGAGTTCGAAACCGCGCCGGGCCGCCTCGGGGCCCTCGGCGGCCGCCCGGGCGACGGCCAGCTCGGCCTCGTTGGTGACGAGGGTCAGCGAACCGTTGCCCCGGAAACCGAGGCCGGGGACGGTGGCCCCGATCTCCTCCCACAGCTCACGGGCGCGCAGCGCGGTGTCCAGCTCCGCGCCGGTGGCCCGGCCGCTGACCCAGACCAGACCGAAGTTGCGGACGGAGGCTCCTCGGGCCTCGGTCTCGCGCTCCAAGTGGACGACCTCGTGGCCGCGTTGCACTGCATGCCAGGCGTGCATGGTTCCCACCACGCCGGCTCCGACGACTATGACTCGCATGCGATGACCGTCGCCGGAGCGGGTTACTCCGTTGGGGCTGCAAGGCAACGTGAAGGTGAACTGGCCGTCAAGGTTGGCCTAGACCCGTTATCTGTCCGTTATCTATGTTGCTCGCGCAGTTCCCCGCGCCCCTTACGGAGTGCCCAGATGTGTCGTGAACGAGAAGCGGTCCCCCCGGTACAGCGAGCGCACCCGCTCCATCGGGCGGCCCTCCGTGTCCCGCGACAGCCGGTGGATCAGCAGCATGGGCAGCGCGGGCGGCGTACCGATGAGGAGGGCCTCGCGCGGGGTGGCCAGCACGGTCTCCAGCTTCTCGTCCGCGTCGCCGAAGCGGATGCCGAGCCGCTCGCGCAGGTAGCCGTAGAAGGACGAGTCGGGCGAGAAGTCGGCGTCGAGCCGGGGTACGCGCTCGACCGCGATGTACGTGCTCTCCAGGCCGACGCGCTCGTCGTCCGCCAGCAGCACGCGCTCCATGTGCCAGACGGGGTCGCCCTGTTGCACCCCGAGGTCCGCGGCGAGGGCGTCCGGGCTCGGCAGGCGCTCCAGCCCCACCAGGGTGCGGCCCGGGCGGCGGCCCTGGCGGCGGACGCCTTCGGTGTAGCTGGCGAGGGCCAGGGGCTGTTCGAGCTTGGGGCCCGCCACGACCGTGCCGCGGCCCGCGCGGCGCAGGCGGCCCTCCAGCAGGAGCTCGCGCAGGGCCTGCCGCAGCGTCTCGCGGGACACCTCGAAGCGTGCGGCGAGCTCGCGTTCGGTGGGCAGGAGCCCGCCTTCGCCCAATTCGTCCAGCAGGGCGGCCACTTGGGTCTTGACGGCGTAGTACTTGGGAATCCGGCCGTGCTCGGGGATACCGGCCCGAATGGGGGAACCGGGAGAGTGCGCGCTGTTCACGGCGCGATCCTCGCACGGGACACTCCGTAGGTCCGCGCCCCGTCAGGGGCGTGCCCCGTGACCCTGCGCTCCGTCAGGCCGCGCCCCGTAAGGGGCGCGGGGAACTGCGCGACCAGCCACGACGAGCCCGCAGCCGACGTTCCAGGGGCTACGCCCCGGACCCCAAGGCAGCTCCTCGACCGCGGGCCGGCGGTGGTTGATCGCACAGTTCCCCGCGCCCCTTACGGGGCGCTACTGCCTAAGCCTCCGCGCCCCCACCATCAACGCCGCCCCCGCGGCAAGCACCCCGCCCGCACCAGCCGCAATCCCCCGCAGCGGATGCGCACCCGTGTCGGCGAGCCCGTCCGACCCCGTGTCCCCGCCCCCCACCGCAAACCGGTAGTCGCCGGACTCCCCCACCCACGCCCCGTCCGCCCCCCGCCGCTGCACAGCGGTGACATTGGCCGTGACCGCCCCCTCAGGCGCATCCCCCGTGAACCCCAGCCGCATCCGCACCGTGACCGCCCGGTGGGCGGGCACGGAGAAACCGGGAAAGTCGGGCTCCTGCCCGTCCAGCACTCCCACGTCCTCCGCCTCGTCCGTGCGCTCGAACTGCACCGGCCGCCACCGCGAGCCGCCGGGATCGTAGAAGTCGAGCCGGATGTGGCCGGGCTGCAGCGCCCGTCCCTTGTCGGACAGCACCGCCACGGGGTGGACGGCGCGGCACTCGCCGTCGGTGGTGTTCTGCAGCTCCAGTTCCCAGGTCTGCTGGGCGCCCCCGCGCTCGTACGTGTCCGGGCCGCCGCTCAGGCGCGAGGTGATGGGGAAGCCCTTGCCGGCGGGGTCGCCGCAGTGCGGCTGCGGGCTCGCGGCGGCCGGCTCCTGCGGCACCACGGCCGGCCCGAGGGCGGCGGCCAGGACGAACGCGGCGGCGCCGAGGGTGCGGGGCAGGGACATGGTTCCGGGACCTTCGCGCTGGGGAACGGCGTGGACGTACCGGTACATCCCACCGGGCGCCGCGCGGTACGGGCGCGTACGGCCGACCGGCCGTCAGACGCCACCCGTTGTGCGGAAGAGCGGGGCGAGGGCGAGCTCGGCCGCCCCGTCGACCACGGTGCGCTCGCCGCCGGGGGCGACGACGACGGGGGCCGTGCCCCCGAGGGCGTCCCGCACCCCGGCCGTGTACGCCTCAGGGTCGGCGAGCACGGTGCGGCCGCCGAGCAGGACGAGGTCGATGTCCAGCAGCCGCACGAGGTTGGCGGCGCCGACGCCGAGCAGCCGGGCGGCGCGGGCGGTGTCGCCCTCGGCGACGGCGGCCAGGCACAGGACCTCGATGCAGCCGCGGCTGCCGCAGGGGCACGGCGGCCCGTCGAGCTGGAGCACCTGGTGGCCGAACTCCCCCGCCCCCGTGCGCGCGCCGCGGTGCACGCCGCGGCCGAGGACGAGTCCGGCGCCGAGGCCGGTGCCGAGGTGGAGATAGGCGAAGGAGTCGGCGGCGCGGGTGCGGGCGAGGCCGAGGGCGGCGGCGTTGGTGTCCTTGTCGAGGACGACGGGGACGCCCAGGCCGAGGCGTTCGGCGAGCGCGTCGCGCAGCGGGAAGCCGTCCCACTGCGGGTGCCCGGTGACGCGGTGCAGGATGCCGCCCGCGTGGTCGAGAGGACCGGGGGCGGCGACGCCGACACCGAGGAGCGTGGCGGGGGCGGCCTCCGCCAGCAGGGCCGCGACCTCCCCCTCCACCGTGGCGAGCACCGCCTCCGCGCCCGCTCCGAAGGCGAGCGGGGCGGTGCGGGCGGCGACGGGCGTGCCGGTGAGGTCGGCGAGGGTCGCATGCATCTCGTCGCGGTCGAGGTGCAGGCCTATCGCGTGGGCCGCGCCCGGGACCAGGCGGATCGCGGTCGCGGGCTTGCCGCCCGTGGAGGCCCGGCGGCCCGCCTCGGCGGCCAGCCCGCCGTCCCGCAGCCGCGCGGTGATCTTGCTGACGGCCTGCGGGGTCAGCCCCGTGCGCCCCGCCAGCTCCGCGCGGCTCGCACCGCGCCCGCCCGCCTCGCGCAGGAGGCCGAGGACGAGGGCGGTGTTGTGGTCGCGGAGGGCGGCGAGGTTGGCGCCGACGGGGGTGGTGATCCTGTGCACACCGCCATTGTGATCGCCCCGCTTGCACTTCTGCAACAGCGTTGCCAAAGTGGAGGGCATGGTCACCCCGAACCCGTACCGCGTCGGCCTCATCGGCTACGGCCTCGCAGGCTCCGTCTTCCACGCCCCGCTGATCGCGGCCACCGGGGGGCTCGTCCTCGACACGGTCGTCACCGCCAACGAGGAGCGCCGGGCCCAGGCCCGCGCCGAGCACCCGCGGGTGCGCACCGTCGCGACGGCCGACGAGCTGTTCGCGCGGGCCGGCGAGCTCGACCTGGTCGTCATCGCCTCCCCCAACCGCACGCACATCCCGCTCGCGTACGCCGCACTGGAAGCGGGCCTGCCCGTCGTCGTCGACAAGCCGCTCGCCGCGACCGCCGCCGAGGCGGAGGCGCTCGCCGAACTGGCCGACCGGCAGGGGCTGTTGCTCAGCCCGTTCCAGAACCGCCGCTGGGACAACGACTTCCGCACCGTCGCCCGCCTCGTCGCCGACGGCGCCCTCGGCAGCGTGCAGCGCTTCGAGTCCCGCTTCGAGCGCTGGCGGCCACAGCCCAAGGGCGGCTGGCGCGAGTCCGGCGACCCCGCCGAGATCGGCGGCATCCTCTACGACCTCGGCAGCCACCTCGTCGACCAGGCGCTCGCCCTCTTCGGCCCGGCCGCGGCCGTCTACGCCGAGTCGGAGATCCAGCGGCCGGGCGCGGAGGCGGACGACGACACCTTCATCGCCCTGACCCACCGCAACGGCGTCCGCTCCCACCTGTGGATGAGCGCCACCGCGGCCCAACTCGGTCCGCGGTTCCGGGTGCTGGGCAGTGCGGCGGGCTACGTGAAGTACGGTCTCGACCCCCAGGAGGCGGCCCTCCGCGAGGGCCTGCGCCCGGGCCCCGGCTGGGGGCGGGAACCCGAGACGTCGTGGGGCCGCCTCGGCGCGGGCGAGTCACCGCTGACGGGCGGCGGCGAACCGGTGCCCACGCTGCCGGGCGACTACCCCGCGTACTACGCGGCCATCGAACTCGCCCTGCGCACGGGCGCCGAACCGCCGGTCACGGCACGGGAGGCGGCAGCCGCGCTGCGGGTGCTGGAGGCCGCACGGCAGTCGGCGGAGGAAGGCCGCACGGTGACGCTGGAGGACGGCGCGAAGTGAGTACCCCAGTCGCAGTGGGTGAGTTGATCGCACGCCTGGAGGCGGACGAGGCCCGCCTCGTCCTCGACCGCTTCGACAACGACGACGCGTGGCGGCTGGGCCTGACCCTGGCGGAACTCGCGGAGGAGCGGGGTGCGGCCGTCACGATCGGCATCCGCCGGGTCAACCAGCGCCTGTTCCACCGCGCGTTGCCGGGCACCACGGCCGACAACGACGGCTGGATCGACCGCAAGTGCCGCGTGGTGCTGCACTACGAGGAGTCCTCGCTCCTGGTCGGCGCGCGCTTCCGCGCCAAGGGCCGCACCTTCGAGACCGCCTCGCGTCTCGACCCGCGTCGCTACGCCGCCCACGGCGGAGCGTTCCCGCTGCGGCTGCGCGGTACGGGCGTGATCGGCGCGGTCGCCGTCTCCGGCCTGGCGCAGGAAGTGGACCACGCATTGGTGGTGGAGGGGCTGGAGCGGTTCCTGGGCCTCGCAGCTGTCCCCGAATGAGTGACAGGGGGCGGCTGGGGCTGTGAGGGACGGGCGGTTCGCCGAATACTCACCGGCTGGACCCAACCCCTCTCATTTGGAGGCCCGATGAACTCCACGACCACGAACAGGACGATCGCTGCCGGGTTGCTGGCCGCGGCCGCAGTGCTGGGCGGCGCCGGGGCGGCATCCGCCGATACGCCGCTGGACGGTGCTGCGGGTGCCGTGAGCACGGTCACCACTTTGGCGGGGCAGGTGACCGGTCTGCTGGGCGCACTGCCCGTCCAGCCGCCTGCCGCCGGAAACCCTGCCGGAGGCCAGCCGGGCGGCCACTAGCCCCGGGCATCCCGAGCCGGGCCGATCTTGACGATCGGCCCGGCTCGGGCGCATGATGCGGTCTTCGGTACGTGAACGGCCTAGGAGGTGAGACCCATTACCGCAGTAGCAGGCGGGATGCTCTCACCCCACCACCGCGCGGTCCCCTTTTCCTTGGCATAGGCGGACCGGGAGAGCGTCCTTCGGCTTCCCGAAAGGCTCTTTCTCTCCCATGTCGGTTTCCCTTGTCACCACCCTCCGCGCCGCCGGCTGTGTCTTCGCCGAGGACGAGGCGCGACTTCTCCTCGACACGGCCCGCACGCCCGACGAACTCGACACCATGGTCGAGCAGCGCGTCACCGGGCTCCCCCTGGAACACGTCCTCGGCTGGGCCGAGTTCCGCGGCCTGCGCATAGCCGTCGACCCCGGCGTCTTCGTCCCCCGCCGCCGCACCGAATTCCTCGCCGAGCAGGCGGCATCACTGGCGCGGCCGGGTTGCGTCGTACTCGACCTGTGCTGCGGTACGGGCGCGGTCGGGGCGACGCTCAGCGGGGTCGACCTGCACGCCGCCGACATCGATCCGGCGGCGGTGCGCTGTGCACGGCGGAACGTTGCTGCGGTGGGCGGGCGGGTCTACGAGGGCGACCTGTACGAGCCCCTGCCCACCGCCCTGCGCGGCCACGTCGACGTACTGGTCGCCAACGCGCCGTACGTGCCCACGGAGGCGATCGGGCTGCTGCCGCCCGAGGCGCGGGAGCACGAAGCGCGCGTCGCCCTGGACGGCGGTACGGACGGGCTCACCGTGCAACGGCGAGTTGCCGCCGGAGCGTTGGACTGGCTCGCACCGGGCGGTCACCTGCTCGTCGAGACGAGTGAGCGACAGGCTGAGCGGACAGTCGACGTTTTCGAGGCGAGCGGGCTGACCGCGCGGGTAGTCAAGTGCGACGAGTTGGACGCGACGGTGGTGATCGGGCACGCCGCGTTCGGCGTGCCCGATGGATGGGAATCAGTCAGGTATGACGCTTCTTGACCTGCAGGCGCTGGTGGCGGACGAGGATCACGGGGACGAGCTGTCTCCGGGGCGGAGCGACGACAGCAACGCGAGCCTCCTTCTGTGCCTCTGACCGGCCATACGGGACCTCAGACGCGCTCCAGCACCACCACCGGGATCTCCCGGTCCGTCTTGCGCTGGTAGTCGTCGTACGCCGGCCATGTGGCGGCCATCGTCCGCCACATGGCCGGCTTCTCTTCGGCGTTCGCCGTACGCGCGCGTGCCGTGAAACGGTCGCCCTTCACCTGGACCTGCACCTCGGGGTTCGCCTCCAGGTTGAGGTACCAGGCGGGCGGTGTGGGCGAACCGCCGTTGGAGGCCACGAGGAGCAGCGCATCGCCGTACGGCTGGTAGATCAGCGGGTTGTTGCGCTGCGCCCCGCTCTTGCGGCCGGTCGTGGTGAGGATCAGCACCGTGGAGCCCTGCCAGTCGTGGCCCTCGGCTCCGTCGGTCTCGACATATCGCCTGACGTGCTCGTCACCGAACAGCATGTGTGTACTCCTTCGATCAGCGGGTCCGTTCTCATGGAACACACTGCCCCCGCCGTTCGTTCCCGGCACATGGTGAGCCTACTGACAGGCCCGTTTCTCACGGCGGTACCGCACGCGTCACCTGACCGGCGCAAAGTCGGCCCGCGAGAAGCCCCAATGGCTCACACGGTAGTGGCCCTTCGCGATGATCAGCGCCGCGGCCTTGTCCCGTTCCTCCAGCAGCTGCCTGCGCGTACGGGCCGGCTGCGGCAGCCCCTCGGGGCGCAGAGCCCCGTAATCCGTGAACCGGCGCGCACCGCAACGGGTGCACTGCGACACGCCGTTGGCATGCTGCCAGGCCGCGTTGTGCTGACAGTGGACCATTAGTTCCTCCCTTCCGCAGAGTGTGCCACGATCCAGTGCCCGTACGCGGCCGCACTCGCTTTTCCGGCTTCTTGGGTGCCGTTCGCCTCGCGCCTTGCGCTTTCCAGCGCCTCGCATTCCTCGCACCCGGTGCGGTACGGACGCAGTCCGGCCGCGGAACGTTCTTCCGCGGTTGCCAACCGCAGTGCGGAGAGCGGTACTTCCCACTCCAGGCCACCGCCGGGGCGCTGAACCTGGACGCGGTCACCGTCACCCCCGATGACCTGCACGACTCGGCCTTCGCGGGCATCTACCACGAACACCCCGTTTCCGTAGGCCATTTACCGTCCCTTCCACCCTGCGAGTCCGCGACGGTTCCACGATGCACGGATGCGGCACGTAATTCAAACTT
This sequence comes from Streptomyces sp. AM25, assembly GCF_058146165.1. Taxonomy (NCBI): domain Bacteria; kingdom Bacillati; phylum Actinomycetota; class Actinomycetes; order Kitasatosporales; family Streptomycetaceae; genus Streptomyces; species Streptomyces sp. AM25. Next base: position 92,126 of record NZ_JBKIWN010000011.1, on the reverse strand, counting down.
CAAATTGCAGAACTACAATTTGTAGCTGGCGACTTGAGGCTTCGGTTCGGCAAGATGTGCCGGTGGGCTCAAGGGGGAGGTCGCGTGGGGCAGCAGGCACAACGGACGGCCCGGCGGCGCCGGCTGGGGACCGCGCTGAGGCAGCTGAGGGAGGCGGCGGGGGTCACCGCTGCGGAGGCGGCGGAAGCCGTCCATGGCGACAACAGCAAGATCAGCCGCATCGAGACCGGGCGGCACTGCGTCACGCGGCTGGAGCTGGATGCGCTTACGGACCTCTACCGGGTCGACGACGAACGGACCCACGAGTGGCTAATCGCACTCGCATCCGAGGGGCGGAAGAAGGCTTGGTGGCGTAAGCACAGCGAGATCCTAGGGGCGGGTTTCAAGGAGGGGTTGACCCTTGAGTCGGAAGCTGCGCGGATCTCGACTTACCAGACCCAGGTCGTCCCTGGACTTCTACAAACGCGCAATTATGCAGTTGCCGTCATGTCGGGATCACCCAATCCCTTGACTGACGAGGAGTTGGAGTTCTACGCGGACTTCCGCATGGCTCGCCAGAACCTCTTCTGCCAGGAGGCGCCACCGCAGTACCTGTGCATCATGGCGGAAGGCGTGGTCCGCCAGCAGGTGGGCGGACCCCGTGTCATGGCTGCACAGCTCCGGCAACTGGCCGCCGTGAGCCAGCCTCCCGACATGACGATTCAAGTCGTCCCCTTTTCCCAAAGCGCGTTCACCTGTACCAGCGGCGCCTTCACGCTCTTCTCGTACCCGGGCCCGCTGGACTTCGACGTAGTGCGCATCTCGTACCTCGACGGCGAGCTGGACCTAGAGGAGGATGAAGTGACGGCCAAGTACCGAAGGGTGCTCGATACCCTCCGGGCATCGGCACTGTCGGTAGAGCAATCCATCGACCTGATGACGTCAGTCGCTCGCGAACTTGAGCAGCAGTGAGGTACCCGTGAGACGTCTCAACCTGCCCACGCAGGCATGGCGGAAGTCTTCCCACAGCGACGATCAGCACCCCGGGTGTGTCGAGTTACAACACACCCCCGACGCCCTCATCGCCATAGGCGACAGCAAGTCCCGCCCCCGCGGCGCCTTCGTCTTCCGGCCACCCGCCTGGGCCACCTTCGTCCGCGCCGTCAGGCGCGATCAGCTGACCACGACCGTGCCCTTCATCGTCGGGTGAACCGTGCAGTAGTAGCTGAACGTACCGGCATTGTCGAACGTGAAGCTGAAGCTGTCGCCCTGGTCGAGCATCGGCGAGTCGAGCGGACCGGACACACTGCTGGTGATCGTGTGCGGAGCCGTATCACTATTGCCCCAGGTCACTGTGGTGCCGCGGCTGACGTTCAGCGTGGCAGGCGCGTAGGCGTAGTTGACGATCGCCACCTGCATGGGCGCCGCGTAGGTCGCCTGTGCAGCCGTCAGTACCGCCGCGCTCGCCAGCGCCGCCACGATGGATCCGTACCTCTTCATCGCGCTCCTCCTCGGTTCCACCAGCAAAAACCCTCAATCCGAAGCCCCAAGGTCCGGGGTTTCTGCTCCCGGAACCGCATCAACGCCCCCTCCTCACCGCGAACCTCGTCCGGTACAGCACGTACAGCGCCAGCCCCGCCCCTGCCACCACACACGTACCGCCGATCGCCATGCTGATCCCCATCGGCGGGCCGCCGTGGGCCAGTTCGGCCGTCGCCGGGGTCGGCGAGGCGGTCGGGCGGATCGAGGAATCCCCTCGCGGGGCCCCGCCTGCCAGCGCGCCGGCGGCCTCGCAGCTCGGGAGTTCGCCTTCGAAGGGGTATGCGTGGATGCCCTGGCCGCCGCTGACGCCGGACTCGTGGCTCAGCGAACCCGCCGTGAACAGGCGCCCGTTGAGGGCGTTCAGGGTCACCACCGTGGTGCTGGCCGGGCGGCCGACGAGGACCGAGCCGTGGAGGTTGCCGCTGCCCGTGAGGCGGACCTCGCTCGCGTCCGGGAAGTTCCACAGGAGCCGTTCCCGGCGGGCGCCCGTGGCGCCCATTTCAGCGGGGCTCACCATGCGCGAGTCGCCGGTGAAGTTGACCAGGACGGTCGCGTCCTGCGGGACGTTGCGGAACTCCACCGCCTGGGCGCCGCCGTCGGGGGCGACGAGGTCGAAGTCGACGTTGAAGACCTGGAGCGGGGAGGCGCCGTCGCCCGTGAAGACCGTGGCCTGGCCGTAGTTGACGGCCGTGCCCGTGGGCTTGCGCGGCACGCCCTTGTCGTAGGCGTAGCAGGAGCTGGCCGAGGTGAGGACGTCGCGCAGGTGCCGGTAGCGGTCGACGGCGGAGGCGTCGTGCACGGCGCGCGGGCTGACCGTGCCCGTCTGGGTGCCGGCGTACGCGACCGTCCCGTTGACCGGCCCGTCCTCGGCGAGCAGCTTGCGGCCCCAGGCCACGCGGACGTCGCCGCCCACGCGGAGGAAGGCGGAGCCGTCGTCCGGGGGGACGTGGGAGCCGAGGGAGGCGGCGCCGACCTGGTAGGCCTGGGAGGCGCCCTCGCGCTCGGCGACGTCGAAGGAGCCGAGGACGACGACGCGGCCCTCGGCCTCGGCCGCGGCGCGGCGCACGTGGAAGTCGCCGCCGACGAAGACGTTGACCGCGTTGTCCCGGCCGCGTGCGGGGCCCGCGGCGGGCTCGGGGAACACGCCGGGGCAGGAGCCGGACATGCAGGGGCCCAGGCCGGCGGGCAGCGGTTCGGCGACGCCGGGGACGCCGATCGCGCTGAGCAGCAAGGTGCCGCCGGTCACGAGGCCGGCCGCCAGGAGGGTGGCGGCGGGGTGCCGCGGCCTCTTGCGGTGGGGATGCGGGTGCTGGTGCCGTCTGTGCCGCCTCTCGCGCATATTCCGAAAATATGCGCATAAGGGTGGGAGGTGCCCCGGGACACACGCCCCGGTCCCCCGAACGCCAGCGGGCCTGCGGCCCGCGCTCAACCGGTCGGGCGGTTTCTGCGCGGCGGCGGCGGTACGTCGACTGCGCCCCGTAAGGGGCGCGGGGAACTGCGCGACCAGCCACAGCCGACCCGCAGCCGCAGAACAGCCGGACCCGGCGGAGCGCCTACGCGTCCTTGAGCTCCTGCCGCTGCCGCCCCAGGCCCTCGATCTCCAGTTCCACCACATCCCCCGCCCGCAGGTACGGCTGCGGTGCCGGACGGCCCATCGCCACGCCGGGCGGGGTGCCGGTGTTGATCACGTCGCCGGGGTGGAGGGTCATGAACTGGCTGATGTAGCGCACCAGCTGGGCCACGGGGAAGATCTGGTCCGCGGTGCTGCCGTCCTGCATCGGCGTGCCGTTGACCCACAGACGCAGGCGGAGCGTCTGCGGGTCGGGGATCTCGTCGGCGGTGACGAGCCACGGGCCGAGCGGGTTGAAGGTCTCGCAGCTCTTGCCCTTGTCCCACTGTCCGCCGCGCTCGTACTGGAACGCGCGCTCGGAGACGTCGTGGGAGACGGTGTACCCGGCGACGGCGGCCAGGGCCTCCTCGTCGGTGCGCAGGTAGCGGGCCGTGTGTCCGATGACGACGGCCAGCTCGGCCTCCCAGTCGGTCTTCTCCGCGCCGCGCGGCACGAGGACGGTGTCGTCGGGGCCGACGACGGTGTCCGGGGCCTTGAGGAAGAGCACGGGCTCGGTGGGGATGGGGACGCGGTTGCCCCGGTGGTCCGTGTGGCCGCGGTAGTTGATGCCCACGCAGACGATCTTGCCGATCCGGCCGAGGGGCGGTCCCGTCCGCAGGCCGCGCGGGTCGAGGGCGGGGAGGATCCGGGCCCCTATGGCGGCCCGGATGTGCAGCTGCAACGCCTCGTCGGCGAGGAGCCGGCCGTCGATGTCCGGGACGAGCGCCGACAGGTCGCGCAGCGTCCCGTCCTCCTCCAGCAGCGCCGGGCGCTCCGCTCCTGCCGGTCCGACGCGCAGCAGCTTCATCCGGTGTTCTCACTCCCTGGCAGGTCGACCGCCTGATCGTCCAGGAGCGGAGGTTGTCTCCGCAAGCCCCGTTTCGGTCTCGGTCGGCCTCATTTGGCGGGTATCGCCCCGTCCGCGCCCTCCGGGGTGCGCAGGCGCTGGAGGTACGCGCGCTCCACGGCCGTCCACGCCGTGCTGGTCACCACGTAGAGCGCGGCGGCGAGCGGCACCACGGCGACGGTGACGAGCGTGGCGAAGGAGAGCAGCGGGGCCACCTTGGTCGCCTTGGCCAGCACGGCCGCCGCCGGGTTCTCCGCATCGTCCCCCGTGGGCAGCGGCGCCGCGGCCATCGCCTTGCGGGCGCGGGTGTACGTCCAGGTGGCGACGGCGGCGACGAGGGCGAACAGGCCGAGGTAGACGAGGCCGTGGGGGCCGACGGCCCCGCCGTGCCCGAGGGCGTCGGGCCAGCGGCCGGTGAGCGGTGCGCCGAGCAGGGCGTGCCCCTCGCCGTTCGAACCCTTGGAGAAGAGGTGGTACATCACGAAGAAGACGGGCAGCTGGGCGAGGAGGGGCAGGATGCCGCCCCACGGGGAGACGCCCTCCTTGGCGTAGAGCTCGTTCGTCGCGCGCATCAGCCGCTCGGGGTCGTTCTTGTGCCGCTTCCGCAGCTTCTGCACCTCCGGCGCGAGCGCGGCCCGGGCTCGCTCGCCGCGTGCCGCGGAGCGGGCCAGCGGGTGCAGGGCGAGCCGGACGCCGAGGGTCAGCAGGACGATCGCGGCGGCCGTCGCGGAGGCGCCGAAGAGCGGAACGAGGGCGTCCGAAAAGTGTGAGAGGAAGGAGCCGAGGGTGGTGAAGACATGCATGGGAGAGCCCTCCAACGGGTCTCGTCGTGCCGGGATTTCGGAGAAATCGGCGTGACGAGCCGCTCGGGCCCCCGCAGTTGCAGGCGCCTAGGCGGCCGTCGGAAGGGGACGGCCGGGCGCCCGGGGCCGTCGGCGGCCCCGGGCGTCGGGATCGCGCTGGGCCAGGAAGGCGGTGCGGAGTTCGCGATCGCGCATGGCGGTGCGGATGCGCGTCGGGGTGAGCGGGCCCGTGCTGTGCACGACCATGGCGCACAGGGTGAGGGCGGCGGCGACCGTGGCCGTCGCCGCCATGGCGACGGCGCTCATGAGGCCGCCGCTGTGGGCGAGCAGGAGCTCGCCGAACAGGAGGAGGAGCAGGCTCACGTGCGTGCGCAGGGCGCTGTTCAGCATGCGGGGCTCCTCCTTCCCTGGGCTCTTGTGCTCACTGCGATGGTAGTGGGTCCCTGGCCAGGACCTCTTCATCGGGTCGGCCGTCCGCCGGCTTCGGGCCGAGCCACGAAACCGCCAGCGCCACCACGACGTTCACGCCCAGCGCGAGCGCCCCCGCATTCACGCCGTGCACGGGATCGTTCTCCGTGAACACGAGCGCGCACACCAGCGCACCGCCCACGAGCAGACCGCTCAGCGCTCCCCACAGCGTCAGCTTCCGCCACACCAGGCCCAGCAGGACCATGGGGACGAGCTGGGCCATGCCCTCGTACGAGATGAGCGACAGCCGGACGAGCGTGTTCGGCGCGGTGTACGTCAGCAGCAGCGCCAGCGCGCCCGACACGACGACCACCACCTGCCCCGCGAGGCGCTGCCGTTGCGGGCGTTCCGCCAGTGCCGGGACGGCGCCCAGGACGCTCCTGCCCCACATCGTGCCGATCACGAGCATGAACACCGCCATCGGCACGATCGACGACAGCGCCGCCGCGACCCCGGTCAGCCCGACCGCCCACGCGGGCAGCGAGTCCACGACGAGCTTGAAGAGCGCCAGGTTCGACCCCGCGCCCGTGAGGCCCGGGATGACGAAGACCGCGGCCATGCCGAGCAGCATCGGGACGAACAGCAGCACGTTGTAGCAGGGCAGCAGGATCGCGTTGCGGCGCAGGGCGTCCGCGCTGCGGGCGCCCAGGTAACCCGCCACGGTGGTCGGGAAGATGACGACGGTGAGGGAGTTGAGGAAGCTGGTCGTCACGAACCAGGTGCCGTTCAGACCGCTGCCGCCGTGCCCGGTGAAGGTCAGCCACTGCGGCTTCTCCGCCACCAGGCGGTGCAGGAAGGGGCCGTAGCCGTCGAAGTAGTGCAGGGGGATGTAGATCGCCAGGAAGCCGAGGGTGCCGATGACGAGGACGTCCTTGAGCACCGACACCCAGGCGCTGCCGCGCAGTCCGCTGACCACGACGAAGGCGGTGGTGACCGCGAAGGCGAGGAAATAGGCCCAGTCGAGGCTGATGGCGCCGTAGGAGATCGTCGAGACGACGACGCCCATGCCGGTGATCTGCAGCTGGATGTAGGGCAGCAGGCAGACCGTCGCCAGGATCGCCACGAGGGTGCCGAGCCAGGGGCGGCCGTAGCGGTGGGCGACCATGTCGGTGATGCCGACGAGGCCGTGGCGGCGGGCGTACGACCAGAGGGTCGGGCCGACGAGGTAACCGATCGCGTAGCCGCAGGACATGTACGCGATGACGTAGAGGACGGGGGCGCCGTAGTTGTAGCCCCAGCCCGCGGCGCCGAGGTAGCTGAAGCTGGTGTAGCTCTCGCCCGCCATCAGCACCCAGATGAAGACGGTGCCGAGACTGCGGCCGCCGACGGACCACTCGGCGATCCCGCCGGCACCGCCGCGCCCGCGCACGGCGAGAAGGCCGAGGGCGACGGTGCCGGCCATGAAGACACCGAAGATCGTCGTGGCCGTGGCCGCGTTCGCGCTCATGCGCGGCCTCGCTTGCGGTCGCCTCGCCGGGCGAGGAGAACGGCTACCGGTGTCAACAGCGTTGACAGGAGCATCCAGAAGAAGAGGAAAGGGAGGCCGAGGACGGTGGGGTGGACCTGGTCCACCAGAGGCAGCACGCCCAGGAAGAGGACGTACGGGGCCAGCAGCCACAGCAGAGCGGGACGTTTCAGCACGGGTCGACCCTAAGCCGATGCGCCCCGAAGGGGCGCAGGGACTGTGCGATCGGCCACCGACAGCGTGCAGCCGACGCACGACCCCGGGGCAGTGCTTCATCCGCGGGTGCGTCGTGGCTGATCGCGCAGTTCCCCGCGCCCCTTCGGGGCGCTACGCCCCCACCAGCCGCGACGCCGTGTAGATCAGCAGCCCCGCCAGCGCGCCCACCACCGTGCCGTTGATCCTGATGAACTGCAGGTCCCGCCCGATGTGGGCCTCGATCTTGCGGGACGTGTGCTCCGCGTCCCAGCCCGCGATCGTGTCCGTGATCAGCAGCGTGATCTCGTCCCGGTACGTCGTCACGACGTACACCGCCGCGTCCTCCAGCCAGCCGTCCACCTTCGCGCGCAGCCGTGCGTCCTCCGACATCCGGGCGCCCAGCGAGAGGATCGCGGCCCGCGCACGCAGGCGCAGCTCGCTGCGTTCGTCCTCGGCCGCGGCGACGATCATGCCGCGCACCGACGACCACGCGGAGGCGATGATGTCCTGGACCTCGCCCCGGCCCAGCACCTCGGACTTGAGGCGTTCGACGCGGGCCCTGGTGTCCGGGTCCGACCGGAGGTCCTCGGCGAAGTCCGAGAGGAAGCGGTCCACGGCACCCCGCGCCGGGTGGTCCGGCATGTCGCGCATCTCCGTGACGAAGCGCAGCAGTTCCTTGTAGACGCGCTCGCCCACCCTGCGGTCGACGAAGCGCGGCGTCCAGCCGGGGGCGCCGCCGGTGACCGCCTCCATCACGGAGTCGCCGTGCGCGACGAGCCAGTCGTGGGCGCGTACGCACACCAGGTCCACGACCCTGCGGTGGCCGCCGTCCGCGACGACCTTCTGCAGCATGGTGCCGATGCCCGGCGCGATCTCGGCCGCGTCGGCGCGCCGGGTGATGGCCTCGCCGACGACGGCCTGTACGTCGGAGTCGCGCAGGACGGTCAGGGCGCCGCGCAGCGCCGTGGCCAGCTCGGCGGTCACCCGGTCCGCGTGGGCGGGTTCGGCGAGCCAGGCACCGAGGCGGGAGCCGATGCCGACGGCGCGCAGCCGGAGGCGGACGACGTCGCCGGAGAGGAAGTTCTCCCCGACGAATTCGCCCAGGCTCTGGCCGAGCTGGTCCTTCTTGGTCGGGATGATCGCCGTGTGCGGGATGGGCAGGCCCATCGGGCGGCGGAACAGGGCGGTGACGGCGAACCAGTCGGCGAGGGCGCCGACCATGCCCGCCTCGGCGGCGGCCGCGACGAAGGCCGGCCAGCCGGTCCAGCCCGCCGCCTGGGCCCACTTCGCGAGGGCGTAGACCAGGGCGACGGCCAGCAGCAGCCCGGTCGCGATGGCCTTCATCCGGCGCACACCGCGCCTCTTCTCCTCGTCCGCCGCGCTGGGGGTGAAACCGCCGGGCCGGGCGGGCATCACCCTTTCGGCGGCATCCGACTCCTCACCCTGCGTCCGAATCATCCGCACCACCCGTTCCGGCTGTCCTCACGTGCATTGTCCCTACCCCGGGGGACTCCGGGAGCGGACGAGGAGTTCCCCGGTGCCGTGGGATCATGGAGCGGCGACCCTCCCCAGGAGACACCGTCCATGAACCACCGCTCATGAACAGACCGCCCCTGGCCGCCCGGCAGCCGCTCTCCCGCGGCGCCGTCCCCGCCGTCCTCGCCGCACTGACGGCCGCGGCGACCGTCGTCGCGGCGGTCCTCTTCACCGACACCGGCAGCCCCCGCGCGCAGGCGGGCCCGCACGCCGCCCGCTCCCACTCCGCCGTGCCGGCCCTCGCCGGGCACTGGGTCGGCAGCTGGGCGGCCTCGCCCGCGGGCGCGGAGCCGGGGACGGACGTGCACGGCGTCGCGGGCCGGTCCGTCCGCAACGTGGTGCACACCAGCATCGGCGGCACCAGCGCCCGCATCCAGCTCTCCAACCTCTTCGGCAACCGGCCCCTCACGATCGGCCACGCCTCGCTCGCCCTGGCCGCCTCCCCCGGCTCCCCCGCCGCGGCGCCCGGCACGCTGCGGCGGCTGGCCTTCGGCGGGCGGGAGCAGGTGACGATCCCGGCCGGCCGGGCAGTCGTCAGCGACCCGGTGCGCCTGGACGTGCCGCGCGCGGCCGACGTGCTGGTCAGCACGTACTCCCCCACGCCGTCCGGGCCCGTGACGTTCCATCCGTACGCCCGGCAGACCTCCTACCTCGCGCCCGGCGACCACACGCAGGACTCGGGCGGGGCGGCGTACGCCGAGAGGACGCCGTCCTGGCGTTACCTGACCGCCCTGGACGTGTGGAGCACCGGCGCGCGCGGCGCGGTGGTCGCCCTCGGCGACTCCATCACCGACGGCGTCACCGCCACGTTCGGCGCCGACCACCGCTGGCCGGACGTCCTCGCCGGGCAGCTGTCCGACTACGGCGTACTCAACGAGGGGATCAGCGGCAACCGCGTCCTGCTCGGCGGCATGGGCGGCTCGGCCGTGGACAACCCCAGTGCGCTCGACCGGTTCGACCGCGATGTCCTCGCGCGGACGGGCGTGCGCGCGGTCGTCGTCGAGCTCGGCATCAACGACATCCTGCGGTCGCCGCAGCAGCTCGATCCGGGGCGGATCGTCGCCGGGCTGCGGGAGCTGGTGCGGCGGGCGCACGTGCGCGGACTGCGGGTGATCGGCTCGACGCTGAGCCCCTTCGGCGGGCACGGGAGCGCCGGGTCCGAGCAGGAGCGGGTGCGGCAGGGGGTCAACGCGGCGGTGCGGGCGGGCGGGGTGTTCGACGGCGTCGTGGACTTCGACGTCGCCCTGCGGGATCCGGCGAACCCGCAACGGCTGCTGGCGGCGTACGACTGCGGGGACCGCCTGCACCCGAACGACGCGGGCTACCGCGCCATGGCGCAGGCCGTGGACACGGGGGCGCTGACGGGGTGGCTGTCGCCGCTGACGCGGCCCTGAGCGGACCGCTGGAAGTGCAGTGCGTCGGCTGCGGGCTCGTCGTGGCTGGTCGCGCCCACGCGGCGGAGCCGCATCATGTAACAGCCCCGCGCCCCTTCGGGGCACGGCAGGCCCTACCCCAGCGGCTGCCGCGCGTACATCCGCGCAATGACGTCCTCGATGTCCGGCTCCCGGACCGACAGGTCCACCAGCGGATACCGCTCCGCCACCGCGGCCACCAGCGGCGCCGCGCTCCGGGTGGCCGCGAACGCCAGCCACTGGCGCGGGCCTTCGGTCCTCACGACCCGTACCCCGGGGATGCCGGTGACGGGCGGAAGCTCCCGCTCCAGGTCGATCACCAGCGTCCGCTCGCTCTCCCCCACCGCGTGCAGCCCGTCCAGGTCGCCGTCGTGGACCAGCCGGCCGTGGTCGATGACCATCACCCGGCGGCACAGCTGCTCGATGTCGGTCAGGTCATGTGTCGTGAGCAGAACGGTCGTTCCCTGCGCGGCATTCACCTCGCGCAGGAACTCGCGCACCTTGGCCTTGCTGATCACGTCCAGGCCGATGGTGGGCTCGTCGAGGTAGAGCACGTCGGGGTCGTGCAGCAGGGCCGCGGCGATGTCGCCGCGCATCCGCTGGCCGAGGGAGAGCTGCCGGACGGGCACCTCCAGCAGCTTCCCGAGGTCGAGCAGCTCGACACAGCGTTCGAGGTTGGCGCGGTAACGGGCGTCGGGGATGCGGTACATGCGGCGCACGAGCCCGTACGAGTCGCGCAGCGGCAGGTCCCACCACAGCGTGGTGCGCTGCCCGAAGACCACGCCGATGCGGCGCGCCAGCCGCGTCCGGTCGCGGGAGGGATCGACGCCCGCGACGCGCAGCCGACCGCCGCTCGGGGTGAGGATGCCGGTCAGCATCTTGATGGTGGTGGACTTGCCCGCCCCGTTCGGGCCGATGTAGCCGACCATTTCGCCGCGCGGCACGGAGAAGCTGATGCCGTCCACCGCACGCACCTGGCGGCGCTCGCGGCGCAGCAGTCCCGTGCGTCTCCGGACGTCGAAGACCTTCTCGACGTTGTCGAGTTCGATGAATCCGTCCACGCTCAACTCCCCGTCAGCTCCCCGTGCTCCGATAGCTCCGCAGCCCCGCCCGCCATGCCAGCCCCGCCAGTGCCGCGCACACCGCCGCCACCAGGGGCGACGCGAAGTCCACCCAGTGCGGCAGGCCCAGCGGGTTCTCCCGGCCCAGCACCCGCAGCGCGGGCACCCAGTTGACGAAGGCGATCGGTACGACGAACGTGACGCCCCGCACCAGGTCCGTACCGAACAGCGTGGGCGGGTACTGCAGCAGCGTCGTACCGCCGTAGGTGAAGGCGTTCTGCACCTCGGCGGCGTCATTGGCCTTGAACTGGAAGGCCGCACCGGCCACGAACACCGACCCGAAGATCACCGCCCCGCTCACCAGCATCAGCGGAACGAGCAGCAGCCGCACGGGCGTCCAGTCGATGTCCAGCCGCACCAGCGACCAGCCGAGCAGCAGCACCCCCTGGGTGACCCGCCCCAGCCTGCGCAGGGCGAAGCGGTCCGCGGCGACCTGCGCGAGGACCGGGACGGGCCGGACGAGCAGGGTGTCGAGCGTGCCGTCGCGCACCCGGCGGCCCACCTTGTCCATGTTGCCGAGCAGCAGGTCCGCCAGCCCGAACGAGGTGCTCGTCGTGCCGTAGAGGAAGGCCACTTCGGGCAGGGTGAAGCCGCCCAGCACGTGGATGTGGGAGAACATGATGAGAATCGTGGCGAAGTCCAGTGCAGTGAGCACGAAGTTGCCGGCCGTCATCATCAGGAACGACGCGCGGTACGTCATCGTCGAACGCACCCACATGCCGACGATCAGGCCATAGGCCCTTATCCCCTCGATCCCCTCAGCCACCCTGCACCACGACCTTCCGTGTGGCCACCGCCTGTACCACCCGCCCCAGCGCAATCAGCGCCACCGCCCACCCCGCCTGGAACGCCAACGCCCCGGCCAGCCCGGCCCCGTGGCGCCTGCCGAGCAGCACGTCGGCCGGCACCTGGAGCAGCGCCGACCACGGCAGCATCCGCGCCGCCTCGCCGAGCGCGCCCGGAAAGACGTTCAGCGGCAGCAGCATCCCGGAGAAGAAGACGCCCAGCAGGGAGCTCAGCAGCGTCAGCCCGGTCCCGTCCAGCAGCCAGAAGGCCGCCAGCCCCATGATGTAACGGATCGCGAAGCCCACCACCAGGCCGAGCACCACCGACAGCAGGAAGGCCAGCCACGTCAGCGGGTCGGCGGGCAGGGCGAGTTCGAACGCCAGCGCCCCCACCGCCGGCGGCACCACGCCGCGCCCCAGCAGCTGGAAGCCCGCCCGGCCCAGGTCGTTGGCCAGCCACCACAGCTGCAGGTCGGCCGGGCGGTACAGGTCGACGGCCACGTCGCCGGAGCGGATCCGCTCCTGCAGCTCGTCCTCGAAGCCCCCGCCCATCAACGCCGTTGCAGCCAGCAGGCCCTGGCTGATCCATACGAACACCAGCGCCTGCCCACGGTCGTAACCTCCCAGGTGGGGACGGGCGTTCCACAGGGCGATGTAGGTGTACGCGACGATGAAACCGAAGACCGTGTTGGTGAAGACCCCGGCGGCGGTGGCGACCCGGTAGGTCGCGTAGCGGCGGAACCCGCTGAACGCGACCACCGCATAAAGCCGCATCCCCGGACCCCCTGCGTCGTTGAACTCATACCGGACGAAACGCAGGAGCCTAGTCGCACGCCCGGCCCCGGGGCCACGCATTTTCACCCCTGGGAGTGGTCGGCCTGAACTGAACGGCCCTTACCGCGCCGCCATCGGTGCGCTATGCCGCTGCGCCGGAACGCAGGATGCGACAGTGTTCGCCGTGGCCGCACAACCCCGGCGGCGGCCGAGGAGTCCCAGGAGACATGAGCGACGAGCACGCACACCGACGTCCCGGCGGTGGGAACGGCGCGCCGCCGAAGGGCTGGGCGCCCCGCAGCGCCTCGCCCGGCACACCGACCGGCCGCCCCCGGCGCACCGGATGGCGGCGACTGCTGCCCACCTGGCGCCTGATCCTCGGCGGCTTCCTGCTGGTCGTCCTGCTCATCGCGGGCGCCCTGATCGCGGGTTACATGCTCGTCGACATCCCGCCGGCCAACAAGGCCGCGGTCGCCGAGAGCAACGTCTTCCTCTACTCCGACGGCAGCCAGCTCGCCCGCGACGGCGAGGTGAACCGCGAGAGCGTGCCGCTGAGCAAGGTCCCCAAGAACGTGCAGCACGCCGTACTGGCCGCCGAGGACCGGGACTTCTACTCCGAGTCGGCCGTCAATCCCGAGGCCATGGTGCGCGCCGCCTGGAACACCGTCACCGGCAAGGGCAAGCAGTCCGGTTCCACGATCACCCAGCAATACGTCAAGAACTATTACCTGGGCCAGGAACAGACCATCAGCCGCAAGGTGAAGGAATTCTTCATCGCCATCAAGCTGGACCGTGAGGAGTCGAAGAACGACATCCTGGAGGGCTACCTCAACACCAGCTATTTCGGCCGCAACGCCTATGGCATCCAGGCCGCTTCGCAGGCCTACTACAACAAGGATTCGGACAAGCTGAACACGGCGGAGGGCGCCTATCTGGCCACCCTCCTCAATGCGCCCAGCGCCTACGACGTGGGCGCCCACCCCGAGAACAAGCCGCGTGCCACGGCCCGCTGGAACTACGTCCTCGACGGCATGGTGAAGAAGGGGTGGATCACGCCGGCCGAGCGGGCCGGGATGAAGTTCCCGGTGCCCGGCAAGTCCCGCCCGCGGCTGGGGATGTCGGGCCAGCGCGGCTATCTGGTGGAGGCGGTCAAGGACTACCTCACCACCAACAAGATCGTCGACGAGCAGACGCTGGCCGCCGGGGGCTACCGCATCACCACCACCATCGACCGCAAGAAGCAGGACGCGTTCGTCACGGCCGTGCGCGAGGAGCTGATGAACCAGCTCGACGAGAACCGCAAGGTCGACACGTACGTGCGCGCCGGGGGCGCCTCCATCGACCCCAAGACCGGCCGCGTCGTGGCCCTTTACGGCGGCATCGACTACACCAAGCAGTACGTCAACAACGCCACGCGCCGCGACTACCAGGTGGGCTCCACCTTCAAGCCGTTCGTCTTCACCTCCGCCGTCGACAACGGCGCCGGCACGCAGCAGGGCCGCACGATCACCCCGAACACGGTCTACGACGGCACCAACAAGCGCCCGGTGCAGGGCCCCAACGGGCCCGTCGGCTATGCGCCTTCCAACGAGGACGACAAGTCCTACGGGCCGATCACCGTCACCCAGGCCACCGACTGGTCGGTCAACGCGGTGTACGCGCAGATGGCGGAGGACGTCGGGCCGGGCAAGGTGCGGGACACGGCCATCGCGCTCGGTCTCCCGGCCAAGACCCCCGACCTGAACGCGAACCCCTCCATCGCCCTCGGCCCCGCCACCGCCAGCGTCCTGGACATGACCCAGGCGTACGCGACCCTCGCCAACCACGGCAAGCACGGCCCCTACACGCTCGTCGACAAGGTCTCCAAGTCCGCCGAGGACGTCACGCTGCCGGACCGCAGCGACACCCGGCGGGCCGTCTCGCGCGAGGCAGCCGACACCACGACGGCCATCCTGCAGAGCGTCGTCGAGAGCCCGACCGGCACCGGCAAGGCCGCCCAGGCCGCGGGGCGGCCCGCGGCCGGCAAGACGGGTACGGCGGAGGACGACAAGGCGGCCTGGTTCGCGGGCTACACGCCGGATCTGGCGACCGTGGTCGCCGTCATGGGCCAGGACCCCGACACCGCCGACCAGAAGCCGCTGTACGGGGCGACCGGGCTGGCCCGCATCAACGGCGGGGGCTACCCCGCGCAGATCTGGGCGTCGTACACCGGCACCGCGCTGGAGGGGACGCCGGCGACGGACTTCAACCTGTCGCTGGAGAGCGGGGCGGGGAAGCCGACGCTGGAGCCGAGTCCGTCGTCGGCATCGCCGTCGACGTCCAGTGCACCGCCCTCCCCCTCCACGCCGCCCGGCCCGCCGACGGGCCGCCCGTCGGTCCCCGGTCCCCCGACGGGGCCGCCCACGGGCCCGCCGCCGTTCACGCCGCCGGGCCCGCCGACCCCGCCGAACTTCCCGCCCTTCGGCGGCCCGAACGAGGGCAGGGAGGGGCACGGCCGGGACCGTGACCTGCTGGGGTACGAGTACTGAGGGGGCTCCACGAAGTGCTGTGCGTCGACTGCGGGCTCGTCGTGGCTGGTCGCGCAGTTCCCCGCGCCCCTTCGGGGCGCGGGCCTCAGTGCCCCGACGTCGCCTTCAAGCCGACGATGGCCACCAGCAGCAGCACGATGAAGAACACCCTCCCCACGCTCACCGGCTCGCCCAGCACCGCCATGCCGAGTACGGCGGCCCCCGTCGCGCCGATGCCGACCCAGACGCCGTAGGCCGTGCCGATGGGGAGGGAGCGGGCCGCCTGGGCCAGCAGCAGCATGCTGGCCGCGATGCCGACCACCGTGAAGACGCTCGGCCACAGCCGTGTGAAGCCTTCGGTGTACTTCATACCGATCGCCCAGCCGACCTCGAGCAGACCGGCGACGACGAGCAGAACCCATGCCATGACGAGGCACCTCCATCGGAAAACTGTTTCCAGGGGTGCGTCGTCTTGTCCTGACCCGGTACGGCGCGTCTCGTCGGGTGGATGCCGTCCAGGCTACAGGTACAGGCCGGTGGAGTCCTCCGAGCCCTCCAGCCGCTCCGCGGCCACCGCGTGCAGATCACGCTCGCGCATCAGGACGTAGGCGACACCGCGCACCTCGACCTCGGCGCGGTCCTCCGGGTCGTAGAGCACCCGGTCACCCGGCTCCACCGTGCGCACGCTCTGTCCGACCGCGACGACCTCGGCCCAGGCCAGGCGGCGGCCCACCGCCGCCGTCGCCGGAATGACGATGCCGCCGGTGGACCGGCGCTCGCCCTCGGGGATGTCCGTCCTGACCAGCACGCGGTCGTGGAGCATCCGGATGGGCAGCTTGTCGTGGGTGGTATTCGTACTCACGCGAAGACCGTACCTGTCCCTGCGGGGTGCGAAGGCCTCAGGCCCGGGAATTCCCGGGCTTCAGTCCTTGCGGCGCCGCGAGGACATCGCCAGCAGCCCCACCACGCCCACGGCCAGCATCGCCGCCGGAACGATCCGCTCCAGGCGCGGCACGCCCTCCTCGGTCACGAACCGCGAGCGCACCTCGGAGACCAGGCGGTTCGCCGTCACGTAGGCGCGGCCCGCGGTCTGGTCCACCTTGGAGGCGACCTTGGCCCTGGCGTCCCCGATGATCGTGCCCGGGTGCATCCGCACCCCGATCTCGTCGAGCGTCACGGCGAGCTCTTCCCGCCTGCGGACGATGTCCGCCTCGATCTGCGCAGGGGTCCTGGCGTCCGGCACCGGGCTGCCTCCGTCTCCGTCAGTGATGAATGCTGATGACCAGTCTGTCAGCTCCCCCGGCCCCGTGCCCCGCGGCACCCCCGATCGGGGAGCTGGCTAGTCTCGGGACCGTCAGCCCCCGCACACTCCCAGGAGAGCCAGCCATGAGCGAGCGACTTCAGCCCGGCGACACCGCCCCGGCCTTCACCCTGCCCGACGCGGACGGCCGGGAGGTCTCGCTCGCCGACCGCAAGGGCCGCAAGGTCATCGTCTACTTCTACCCGGCCGCCCTCACCCCGGGCTGCACCAAGCAGGCCTGCGACTTCACCGACAACCTGGAGTTCCTGGCCGGCCACGGCTACGACGTCATCGGCGTCTCGCCCGACAAGCCCGAGAAGCTCGCGAAGTTCCGCGAGAAGGAGGACCTGAAGGTCACGCTGGTCGGCGACCCGGAGAAGAAGGTCCTGGAGGCGTACGGCGCGTTCGGCGAGAAGAAGCTGTACGGCAAGACGGTCACCGGGGTCATCCGCTCGACCGTGATCGTCGACGAGGAGGGCAAGGTCGAGCGCGCCCTCTACAACGTCAAGGCCACCGGCCACGTCGCCAAGATCATCAAGGACCTGGGGCTGTAGGGGCCGCGGCGCCCGCGCTGCTGTCCGCGCCCCGGAGGACCGGACGGTCCTCCTCCGGCACGTCCTCGGCCTCCGGCAGGTCGAGGACGGCCAGCGCGCCGCCGCCCTCGGCGGCGCCGAACGTGAGCCGGGCCCCCAGCACCGCCGCCTGGCCCACCGCGATCGTCAGGCCCAGGCCGTGGCCCGTGCCGCGCTCGGGCGCCGCCGTGCGGAAGCGGCGCGGCCCCCGGTCGACCAGGCCCGGCGGGAAGCCGTCGCCGTGGTCGCGCACCTCGATGCGGGTGCCCTGCACCGTCACCTCGATCGGCGGGCGGCCGTGCTTGGCCGCGTTGGCGAGGATGTTGACGAGGATCCGCTCCACCCGGCGGGAGTCGGTCATGACGATCCGGCCCTCGCCGATCACCTCGACGGCCACGTCGGCCACCCCGCGCTGTCCCTGCGCCCGCTTGACGATCCCGCGCACCAGCGACGGCAGCTCCACCGCGTCCAGCTGGGCGCTCTCCGCGCCGGCGTCCAGCCGGGAGACCTCCAGCAGGTCCTCCACCAGCGCCCGCATCGTCTGCGCACGCTCGCGCACCATCTCCACCGCCCGCGGGTGCGGCAGCAGTTCGGCCGAGGCCACCAGCCCGGCCACCGGGGTGCGCAGCTCGTGCGCCACGTCCGCCGTGAACCCGCGCTCGGCCTCCACCCGCGCCGCCAGGGACGTCGCCATGTGGTGCACCGAGCGGCCCAGTTCCGCGACCTCGTCCCGGCCGCCGGTCAGCAGCGCGTCCGCGTCCTGCGACTCGCCCGCCGCGATCCGCCGCGCGGCGGCGGCGCTCAGCCGCAGCCGGCGCGAGAGGCTCTGCGCCACGAACAGCGCGACCACGGCCATCAGCGCCACCGTCACCGCGCCGGCCACGATCAGGGTCTGGTCCAGCGACCGCTGCAGCGGGTCCCGGGCCGGGTACGAGGCCGAGACCGACAGCACCTTGCCGTCGCCGACGCCCGTCGCGGCCCACACCCGCGGGTCGCCGCCGCCGCTGATGTACGTCTTCGGCTTGCCGCGGGCCACCGCCTGTGCGAGCCGCGCCGGCACCCGCGAGTCGTCCAACTGCGCGCCGAGCACCAGCGTTCCGTCCCGCTGGTAGACCTGCAGCGCCGAACTCAGCAGCCCGTCCTGGTACTCCCGGGCCTGCTTGTCGCGCTCCAGGCCGGAGATGTGGTGCACGGTGACGCCCAGCACCACGACTGCCAGTGCGGTGACGAAGGAGATCGCCAGCGCGATCCGTCCACGAATACCCATCACGCGATCGTGAACACCTTGTGCGTCTCACCGGTCGGGGTGGCGCCCTTGTACGTGACCTCGAGCGCCGTGAACGCCATCGTCCCGTCCACCCGCTTGGGCCCGGTCAGCCGCAGCGACGCCGGGAACGACGTCCGCGCGGCCCCGCCCGCCCCGCTCGACACCTGCACCACACCGCTGCCGGTCGCCTGGGTCGGGCCGTACTCGTCCCAGGTGATGTCGCTGGCGACCTGGCCGGAGCTCGCGCAGTCCAGGGTGATGATCTTCGGCTCCAGCACCGGTGTCCCGCCGCCGCAGTCCCGCACCCCCGGCAGCTCGCCGGCGGCCGACTCGTCGACCTCCACCTGCACCTCCTGCGTGCTGAACGCCCGCTGCGCCGCGGCCGTGCGGGGCGCCTCGCCCATCACGCTCCCGCGGTCGGTGGCACACGCCAGCCACACCCCGCCGGCCCCGAGCACGACCACGCCCAGAACGAGCGCCAGCACGCTGCGCGTGCTGGTCCAACGGCGCGCGGCACGGTCGGTCATCGGCTCTCTTCCTCGCGTAGGGGCGGGCGTTCGTCTCGACGGGCTGTCCCCGTTCCCGCTTTGAGGGACGGAGAAATGGGGCCGTGCGTTCCCTTCGCGCATATCAGGTTCCTGTGAATGCGCGGGGTGCGGGGGGGCGTAACCGATCGGGAGTGCGATCGTTGGTGTGTGCGAGGGGGAGGGGAATCATGTCGGTCAGCCCGTACACCAGGGAGCGGCTAGCAGCCGCAGCGGCGTCCTCACAGACGCTGTCGGAGGCGTTGAGCAGGCTCGGGGTCGACCCGAAAAGCTCGTCGCGGGACTACCTCCGGGGACGCATGAAGAAGATGGGGATCGAAACGTCCCACTTCGAACCGGAAGGCACACGCTGGACCAGAGAGATCCTCGAAGCCGCTGTGGCGGCCTCGTCCAATATGTGCGACACCCTGCGGCACCTTGGCATCGACGTGGTAGGCGGTCAACACACCCATATCGGCCGTCGCATCCGTGCGCTCGGCATCGACACGTCGCACTTCGACACTGCCGGGCCGGAAACACGTCGGAAGAAACGCACGTCCGTAGAGCTCCTTGCCGAACAGACCTCCCCCGGGGGCCGTCGTGAGCAGAACTCCCGACTCAGGCAGGCGATGCTCGCATCCGGCGTCGCCGACTGTTGTGCACTCTGCGCGATGGAGCCCATGTGGCAGGGGTACCCGTTGCCGCTTGAGGTGGACCACATCGACGGAGACTGGCGCAACAACCGCATCGCCAATCTGCGACTCCTCTGCCCCAACTGCCATGCGACCACCGATACCTACCGCGGCCGCGACAGGACTCGTCGGACGGCTGCTCCCCGACCACCGCAGGCCGGGGACAGCTGCCGATGACCAGTCGCAATCAGTACACCAGGGAACGCCTGGCAGAAGCGGCCCAGCAGTGTTTCGACATGGACGAGGTCATCACCTTCCTGGAAGTCCGGCCCTACGACAAGCTCTCCCAGTACTTGTACGGGCGCTTTGCCCACTTCGGGATCGACATCTCGCACTTCCGCCGCAAGTACCGGAAGAACGGCCCGCGGCCATCCCCGGACATACTCCGCCAGGTCGTGAACGAGTCCAGCTCCATCGCGCAGGCTCTCCGACGACTCGGCCAGCCGGACAACGGATGCCAGCGTGCCCTGCTGCGCCAGTGGATTGCGGACGACGGTCTTACGGCGGCCCACTTCCTGGGACGGGCTCACCAGCGAGGCAAGCCCGGTACGACACCGAGGAAGGCTCCCGGGGAAGTGCTGGTGAAGCGCTCCGGAAAACACCGCACGCGTGCCCACATGCTCCGTCGAGCCCTGCGCGAGACCGGCGTTCCGGACGAGTGCGCAGGCTGCGGGACCGGGCCCTTCTGGCGCGGCAAGCCCATGACGCTCGAAGTCGATCACATCAACGGCGACTGGTCCGACGACCGCCGGGAGAACCTCCGGCTGCTGTGTCCCAACTGCCACGCCGTCACAGTCACCTGGTGCCGAGGCGGCAGGCATCGGAAGAAGGCGCCTGGCACTTCCGCGAGCGGGCCCAGTAGTCTGTGCCCGGGGCCGTAGCCCAATTGGCAGGAGGCACCACTTTTAGGTAGTGGCCAGTGCGAGTTCGAGTCTCGTCGGCCCCACGGCAAGGGTGTGGCACCGGTAGGTGCCACACCCTTTTCGCACCGTCAGCCCAGCAGTTCCCGCACCACCGGCACCAGCCCCCGGAAGGCCTCGCCGCGGTGGCTGATCGCGTTCTTCTCGTCCGCCGTCAACTCGGCGCAGGTGCGCGTCTCCCCGAGCGGCTGGAGGATCGGGTCGTAGCCGAAGCCGCCCGAGCCGGCCGGGGCGTGGCGGAGGGTGCCGCGGAGGCGGCCCTCGACGACGCGCTCGGTGCCGTCGGGGAGGGCCAGCGCGGCCGCGCAGGCGAAGTGGGCGCCGCGGTGCTCGTCGGCGATGTCGGCGAGCTGGGCCAGCAGGAGGTCGAGGTTGGCCTTGTCGTCGCCGTGGCGGCCCGCCCAGCGGGCGGAGAAGATGCCGGGGGCGCCGTTCAGGACGTCGACGCAGAGGCCGGAGTCGTCGGCGACCGCGGGGTGGCCGGTGGCCCGGGCCAGGGCGTGGGCCTTGAGGAGGGCGTTCTCGGCGAAGGTGACGCCGGTCTCCTTGACGTCGGGCACCTCGGGGTAGGCGTCGGCGCCGACGAGTTCGACGTCGAGGCCGGCCCCGGCGAGGATCGCGCGGAGCTCGGTGACCTTGTTGGCGTTGCGGGTGGCCAGGATCAGGCGCTGCACGGTTCTTGCTTCTCCCGGGTCTCAGAGGGTGCGGGCGAGGGCCTCGCGCTGGGCCTTGTCCAGGTCGGCGCAGCCGGCGACGGCCAGGTCGAGGAGGGCGTTCAGCTCCTCGCGGGCGAAGGGCTGGGCCTCGGCGGTGCCCTGGACCTCGACGAAGCGGCCGTCGCCGGTGCAGACGACGTTCATGTCGGTCTCGGCGCGCACGTCCTCCTCGTAGCAGAGGTCGAGGAGCGGGACGCCGTCGACGATGCCGACGCTGACGGCGGAGACGGTGCCGGTCAGGGGGTGGCGGCCGTGCTTGACGAGCTTCTTCTGCTGGGCCCAGGCGACGGCGTCGGCCAGGGCCACGTAGGCGCCGGTGATGGCGGCGGTGCGGGTGCCGCCGTCGGCCTGCAGGACGTCGCAGTCGAGGACGATGGTGTTCTCGCCGAGGGCCTTGTAGTCGATGACGGCGCGCAGCGAGCGGCCGATGAGGCGGGAGATCTCGTGGGTGCGGCCGCCGATCTTGCCGCGGACGGACTCGCGGTCGCCGCGGGTGTTGGTGGAGCGGGGCAGCATCGAGTACTCGGCGGTGACCCACCCTTCGCCGCTGCCCTTGCGCCAGCGGGGGACGCCCTCGGTGACGGAGGCGGTGCAGAACACCTTGGTGTCACCGAAGGAGACGAGGACGGAGCCCTCGGCGTGCTTGCTCCAGCCGCGCTGGATGGTCACGGGGCGGAGCTGGTCGGGGGTGCGGCCGTCGATGCGAGACATGGGGACGAGCCTATCCGCAACACGAAGGGCCCCGTTCCGGTGCGGGGCCCTGCGCGGAGGAGCTCAGCGGCTCAGATCATGTCCTCGATCTCGGCGGCGATGGGGTCCGCGTCGGTGCCGATGACGACCTGGATGGCGGTGCCCATCTTGACGACGCCGTGGGCGCCGGCGGCCTTGAGGGCGGCCTCGTCGACGAGGGAGGCGTCCGCGACCTCGGTGCGGAGGCGGGTGATGCAGCCCTCGACCTCTTCGATGTTGTCGATCCCGCCGAGACCGGCGACGATCTTCTCAGCCTTGCTGGCCATGTGCACTCCTGGTTGTCTCGGCCGGACCCGGGCGCTGTCGCCGGTCGGCTTTCACACGGTAACCCACGTTCAGCCCAGTTACGCGGGCGTTCGTCCGTCATCTGACGAAAGATGGCCACCACCCGGCAGTGCGTTCCGGAAGGCCGTCGCGCAGGTGCCGGCCGAGTGGTCTACACCAGTATGCCAGCCGGGAGGATGCAGATGACCTCGGAAGCCGCGGCGGCCCCCGGGCCGGCCAAGCAGCACCTGCACTCCGTCTTCCAGGGCCTGCAGAAGATGGGCCGCAGCCTGCAGCTGCCCATCGCCGTGCTGCCCGCCGCCGGCATCCTCAACCGGCTCGGGCAGCCGGACGTGTTCGGCAAGGACGGGCTGGGCTGGACGGACGTCGCCAAGGTGATGGCGGGCGCGGGCGGGGCGCTGCTGGACTCCTCGCTGGGGCTGCCGCTGCTGTTCGCGGTGGGTGTGGCGATCGGCATGGCGAAGAAGTCGGACGGCTCGACGGCCCTGGCGGCGGTGGCGGGCTTCCTCGTCTACTACGCGGTGCTGCACCAGTTCCCGCAGAACTGCCCGAGCGGTCACCGCTTCACGGGGCTGGGGCTGCTCAGCGGGGTGTGCATCGCCCCGGACGGCACGGCGGGCACGGCCGCGTACCAGAACCCGGGCGTCTTCGGCGGCATCGTGATGGGCTACATGACGGCCAAGCTCTGGGAGCGCTATCACCGGGTGCGGCTGGTGGACTGGCTGGGCTTCTTCAACGGGCGCCGGCTGGTGCCGATCATCATGGCCTTCGTGGCGATCGCCTTCGCGGCGCTGTGCCTGTGGATCTGGCCGCCGGTGGGGCGCGGCCTGACGAGCTTCAGCAAGTGGCTGGTGGACCTGAGCTCCCTCGGCTCCGGCATCTTCGGCGTGGCCAACCGCGCCCTGCTGGTGATCGGCCTGCACCAGTTCCTGAACGTCTTCGTGTGGTTCCAGTTCGGCGACTACACCAAGCCGGACGGCACGGTGGTGCACGGCGACATCAACCGCTTCCTGGCGGGCGACCCGCACGCGGGCCAGTTCACCTCGGGCTTCTTCCCGATCATGATGTTCGCGTTGCCGGCGGCGGCCCTGGCCATCGCACACTGCGCCCGGCCCGCCCACCGCAAGGCGGTGAGCGGCATGATGCTCTCGGTGGGCCTGACCTCGCTCGTCACGGGCATCACCGAGCCCATCGAGTACTCCTTCCTCTTCATCGCCCCGCTGCTGTACGTGGCCCACGCCCTGCTCACCGGCGTCTCGATGGCGGTCACCTGGGAACTGGGCGTGCACGACGGCTTCAGCTTCTCGGCGGGCCTGATCGACTACGTGATCAACTGGAGCCTGGCGACCCGGCCTTGGCTGATCATCCCGATCGGCCTGTGCTTCGCGGTCGTCTACTACGCGCTCTTCCGGTTCGCGATCACGAGGTTCGACATCCCGACGCCGGGGCGGGAGCCGGAGGAGGAGGTCGCGGAGGGCTTCGAGGACGCGGCGGTGGAGCCGTAAGTTCAACGCGGCGTAAGGATGTTGTAACCCTGCGCCGCTCCTGATCAACTAGGTTCGATGGGTGCCGCGCGTGTGATTCAGGCCACCTGGAACCATGGATTCCTTTATGCCCGCTTCACGTGTTACAACAGGTCTAAACCACTAAGTGGTGTAGACCATAAGCGGGCCGTCCCCTTCCCCCGAGCGCCCGCCTCACTTGGAGGAATCCGATGAGCTCCGGGCAGAAGAAGAAGCGGCCGGTACCGGCCCAGAAGAAGGCCGGCGGCGCCGCGGCGGCTCAGCAGGCCGAGACCGCGAAGTCCTCGGCGGGCACCGCGACCACGGTCGCCGAGAAGCCCGTCGAGAAGGCCGCCCCCGCCAAGAAGCGGGGCGCCGGCGTCCTGCAGGGCCTGCAGAAGATCGGCCGCAGCCTGCAGCTGCCGATCGCCGTGCTGCCCGCCGCCGGCATCCTGCTGCGCCTCGGCCAGAAGGACGTCTTCGGCAAGGAGGGCCTGCACTGGGACAAGGTCGCCGACGTCTTCTCCACCGCCGGCGGCGCGATCTTCGACAACCTGCCGATGCTCTTCTGCATCGGCGTCGCGATCGGCTTCGCCAAGAAGGCCGACGGCTCCACCGCGCTGGCCGCCCTCGTCGGCTTCCTGGTCTACAGCAACGTGCTGAAGGCGTTCCCGGTCCACGAGGCCTTCGTCAAGAACGGCGAGTACACGGCCGCCGTCTACAACAACCCCGGTGTCCTCGGCGGCATCATCATGGGTCTCCTCTCCGCCGTGCTGTGGCAGCGCTACCACCGCACCAAACTGGTGGACTGGCTCGGCTTCTTCAACGGCCGCCGCCTGGTGCCGATCCTCATGGCCTTCGTCGGCACTCTCGTCGGCGTCTTCTTCGGCCTGGTCTGGGAGCCGATCGGCAGCGCCATCAGCGACTTCGGCACGTGGATGACGGGCCTGGGCTCCGTCGGCGCCGGTCTGTTCGGCCTGGTCAACCGCGGTCTGCTCCCGATCGGCATGCACCAGTTCGTCAACACCGTCTCCTGGTTCCAGCTCGGTGACTTCACCGACGCCGCGGGCAAGGTCGTGCACGGCGACATCAACCGCTTCTTCGCCGGCGACCCGAGCGCCGGACAGTTCATGTCGGGCTTCTTCCCGATCATGATGTTCGGCCTGCCGGCCGCCGCGCTCGCCATCGCGCACTCCGCCCGCCCCGAGCGCCGCAAGGCCGTCCTGGGCATGATGATCTCGCTCGCGCTGACCTCGTTCGTCACCGGCATCACCGAGCCGATCGAGTTCGCGTTCATGTTCATCGCGCCGCTGCTGTACGCGGTGCACGCGGTGCTGACCGCCGTCTCGATGGCCGTCACCTGGGCGCTGGGCGTGCACGCCGGCTTCACCTTCTCCGCCGGCTTCATCGACTACGCGCTGAACTGGAACCTGGCCACCAAGCCGTGGATGATCATCCCGATCGGCCTGGTCTTCGCGGTGATCTACTACGTGGTCTTCCGCTTCGCGATCACCAAGTTCAACCTCCCCACCCCGGGCCGCGAGCCCGAGGAGGAGGTCGAGGACCTCACCAAGGCGTAAGCCTCCCGGCGAGTCGGAAAGGCCCCGGAACCGTTCGCGGTTCCGGGGCCTTTCCCGTGTCCGCGGTGCTACACCTCGTACACCGCCCCCGCCTGCGCCAGTTCCGCCGGCCCGGCGTAGACGGACCGCGCGTCGCGCAGGTTGGCCAACGGGTCGGTCCACGGCGGGATGTGGGTGAGGACCAGGCGGCCGACGCCCGCGCGGGACGCGCATTCGCCGGCCTCCAGGCCGGTGAGGTGGAGGTCGGGGATGTCCTCCTTGCCGTGCGTGAAAGAGGCCTCGCACAGCAGCAGGTCGGCGTCTGCGGAGAGTTCGTCCAGGGCCGCGCAGGGGCCGGTGTCGCCGGAGTAGACCAGGGACGCCCCGTCGTGCTCGACCCGGAAGGCGTAGGCCTCGACGGGGTGGCGGACCAGGGCCGTACGGACCGTCAGGGGGCCGAGGGCGAAGGTGCCGGGGCGCAGGGTGCGGAAGTCGAAGACCTCGCTCATGCAGGCCTCGTCGGGCACGTCGCCGTAGGCCGTGACCAGCCGGCGCTCGGTGCCCTGCGGGCCGTGGACGGGGATCGGCCGGGCGCGGCCGCCGTCGTGCCGGTAGTAGCGGGCGACGAAGTAGCCGCACATGTCGATGCAGTGGTCGGGGTGAAGGTGTGACAGAAGCACGGCATCGAGGTCGTAGAGACCGATGTGGCGCTGGAGCTCGCCGAGGGCGCCATTGCCCATGTCGAGCAGCAGCCGGTAGCCGTCGGCCTCCACGAGGTAGCTCGAACAGGCCGATTCCGTGGACGGGAACGACCCCGAGCATCCGACGACGGTGAGCTTCATGCGGGCCTGAACCTCCGTGGGCCGGTGACGGGGGGCCATGCGGTGCGTCGAGCGTAAGGCGGGAGCGGTGCGGTCGCTCCTCGGCGGCGGGGTGGTGTGGCTGGAATCACCAGGACGGCCGTCCGGCACGGCGCCCGGTGCACCGAAGGCCCCGCCCGCGCTACAGGGGGGAGCGCGGGCGGGGCCACGGGAGCGGAGAAGGCTGCGGCTACAGGGGCTTGTGCTGCTCGGCGCGGTCCAGCGTGTCCATGAAGCGCTGGAAGCGCTCGGCCGACTCCTTGCTGCCGGCCGTCACCGTGAACACCTCGGGCGACATGAAGGCCGCGAGCCGTTCACGCGTCTCAGGGGCGAGCGCATCCCACGCTGCCCGGTCCAGCCGTGACTGCGCCGCAGTTTCCGCACTGCCAGTTTCCATTGTTGAGCTGCCTCGTGTCCGAAGATCCACATGCGGGACAGGTCATGTGCGTCTCCTACGTGATGATGTCAGCCGCCTGCCAACATCGGTAGTAGCAGTTCACCCGTGCACAGTTCTGTTTTTTACCGACCGGAACGGACGCTAGGCCCACAGCTGGCCGTGCAGCGCGGCCACCGCCTCCTCGGTCGTCGCCGCCGTGTAGACGCCGGTGGAGAGGTACTTCCAGCCGCCGTCGGCCACGACGAAGACGATGTCCGCCCGTTCCCCGGCCCGGACGGCCTTGCGCGCGACGCCGAGGGCGGCGTGCAGCACGGCACCGGTCGAGACGCCCGCGAAGATGCCTTCCTCGGCGAGGAGTTCGCGGGTGCGGCGCACCGCGTCCTCGGAGCCGACGGAGAAGCGCGTGGTGAGCACGGAGGCGTCGTAGAGCTCCGGGACGAAGCCCTCGTCGAGGTTGCGCAGCCCGTAGACCAGGTCGTCGTAGCGCGGTTCGGCGGCGACGATCTGCACGCCGGGGACGTGCTCGCGCAGGTAGCGGCCGACGCCCATGAGGGTGCCCGTGGTGCCGAGTCCGGCCACGAAGTGGGTGATCTCCGGGAGGTCGGCGAGGATTTCGGGGCCCGTCGTGGCGTAGTGGGCGCCGGCGTTGTCGGGGTTGCCGTACTGATAGAGCATCACCCAGTCGGGGTGCTGCTCCGCGAGCTCCTTGGCCACGCGCACGGCCGTGTTGGAGCCCCCGGCGGCGGGCGAGGGGATGATCTCGGCGCCCCACATGGCGAGCAGCTGCCGCCGCTCCTCGCTGGTGTTCTCCGGCATCACGCACACCATGCGGTAGCCCTTGAGCTTGGCTGCCATGGCGAGGGAGATGCCGGTGTTGCCGGAGGTGGGCTCCAGGATCGTGCAGCCGGGGGCGAGCCGGCCGGCCTTCTCGGCCTGCTCGATCATGTGCAGCGCGGGGCGGTCCTTGACGGAGCCGGTGGGGTTGCGGTCCTCCAGCTTGGCCCAGATCCGCACGGACGCCGAGGGGGACAGCCGGGGCAGCCCGACGAGCGGGGTGTTGCCGACGGCCGCCAGGGGGCTCTCGTAGCGCATGGGGCGCCGCTCAGACCATTCCGCCGGCGACCGCCGGGAGGATGGTGATGCTGTCGCCGTCGCCGAGCGCGGTGGACAGGCCGTCCAGGAAGCGGACGTCCTCGTCGTTGAGGTAGACGTTCACGAAGCGGCGCAGTGCGCCCGACTCGTCCACCAGGCGCTCGCGGATGCCCGGGTGCCGGTTGTCGAGGTCCTTGAACAGCTCGTCGAGCGTGGCGCCGCTGCCCTCGACGGCCTTGGCGCCGTCGGTGTACGTGCGGAGGATGGTCGGGATACGGACCTCGATGGCCATTGCTGTGCTCCTGTCGGAGTGCTGGAGTGCTGGGGTGGGGCACGTGGGGCGATCGTATCGACACCCTGTGCGTCCGCCGGAAGCATGTACCGGCATCCGGACACAACGGTCTTACTGCGTGGTCACATTCCCGTGGGCGGCGACGATCTCGACCTCTTCCTCGGTGACTTCGCCGCCCACGATGCGGAACGAGCGGAACTGGAAGGGGCCGGAGCCGTCGGTGTCCGCGGTGGAGACCAGGACGTAGTGCGCGCCCGGCTCGTTGGCGTAGGAGATGTCGGTGCGGGACGGGTAGGCCTCGGTGGCCGTGTGGGAGTGGTAGATGATCACCGGCTCCTCGTCGCGGTCGTCCATCTCCCGGTAGAGCTTGAGGAGATCACCCGAGTCGAACTCGTAGAAGGTGGGCGAGCGGGCCGCATTGAGCATCGGGACGAACCGCTCGGGCCGGCCGCTGCCGACGGGGCCGGCGACCACGCCGCACGCCTCGTCGGGGTGGTCGGCGCGGGCGTGGGCGACGATCCGGTCGTGTAGGTCCTGGGTGATGGTCAGCATGCGGCCAAGAATAGGCACGGGCCCGCCTGCACCTCCGGGGAGGTACGGACGGGCCCGTGCGGGGAGCGAGCGGATCAGGCGGCCGCCTCGACCTCCGGAACCGGGGTCGGGTGCGGCTTGCGGGCGAAGGCCTCGGGGTTGCGCTTCTTGAGCACCAGGTACGAGACCCACATGACCGCGGCCCAGACCGGGGCGCAGTACAGCGAGATGCGGGCGTCCTTGTCGAGGCCCATCAGCACGAACACCATGCCGATGAAGAGCAGTCCGAAGATGCTGGTCCACGGGGCGCCCGGGGCCTTGAACTCCGACTGCGGCAGCACGCCGGCGTCGGCCAGCCTCCGGTAGCGCAGGTGGGACGCGAGGATCATGACCCAGGCCCACAGACCGGAGATGGTGGCGAAGGAGACGACATAGTCGAACGCCTGGCCGGGCCACTGGTAGTTGATCCACACGCCGAAGAGCATCAGCGCGGCGGAGATGGTGGTGCCGCGCAGTGGCAGGCCCTTCTTGCTCAACTGGCCGAAGAACTTCGGCCCCTGGCCGTTGAGCGAGAGGTCGCGCAGCATGCGGCCGGTGGAGTACATGCCGGAGTTGCAGGACGACAGCGCCGCGGTGAGCACCACGAAGTTGACGATTCCGGCACCGGCCGGGAGGCCGATCCGCTGGAAGGCCTCGACGAACGGGCTGACGCCCGGCTCGAAGGCGGTCCAGCTGACGACGGACAGGATGATGATGAGCGCACCCAGGTAGAAGAGCGCGATGCGCCAGGGCACGGTGTTGATGGCCTGGGGCAGGGTCTTCTTCGGGTCCTTGGCCTCGCCGGCGGTGACGCCGACCAGTTCGACGGCCATGAACGCGAACATCACCAGGTGCAGGGTCATCAGCGTGCCGCCGATGCCGTGCGGGAAGAATCCGCCGTCGGCCCACAGGTGGCTGACGGAGGCCGTCTTGCCGGCGTTGGAGAAGCCCAGGGTGAGGACGCCGATGCCGATCAGGATCATGCCCATGATGGCGGTGACCTTGACCATGGAGAACCAGAACTCCAGCTCGCCGAAGAGCTTCACGGAGATCAGGTTGGCGAAGTAGAGGACGACGGTGAAGCCGAGGGCCGAGACCCACTGCGGAATGGACTTGTCCCAGTACTGGACGTAGGTGGCCGCGGCGGTGACCTCGGTCATGCCGGTGACGACCCAGAACAGCCAGTACGTCCAGCCCGTCACATAACCCCAGAAGGGGCCGAGGAATTCGCGGGCGTACTCCGAGAAGGAGCCCGACACGGGGCGGTACATGAGCAGCTCGCCGAGCGCTCGCATGATGAAGAAGATGACCAGGCCGGCGATCGCATAACCCAGGATCAGGCTCGGACCGGCCTTGGATATGGCCTTGCCCGCGCCGAGGAACAATCCCGTGCCGATGGCGCCACCAATGGCGATCATCTGGATCTGCCGGTTGCCCAGTCCCCGCTGGTAACCCTCGGAAGCTTCCGTTCCGCTTCCGTTCTCGTCCCGCACTGCGGTTCGGGACGCGACCTGCTCAGAGGTCATGGTGGTGCGCCTTTCGCTCCATACCGATCCGGTTGCTCCGGATCGGGTTCCGATCCCCCCGGATGGAGTCCTGCGAGTGCCGACGGTCGGTCGGCCAGCGCTCCCGCCGTGACATGGGTGGCGTCACGGAGGCAGGTCGGCAAGATGTATCACGTGTAACAAGGACATCAGTGGGGCCGGTATGGCGCACGTCACACAGGAATCAGGGCAAAAGTCACAGCCTTAGGCAATAACCATCGCCACGGTGATTCGATCGTTATCCGGATTTGAGTGTCCTCCCCCAGCTACCGCTGGGAGGTGCCCCCAGCGAACACCGGCTCGTCGACGACTCAGCCCAGTGACTCGACGAGCGTCTCCTGCAGCCCCCCGAGCCACAGGTAGGCCATCACCATCGGCTTGCGCGGGTCCTCGTCCGGCAGCCGGAGCAGGGCCTCGCCGTCGTCCTCGTCGGAGACCTCCAGGCGGGTCCCGATCGTCAGACGGAGATCGTTGAGCGCGCCCAGCCACCGCGCGCACTCCTCCGGCGACAGGCGCAGCACCGCGCCGCGGTCGCCTGCCACGGTCAGCCCGTCGAGGGAGCGCACCATCGCAAGGGCGTCGTCGCGCTTGCGGGCGCGCAGGTCGTTCTCGGTGTAGCGGCGGAACTCGGACGCGTACGCGCGCTCCTGCCGGTCCTGCTCGGCGCCGGGGGTGCCGTAGGCGTCGGGGAAGAGCCGGGCGAGCGCGGGGTCGGACGGCGGCTCGCTCGGGCCCTCGGCGAAGAGCCGGGCCAGCGGGTCGGCGGCGTCCGGGCCCTCGGTCTCCCCCGGCCCGATCAGCTCCAGCAGCTGGACGGCCAGGCTGCGCAGGATGGAGACCTCGACCTCGTCCAGGGCCACGGCGGCCCCGCCGCCGGGCAGCGGCTCGAAGTGCCCCGCCATCAACGGTCCTGCGACAGCGTCGCCCAGAGCCCGTAGCCGTGCATCGCCTGCACGTCGCGCTCCATCTCCTCACGGCTCCCGCTGGAGACCGTGGCACGGCCCTTGTGGTGGACGTCGAGCATCAGTTTGCGGGCCTTGTCCTTGGAGTAGCCGAAGTAGGCCTGGAAGACATACGTCACATAACTCATGAGGTTGACGGGGTCGTTGTGGACCAGGGTCACCCAGGGCACATCTGGCTCGGTCACCGCAAAGGGGGACTCGCCCGTCTCGGGCCGTTCGATCTCGACCGGTGCAACACTCACGGTTCCCATGCTGCCACTCGCGGGCAGCCGATGCACAAAGGGGTCCCGGTACGGAGGGGCGTGCCGGGTGCCGTGCTTTCGATCACTGAAATCGTCACTCTGACGAGTATTGGGGGTAGCATCTGCGCCATGAATGCTGCGGACTTGAGGCTGCCGGTGGACGTGCCCTCGACGGCCCTCTTCACCGACCGCTACGAGCTCACGATGGTGCAGGCGGCCCTCCGGGCCGGCACCGCCGACCGGCGCTCGGTCTTCGAGGTCTTCACCCGCCGCCTGCCGCACGGACGCCGCTACGGCGTCGTCGGCGGCATCGGCCGCGTCCTGGACGCCGTCGAGAACTTCCGCTTCGACCGCGGCGTGCTGGACTTCCTCGCCGCCCAGCAGATCGTCGACGAGCCCACGCTCGCCTGGCTGGCCGACTACCGCTTCAGCGGCGACATCTGGGGCTACCCCGAGGGCGAGATCTACTTCCCGGGCTCGCCGGTCCTGCGGGTCGAGGGCAGCTTCGCCGAGGCCGTGCTGCTGGAGACGGTGATCCTCTCGATCCTCAACCACGACTCCGCGGTCGCCGCGGCCGCCTCCCGGATGGCCGTGGCCGCCGGGGACCGCCCGCTGATCGAGATGGGCGCCCGGCGCACCCACGAGCTGGCCGCCGTCGCCGCCGCGCGCGCCGCCTTCGTGGGCGGCTTCAGCTCCACCTCGGACCTGGCGGCCGGCTTCCGCTACAACATCCCCACCGTCGGCACCAGCGCCCACGCCTTCACCCTGCTGCACGACAACGAGCGGGACGCCTTCACCGCCCAGGTCGCCTCGCTCGGCGGCACGACGACGCTGCTGGTCGACACCTACGACGTCACCGAGGCCGTGAAGATGGCCGTCGAGGTCGCGGGGCCGCAGCTGGGCGCGGTGCGCATCGACTCCGGGGACCTGCTGCTGCTCGCCCACCGGGTGCGCCAGCAGCTCGACGATCTGGGCGCCAGGGACACGAAGATCGTTGTGACCAGCGACCTGGACGAGTACGCCATCGCCTCGCTGGCCGCCTCCCCGGTGGACGCGTACGGCGTGGGCACCCAGCTGGTCACCGGCAGCGGGCACCCCACGTGCTCGATGGTCTACAAACTGGTCGCCCGCGCGGACTCCCCCGGCGAGGACGCCCCGCTGCGGCCCGTGGCCAAGAAGTCGATGGGCGGGAAGACCTCCATCGGCGGCCGCAAGTGGGCCGCGCGCCGGGTGGACGCGGACGGGGTGGCCGAGGCGGAGGTCGTCGGCACGGGCGAGGTCCCGGCGGAGCTCGCGGACCGGCAGCTGCTGGTGGAGCTGGTGCGCCGGGGCGAGGTCGTCGCCCGGGAGCCGCTGGCCGCGGCCCGCGAGCGGCACGTCCGGGCCCGGGCCGGGCTGCCGCTGTCGGCGACGCAGCTCTCCCGCGGCGAACCGGTGCTGCCGACCGAGTACCCCGGCCAGGGCGGCGCCGCGGGCGCGTGAGCCCCCGTTGTTCCCTTGCGCCGTCCGTTCCCCCCTCGCACACCGCAACGTGAGTCACTACCCTCGGTCACATCGAGCTGGTCTGTTGTTCGACCGTTCGACCGACGGCCCTCCCCCAAAGGATCTGCACCATGAACCGTGCACTGATCATCGTCGACGTGCAGAACGACTTCTGCGAGGGCGGCAGCCTCGCGGTGACCGGCGGCTCCGACGTTGCCGCGGCCATAACGGACCACGTGGCCGAGACGGCCGGGCTGTACGAACACGTCGTCGCGACGCGTGACCATCACGTGGACCCCGGCGAGCACTTCTCGGCGCACCCGGACTTCGAGCACTCCTGGCCGGCGCACTGCGTGGCGGGCACGGAGGGGAGCGGGTTCCACCCGAACTTCGCGCCCGTCATCACCTCCGGGGCGATCGAGGCGGTCTTCGACAAGGGTGCGTACGAGGCGGCGTACAGCGGCTTCGAGGGAACGGACGAGAACGGGGAGCCGCTGGAGCGGTGGCTGCGGGAGCGCGGGGTGACCGAGGTGGACGTGGTCGGCATCGCCACCGACCACTGCATACGGGCCACGGCACTGGACGCGGTGCGGTGCGGCTTCGCCACGCATGTCCTGCTCGACCTGACGGCCGGGGTGGCGCCCGAGACGACGCAGCGGGCACTGGAGGAGATGCGGGACGCGGGCGTGGAGCTGAGCGGCAAGCCGATCGTGGGGTGACGGGGGGCTGCGCCCCGGGCCCGGGGAACTGCGCGACCAGCCACGGCGAACCCGCAGCCGACGGACCAGGGGGCCGGGGGCGAAGCCCCAGGACCTCACCCCGCCCGTCGCAGCAGCGTGGCTATCGGATGCCACGACTCCGTGTCGTCGTCCGGCGCCGCGCGCCAGACGATCCCCTCCGGGTGATGCAGCACCGCCGTGATCTCGTCCGGCGTCGGCGGCTCCGTATTGCCCCGCAGGTACACCGCCCGCAGCCCCAGGTTGCGCAGGCGCGTCAGGGCGCGTGCGCGGTTGGCCGCGCGGACCAGGACGCGTACGCGCGCGCCCGGCTCCACGCCGCCGCCGGGCGGGCCCGGCAGGGACAGGGCCACGACCACGCTGCTGTCCGGGAGTCTTGCGAAGCCTCCGCCTGCCATCGCCCGCCTCACCTCTCCGCCGGTAAGACCATCACGAGAGCATCATGGGCACGATGGCCGCCGCCCGCCAGAGGGCGAGGCGGCGGCCGGTTACCGAGCGGTCACTCCGAAGGCTGCTTCGCCGAGGGGCCCACCTGGAGGAGCATCCAGGAGCCGCCCGGCGCCTGCGCCTGGATCCGGATGCGGGTGTTGGTGTCGGTCAGGTGCACCCCGCCGGTGGGGTTCGCCGGGTCGTAGTAGGTGTTCTTGTGGTCGTCGAAGACCGGAACGCCCGGCTTGCCCTTGACCTTGGCGGCCACGCCGTTGGAGTGCACCGTGTAGCCCGCGGCGGGGAACCGGCTGAACGTCGAGTCATAGGCCTGGAAGCGGTTGCGCATCAGCGAACCGTCCGCCCACTTCTCGGCCTTGGGGTGGGCGTCGACCGGCAGGATGCGGCCGGAGCCGGGGTGGACGCCGACGTTGTTGTCCGCCTGCGAGGTGTCCCACAGCCACACCAACAGGCCGTTCTGGTACGGGTAGTGCTCCACCCAGCCCGGCTTGCCGTCCTTCCAGCCGAAGTTGTACGGGCCGGTCTTCAGCGTCCGGTCGTAGGAGACGTACTGGCGGTTCTCGGCGATGTAGTACTGCGGGTACTCCTTGGTGAAGGAGGCGCCGATACGCGAGAAGCCCTTGGCCGTCCAGCCGTTGTCGTCGCCCTCGGCGTTGTCCGAGAGGACCGTCCGGCCGTCCGCAGTCACTGCGATGGCGTCCGCCGTGAAGCCCTTGCCGGAGGTTCCGCCGTCGGTGACGTAGCGGAAGCGGAGATCGATCTTCTTGCCCGCGTACGCGTCGAGCGGGAAGGCCAGCTTCGGGTACGCGCCCGAAGTGCCGGTCAGGGCCGGTCGGTTGCCGCCGTCGCGGGTGATCGCCTTGCCGTCGGCGGTGCCGTCGAGCGGGGTCCAGTTCGCGCCGCCGTCCGTGGAGGCCTCGGCGTAGAGGAAGTCGTAGTTCTCCTCGATGTCCCACCAGCCGGAGAAGTCGAGCGACGCCTTGGCGGCGCCGGCGAGGTCCACGGTGCGGGTCAGGGTGTTCTTCAGGTTGTCGCCCTGGCCCGACCACCACTGCCGGGAGCCCTCGGCGGGCTTCACCACATCGGTGGTGACCTTCTTGGCCGGCAGGCCGACCACCAGGGCCTGCTTGTCCTTGGTGTTGTACTCGGCCACGCCCAGCTTGTGCGTCGACTTCGTCGCGGCCTTGGCCTTGTCGTAGTTCAGCCAGCCGAGCTGGAGTTTGTCCCAGGCGCTCATGTCGCCGGGCAGGTCGCCGATGGTGTCCTTGCCGCTGCCGAGCCAGGAGCCGGCGGACATCAGCGACCAGTAGGCGACGGAGGACTCACCGGTTCCGGTGGTGTCGTACTCGTCGGGCAGGCCCAGGTCGTGGCCGTACTCGTGGGCGAAGACGCCGAGCCCGCCGTTCTCCGGCTGCATCGTGTAGTCGCCGACCCAGAAGCCGGTGTCGCCGATCTCGGTGCCGCCCGCCTTGTTGAAGGACGGCCCGGACTTGCCGGCGTCGGAGCCGTACGCGTACCAGCGGTGCGCCCAGATGGCGTCCTTGCCCTGCGCGCCGCCGCCCGCGGACTCGTCCTCGCCGGCGTGGACGATCTGGAAGTGGTCGATGTAGCCGTCGGGCTCGTTGAAGTTGCCGTTGTGGTTGTAGTCGTTGCGGTCCCACTGGTCGTACTGGGCCAGGGTCGCCTTGATGTCGGCGTCGCTGCGGCCGGCGGCCTTCTGGTCCGCCACCCACTGGTCGACCGCGTCGCGCACGAGGTCCCAGGCGTTGGAACAGTTGGTGCTGCCGCAGTAGTTGGAGCCGTAGCGGGCCTCGTTCCAGGGCACGCGCACCCAGTCGCTGACGACGCCGTCGACCGAGTAGCGGCCCGAGGACTGCTTCTCGTAGTACTTGGCCAGGGACTCCTTGTTCTTGTCGTGCGAGAAGTAAAGGTCCTGGTAGTGCTGCCGGTTGAAGTCCTTCTGCCAGGCCGTGCTGTTGTCCTTCGCACGGTCCGGCTTCGATATCCGGTTGTGGGCCGGCCCGGGCGTGCCGCCGTACTTCTTGACGGGCGGCTTGGGGCCGTCGGGCCCGTCCGGGTCGTACGTCGTGGTGTCGTCGACCTTGTCGCCGAAGTCGACGAGGATCGTGAAGATCTTGTCGGTCTTCTGCCGGGCGAGCTCGACGTACTTGCCCTTGCCGAGCTGGACGACCGTGGACGGGCCGCGCTTCTCGGCCTTGGCGTCGCCGGAGATCATCTGCTCCAGCGCGGACTTGCGCTGGTCGGCCTGCTTCTTCGAGTACGGGCCCTTGAGGTCGTGCTCCGCGCCGCGCTGCACCTGCGCGGGGTCGTGGCGTTCGACGGCGGCGGGCGAGGGCGAGTCGGTCGGGCTCGCGGCCCAGGCCGTCCCCGTGGTCAGGGTGGCCGCGCCGAGTGCAGCGGTCACCGTGGCCACGGCGGCGGCTCTGAAGCCCCTCCGTTGGCTGCTGTTCACTTGTGAGTGTCCTCCCCAGTAAGAACTGTGGAGGTATTTGACCGGAGTGACGCAAGAAAAGACAGATCTTGACTGAGGCCGTCAACCCCAGTACGTTATGCGGACTTTAAGTTTCGGATAAAGGATGAGGCAAGGCATCCCCTTTTCCTCGGTGTCCGCCTCGGCCGCACAACGGGCGCGCATCGGCACCTCATTGATGCCCCCAGTGCATCCGCACGCCCCCCGCATCCTGCCACCATGGGTAAGGTCACGCTTACTGCTGGTTCCCCTCGGGCAGTCAGGACCGTAGAGTCTTCAGTGCTGTCCCCTGTCTGCCGACTCGTCGTCCCTGTCGATGTCTTGAGGACGGATACCGCCATGCCGCGTCCGACTCCTGCACAGATCGCTTACGGCTCGGCCACCGTGGTCTTCTCGACCCTCGTCATGCTGGTGCTGTCCCAGGCACGCTCGGGGTTCGGAGCCGCGGTCATCGCCCTGACGGCCCTGGCCCTCGGGCTGCTCGCCGCCTTCGCCGTCGCGGCTCCACCACGCCGCAGGCATACGCGGCCCGCTGTCCGGGTCCCCGGACAGCGGACGCCCACGCGCACTGCGGCGGCCCCCACCACGGTCCGCCAGTCACTGCACGGTTGACACCACGACGGTCTTCGCCGCCTTGTCGTGGATGCACTGGTGGTACGGCTGGTCCCACGTGCACCACAGCACGTTGACCAGCCAGAACAGGAAGCCGCAACAGGGCACGATCTCCGGCAGGTTGTAGACGGCCGAACGCGTCCAGCCGACCTTGCCCGCCGGGACGGCGCCGTTCTCCAGCAGCCCGACCCGGATCTTCATCGCCATCTTGCCGACCGTCTGACCGCGCGAGGTCAGCATCAGGCCCTCGTACACGAAGTAGACGACGGCGATGAGGATGCCCAGGCCGGTGGACTTGGCGTTGTCCCGCCACGGGTCCCAGCCCCGGGTCGCCGCGGAGAAGACCGCGCTGACCGGGATGCTGACGATCAGCCCGTCGATGATGCGCGCGACCAGCCGCTTGAACCGGTTCGCCAGCGGCGGCATCCCGGCCAGCGGGTCGGCTGCGCCGTACGCGTTGCCGTAGGGGCTGCCGGGGCCGCCGGGCGGCGGCCCGCCGCCCGGCCCGCCCGGATACGGCGGGGGCTGCCCGGCCCCGGGCGGCTCCGGCGGCCTCTTCTGGAACGGGTCGTCATCCCTCGGCTGATCGGTGCTCATGGCCCGAGTAGAACCCAGCCTTCCGACTCCCGCATCCGCCACTGTGCCGTTCGGGGGCGGCGCCCGGGCACTCCGCTGCATGCGCGGGCCGGTGGGGGTTGCTCGCGCAGTTCCCCGCGCCCCTTCGGGGCGCGGTCAGCTCGTCGGCGCGCCCCGAAGGGGCGCGGGGAACTGCGCGACCAGCCACAGCCGACCCGCAGATGACCGACTGGCTCACCCCTTGGCGGAAGCCACAAACGTATGCGCCGCCTTGTCGTGCCAGCACTGCCGCCACGGCCGGTCGAACAGGCACCACAACACGTTCAGCACGCCGATACCCAGCACGCCCAGAACCGCGTTGACCAGCCAGCGCCGCAACGCCGCGCCGAACGCGGCCTTGTCGTGCGACTCGATGTCCAGCACCCGCACCCCGCACAGCTTCTTGCCCAGCGTGCGCCCCCACAGCGCGGTCGGCAGCGCCTCGTAGAGCACGCCGCCGACGAGCAGGACCGCCAGCACGATGCCGAGGTACGTGCCGGTCGTGCCGTCGAGCAGCCAGACCGTCACCGTCTGGCCGGACTGCCGGGCGCGCTCCACCTTGGCGTCGATGTGCTCGACGGACTTGTCCCACAGCGGCGCCGCGACGGCGCCCAC
Source organism: Streptomyces sp. AM25 (assembly GCF_058146165.1). Taxonomy (NCBI): domain Bacteria; kingdom Bacillati; phylum Actinomycetota; class Actinomycetes; order Kitasatosporales; family Streptomycetaceae; genus Streptomyces; species Streptomyces sp. AM25. The sequence continues at coordinate 54,038 of NZ_JBKIWN010000011.1, read as the reverse complement.
GGCCGAGCCGAGCACGGCCCAGTCGATCAGCCGCGCGCCCAGGCGGCGGCCGAGCGGGGCGGGCCGGCCCTGCTGCTGCGCGGCCATCGCGGCGAAGATGTCGTCCGCGGGCGGCGGCTTCCACGGCCCCGGCTCCGCCGCGGCGAGCTGGTGCACCTGCTGCGCCCACCCGACCTGGGCCTGGGGCGGGACGGACTGCTGCTGCTCCCGGACCGGGACCGCGGCCGACGAGGGACGGAGCACGGGCGGCGGGCTCTCCTGGCGCCGGGCGGGCACGGCGGCGGTCGTCCGGCCCGGCGCGGCGGGCGGCTCCTGGGTGCGCTGGTCCGGCCGGGCCTGCGGGGCGGCCGTGATCTGCGGGGCCGTCGGCGCGGGCTCGGGGCCGCCGGGAAGCGGCGCGGGCGGGCCGCCGGGGGCGGCGCCGTGCGGCTTGGGACGCAGGCCGAGCGAACCGCCGGACTCGGACTCCGCCGGCACCCGGGGATCGCGGGCGCGCGGGACCTCCGGCGCGGCTCCGGGCGCACCGCCCCAGGAGACGCGGCGGTCCGCCTCGCCGCCGAAGCCTTCCTGCCGGGCCGCGTCCGCGCGCCAGGCGGTGCCTCCGGCGCCCTCCGCCGGCTCCGGCTCCTCGTCCAGGAACACCGGACCCGTCTCCTCCGCCGTCGCCTGCCGCGGCGAGGGCGGAACGGGCGCGGCGAGCGCGGGTGCCTGTGCCGCGGCCATCCCGGCCACCCCGGCGGGCGCCGCCGGCATCGGCTCCCCCTCGGCGGGCGCGGGCCGGCTGGTGCCGGGCACCCAGGCGGTACCGCTCCAGTAACGGATATATCCGGGAATGGAGGGGTCGGGGTAGTACCCGCGGACGGGGTGACTGTCGGCGGATCCCGAGGGAGGTGCGCTCATGGTCTCCGGTGTCCCGTATCTGTTCGGTCCGTACTGTGAACTCAATGCGCAAAAGGCAACCCGCAGCGCAGCCAACAGGTCTACCAGAAGTCCCCACCCCTGTGGCCGTCCCGGGGGCGGGACCACTCACACGTGCGACTGGAGGACGCCCGGATCCATGCTGCGACGTCATGGTGAGAAGTCAGGGTGAAAAGTCGCGTCATGACGTGGGGCCGGTGCGCTCTCTCCGGTGCGGGCCCACGCCGAAGGGCCACGCGTCGAGGGAAGCCGAGCAGAGAGGGCGCACTCATGCACACCGTGGTGGAACGCGAGCTGGAGATCGACCTGATGCTGTCGCCGGAGCGCAGCATTCCCGTGCCGGCCCGGCTGATGTACTGCGCGGACGATCCGTACGCCGTGCGCATCACCTTCCACATCACCTCACTCGCGCCGGTGACATGGACGTTCGCGCGCGACCTGCTGGTGGACGGGGTCTTCCGCCCGACCGGCGAAGGGGATGTGCGGGTGTGGCCCGCGCGGGTCGGGGGACGCACGGTGGTGTGTCTGGGGTTGACGTCGCCGGAGGGCGAAGCGGTGTTGCTCGCGCAGGCGAACGTTGTCACGGGGTGGCTGGAGAGGACGATGCGGGTTGTTCCGCCGGGGGCGGAGGCGCGGTTGCTGGAGCTCGACGAGGGGTTGCGGGTGTTGCTGGCCACCGAGTCCGGGTGACGGGAACGTTGCCGGGGCCGGGGGCGGTGCCCCCGGCCGGTCACACGTCCAGCACCTTGCCCGGGTTCAGCAGCCCCAGCGGGTCGAACACCGCCTTGATCCCTCGCTGCATCTCCAGCCCCACCGGACCCAACTCCTTTGCCAGCCACTCCTTCTTCAGCAGGCCCACCCCGTGCTCGCCCGTGATCGTTCCGCCCAACTGCAGGCCCAGGGCCATGATTTCGTCGAACGACTCCCGCGCGCGGCGCGCCTCGTCCGCGTCGGCGGGGTCGAAGCAGACCACCGGGTGGGTGTTGCCGTCGCCCGCGTGGGCGCACACGCCGATGGTCAGGCCGTGGCGCTCCGCGACGGCCGCCGTGCCGTCCATCAACTCCGCCAGGCGGGACCGCGGGACGCACACGTCGTCGATCATCGTGGCCGGGCGGAGCGTCTCCAGCGCCGGCAGCGACATGCGGCGCGCCTGCAGCAGCAGGTCGGACTCCGCCGCGTCCTCGGCGGGGACGACCTCCGTCGCCCCGGCGGCGCGGCACAGCTCCGCCACCGCGGCCAGGTCCGGGCCGGGGTCGGGGGTGTCGAAGGCGGCGAGCAGCAGCGCCTCCGTGCTCTCCGGAAGGCCCATCCGGGCCATGGAGTTGACCGCCCGCACCGTGGTGCCGTCCATCAGCTCCAGCAGCGACGGCGCGTGCCCGCGGCGCATGATGCCGCACACCGCCTCGCACGCCGCCGCGACCGACGGGAACTCCGCCGCGAGCGCCAGCTGCTGCGGCGGCTCGGGCCTGAGCGCCAGGACGGCCCGTACGACCACGCCGAGGCTGCCCTCGGAGCCGACGAACAGGCGCGTCAGGTCGTAGCCCGCAACGCCCTTGGCCGTCCTGCGGCCGGTCTTCAGCAGCCGGCCGTCCGCGAGGACGACGTCCAGGCCCAGCACGTACTCGGCGGTGACGCCGTACTTGACGCAGCACAGCCCGCCGGACGCCGTGCCGATGTTGCCGCCGATGGTGCACTGCTCCCAACTCGACGGATCCGGCGGGTAGTAGAGGCCCTGTTCGGCGACCGCACGCGACAGGACGGCGTTGACCACGCCCGGCTCCACGACGGCGATGCGGTCGACCGGGTCGATCTCGACGATCCGGTCCATCTTCACCAGCGACAGCACGATGCACCCGTCCAGCGCATTGGCCGCGCCCGACAGGCCCGTCCGGGCCCCCTGCGGCACGACCGGGACGCGCAGTGCCGTCGCGGTGCGCATCACGTGCTGCACCTGCTCCACGGTGCGCGGCAGCACGACGGCACCGGGCGCCCCGGCCGCGCAGAAGCTCGCCATGTCGGTGGCGTAGGAACGCATGACGTCGGGGTCGGTGAGAACGGCGTCCTCGGGGAGCCCGTCACGCAGTTGACCGATGAGATCGCCCATGGGATCACCCTGCCAGATCGCATCGCGCCCCGTCAGGGGCGCGGGACTGCTACATCATGCGGCTCCGCCGCGTGGGCGCGATCAGCCACGGACAGCCCGCAGCCGAAAAACCGTCAGAGATTCCCCCGCTTCTCCTGCTCCCTCTCGATGGCTTCGAAGAGCGCCTTGAAGTTCCCCTTGCCGAACCCCATCGACCCGTGCCGCTCGATCATCTCGAAGAACACCGTCGGACGGTCCTGCACCGGCTTGGTGAAGATCTGCAGCAGGTAGCCGTCCTCGTCGCGGTCGACGAGGATCTTCAGCTCGCGCAGCGTCTCGACGGGCACGCGGGTCTCGCCGGCCCACTCGCCGAGCGTGTCGTAGTACGTGTCGGGGGTGTCGAGGAACCGCACCCCGGCCTCGCGCATGGCGCGCACGGTGGCGACGATGTCGTTCGTGGCCAGGGCGATGTGCTGCACGCCGGGGCCGTTGTAGAACTCCAGGTACTCGTCGATCTGCGACTTCTTCTTGGCGATCGCCGGCTCGTTGAGCGGGAACTTCACCTTGCGGGTGCCGTCCGCGACGACCTTCGACATGAGCGCGGAGTACTCGGTGGCGATGTCGTCGCCCACGAACTCCTTCATGTTGGTGAAGCCCATGACGTTGTTGTAGAAGGCGACCCACTCGTCCATCTTGCCGAGTTCGACGTTGCCGACGCAGTGGTCGATCGCCTGGAAGCGGCGCGGGCCGGGCTCGACGATGGGGTCGGCGGCGACGAAGCCGGGCAGGTACGGGCCCGTGTAGTCGGTGCGCTCGACCAGGGTGTGGCGGGTCTTGCCGTAGGTGGCGATGGAGGCGAGGACGACCGTGCCGTGCTCGTCCTTGATCTCCTGCGGCTCCTGCAGGCCCGTCGCCCCGTGCTCGACGGCGTAGGCGTACGCGGCCCGCGCGTCCGGCACCTCGATGGCGAGGTCCACGACGCCGTCGCCGTGCTCGGCGACGTGGGCCGCGAGGAAGCGGCCGCGCTCGCTGGCCGCCTTGATGACGGTGGTGAGGACGAACCGCGCGCTGCCGGACTCCAGGACGTAACTCGCCGTCTCCCGGCTGCCGTTCTCCGGTCCGGAGTAGGCGACCAGCTTCATGCCGAACGCGACGGAGTAGTAGTGCGCGGCCTGCTTGGCGTTGCCGACGGCGAAGACCACCGCGTCCATCCCCTTGACCGGGAAGGGGTCGGCCTGCCGTGCGGTGTGCGGGGTGTGATCCGTGGTCTGAGTCATGGCCGCAGGGTCCCTCCGAACCGCACAATGCGCAATAGTTTGCGGTTTCTCTGGGCATGTTGCCCACCGGTGCCGGAGGGGTGCCGGACGTTCTGTACAGGCTGCACAGGAGAGGGGGAGGACAGTGATCGATCGTTTGGACGGCAGGCTGATCGAACTGCTCGCCGAGGAGCCGCGCATAGGGGTGCTGGAGGCCTCGCGGCGGCTGGGCGTGGCGCGCGGGACGGTGCAGGCGCGGCTGGACCGGCTGCAGTCGCAGGGGGTGATCCGGGGCTTCGGGCCGGAGGTGGACCCGGCGGCGCTGGGCTACCCGGTGACCGCGTTCGCCACCCTGGAGATCAAGCAGGGCCAGGGCCCGGACGTCCGCGAGCACCTGGCGACCGTCCCCGAGGTGCTGGAGCTGCACACCACGACGGGGCACGGGGACATGCTGTGCCGACTGGTGGCCCGCTCGAATGCCGACCTCCAGCGGGTGATCGACCGGGTTGTGGGTTTTGATGGGATCGTGCGGGCCTCCACGGCGATCGTCATGGAAAACCCTGTTCCGCTGAGGATCATCCCGCTGGTGAAACAGGCGTCGGAGGACTGACCGAGGACTGATCACGGTCCCACCACGGGTAGGAGTGGCGGGTGAGCTTCTGGGAGTACGTCGGCAGCCGCCACGCCCAGCTCTTGGCGGACACCTTCCAGCACGCCAGCGCGGTGTTCCAGTGCATGGTCGTCGCCACGCTCGCCGGAGTCGCGATCGGCGTGGCGACGTACCGCAGCGAGTGGGCGGGCAACCTGGCCGTCACGACCGGCGCGACGCTCCTCACCATCCCCTCCCTCGCCCTGATCGGCCTGCTGATCCCCGTCACGGGCCTGGGGGTGGCGCCCACGGTCACGGCGCTGGTGCTCTACGGGCTGCTGCCGATCGTCCGCAACGCGATCGTGGGCCTGCGCGGGGTGGACCCGGCGCTGGTGGACGCGGCGAAGGGGATCGGGATGTCGCGCGCGGCCCGGCTGTTCCGGGTGGAACTGCCGCTCGCCTGGCCGCCGATCCTCACCGGGATCCGGGTCTCCACCCAGATGCTGATGGGCATCGCCGCGATCGCCGCGTACGCCTCGGGGCCGGGCCTGGGCAACGAGATCTTCCGCGGCATCTCCTCGCTGGGCAGCGCCAACGCGCTCAACCAGGTGCTCGCCGGAACGCTGGGGATCATCGTGCTGGCCCTGCTCTTCGACGCCGCCTACGTCCTCATAGGCCGGCTGACCATTCCGAGGGGGATCCGTGCCTGAGCCGCCCGCCCCGCCCGCCCCGTCCGCACCCGCCCGCGCGACCACGGGCGCCACGATCCGGCTGGAGAACCTCACCAAGCGCTACTCGGGCAACCCCGTCCCCGCCGTCGAGAACGTCAGCATGGAGATCAAGGCCGGGGAGATCGTCATCTTCGTGGGCCCGTCGGGCTGCGGGAAGTCCACCACCCTGAAGATGATCAACCGGCTGATCGAGCCCACCTCCGGCCGGATCCGCATCGACGACGAGGACGTCACCGGCATCGACCCGGTGAAGCTGCGGCGCAAGGTCGGCTACGCCATCCAGTCCTCCGGGCTCTTCCCGCACATGACCGTCGCGCAGAACATCGCCCTCGTGCCGCGCATGACGGGCTGGCCCAAGTCCCGTATCCGCAGCCGGGTGGAGGAGATGCTCGACCTGGTGGGCCTGGACCCCGGCGAGTTCCACGGCCGCTACCCCCGGCAGCTCTCCGGCGGCCAGCAGCAGCGCGTGGGCGTGGCCCGGGCGCTGGCCGCCGACCCGCCCGTGCTGCTGATGGACGAGCCCTTCGGCGCCGTCGACCCGATCACCCGCGACCACCTGCAGGACGAACTGATCCGGCTGCAGCACGAGTTGCACAAGACGATCGTCTTCGTCACCCACGACTTCGACGAGGCCATCAAGCTCGGCGACCGCATCGCCGTGCTCCGCGAGCGGTCGCAGATCGCCCAGTTCGACACCCCCGAGGCCATCCTCACCAACCCCGCCGACGACTTCGTCTCCGGCTTCGTCGGCGCGGGCGCCGCGCTCAAGCGCCTCAACCTCACCCGGGTCCGGGACGTGGGCGTCGTCGACTTCCCCACGGCGGGCGTCGACGACCCCCTGCAGTCCATCTTCGACGCGCTGCGCTCGGGCACCGCCAACGAACTGCTCCTGCTGGACCGGCACCACCGCCCCTACAAATGGCTGCGCCGCGGCGACCTGATGCGCGCCAAGGGCTCGCTGGCCCGCGCGGGCACGCTCGTGCACGACACGGTCACGCGCGACGCGACGCTGCGCGACGCGCTGGAGGCGGTGCTCATCGACAACGCCGGACGGGTCGCGGTGACGGGCCGGCGCGGACGCTACGAGGGCGTCGTCGACATGCAGACGCTCATGAACTCCGTCCACGAACTGCTGGAGGCCGACCGGCTGGAGGCCGTCGAGCACCAGCACGCGCTGGAGGAGCAGCGTGCGGAGCAGACCCGGCGGGAGCAGGAGGGCGACGCGTGAGCCCGCCGGACGCCCCGCCTCCGAAGGACCAACGGCCCCCGGGCGAGCTGGAGGTGCGCGGGATCGTCTTCCGCGACGAGACGGCTCCGGAGCCTGTTGCTCCCCAACAGGCCGCCACCGCACGCCGGATCGGCTGGCAGAAGCTCGTCGTCCTGCCGGCCGTGGTGGCGCTGATCCTGCTGGGCACCTGGCTGTGGTTCCGCGGGGCCCGGCTGGACTCCATCGCGCGCAACGCCATCGGGGGCGGCAACGTGTGGCTGCGGCTGGAGCAGCACGTCTACCTCACCGTCGTCTCCACCTTCTTCGTCCTGATCATCGCGATCCCGCTGGGCGTCCTGCTCACCCGCAAGCCGCTGCGCAGCGCCGCGCCCATGGCCATGGCCGTCGCCAACATCGGGCAGGCGACGCCCGCGATCGGCCTGCTGGCGCTGCTGGTGATCTGGCTGGGCATCGGGACGAAGGCCGCGCTCATCGGCATCGTCGTCTACGCGGTGCTGCCCGTCCTCGCCAACACCATCGCGGGCCTGCGGGCCATCGACCCGCTGCTCACGGAGGCCGCGCGCGGCATCGGGATGTCGCCCGTCGGCGTGCTGGGCAGGGTCGAACTCCCGCTGGCCGTACCGCTGATCCTCGCCGGGGTGCGCACCGCGCTCGTGCTCAACGTGGGCACGGCGACGCTCGCCTACTTCGGCGGGGGCGGCGGCCTGGGCGACCTGATCGCCTCCGGCATCACCAACCAGCGGATGCCGGTGCTGGTGCTGGGCTCGGTACTGACGGTCGCGCTGGCGCTGCTGGTCGACTGGCTGGCGTCGCTGGCCGAACTGCTGCTGCGGCCGCGCGGCCTGGAGGGGGGCGACTGACCGGTGGCCGGGGTGCTGGAGGCGGCGCACAACGCGGAGGTGGCCCGCGCCAAACGGCGTGCGGTGGTGGCGACCATGATCGCCGGGGTGCTGTTCGTGCCGGCGGCCCTGCTGGGCGGCTGCGGGCTGACGAGCGGCTCGCCGCTGGTCGAGGAGGTCCGCCCGGGCTCGGTGGGCCAGGGCCTGCCGCTCAAGGGCGCGCACCTGACGGTGACGTCGAAGAACTTCAGCGAGAACATCGTCCTCGGCCAGATCATGGGCCTCGCCTTCCGCGCGGCGGGCGCGAGCGTCCTGGACCGCACCAACATCCAGGGCTCGATCGGCGCCCGGGAGGCGGTGCGCTCGGGCAGTGCGGACGCGATGTACGAGTACACGGGCACCGCGTGGATCACCTACCTCGGCCACGACAAGCCGATCGAGGACCCGCGGGAGCAGTGGCGCGCGGTCGCCGCGGCGGACGTGAAGAACGGCCTGGCGTGGCTGCCGCCCGCGGCACTCGACAACACGTACGCGCTGGCCCTGAACCGGGAGAACGAACGGCGTTACGGGACACGGACGTTGTCGGACGTCGCGGCACTCGCGGCGACGGACCCGGGTGCGGTGACGCTGTGCGTGGAGAGTGAATTCGCCGCGCGGAACGACGGGTTGCCGGGGATGGCGAAGGCGTACGGGATGACGGTCCCGGCGTCGCGGGTGCAGAAGATGGACGGCGGCATCGTCTACACCCAGGTGTCCGGGGGCCGTTCGTGCACGTACGGGGAGGTGTTCACGACGGACGGCCGGATCAAGGCGATGAACCTGGTCGTCATGGAGGACGACCGGCACTTCTTCCCGAACTACAACGCGGCCCCGGAGATCAACGCGAAGGCCCTGCGGGAGCATCCGGCGATCAAGGACGTGCTCGACCCGATCACGGCACGGCTGACGAACGAGGTGGCGCGGGAACTGAACGCGGAGGTGGACGTGCAGGGGCACGACCCGAGGGCGGTGGCACTGGGGTGGCTGGTGCGGGAGGGGTTCGTGAAGCGGGGGTGACGCGCCCCGGTACGTACTCGCGCCCCGAAGGGGCGCGGGGAACTGCGCGACCAGCCACGACGAACCCGCAGCTCACGGCGCACTCAGCAGCTCGGTACCTTCGCGCCAGAGGCAAGGGCCTTGAGCGACGCCACCGCGTCGTTCAGCTCGGTCACCGGGATCAGCTGCATTCCCTTCGGCAACTCCGCCTGGGCGTCCCGGCACTCGCCCTTGGGGACGAGAAAGACGGTCGCCCCGTCCCGCTTGGCGGCCTGCGTCTTCAGCGCGACGCCCCCGACCGCGCCCACGCTGCCGTCCGGTTCGATCGTCCCGGTGCCCGCGATCGTCCGGCCGCCGGTGAGGTCGCCCCCGTTGCCGTTGCCGTTCAGCTTGTCGACGACGCCCAGCGCGAAGAGCAGGCCCGCGCTCGGGCCGCCGACGTCCGCCAGGCGCAGCTCGACCTTGACGTCCTTCGGCGACCGGTGCAGATGGCCCAGCGCAGCGGCCACGGCCGCGTCCTGCGACTTCGCCATCTCCGCGAGGTTGTGCTGCTCGATCTGCTTGTCGGACTGTCCGGCGGGGTAGACGGCGTCGTGCGGCATGACGGCGCGGTCGGTGCGGAACCAGCCGTCGACGACGTCGCCGAGCGAGACGTCCGTCTGCGGCCCGGTGGCCACGATCGTGGTCATCCGCAGCTGTCCGCTCGTCTTGCGGGCCTCCGCCCCGCTGATGCTGATCACCGGCTTGTTCTTGTCGGAGCCCAGCACGTCCGCCGTCATGCCCGGCTGTGCGATCGCGAACGGCAGGGGCACGAACGCGGCCACCGCCAGCAGCGCGACCACGGGCGCGGCGCAGACGGCGAGGGTACGGGGGCGGCGGGACGGAGCAGACATGCTGCGAATCTAGCAATCCCGCTCACCGCAATGCGTCGGCCACCTCCTTCGCCGCTTCCATCACTCGCGCCCCGACCCGCTCGGGCACCGATTCCGCGAGCATCACCACGCCGACGCTGCCCTCGATCCCGGTCACCCCGAGCAGGGGTGCGGCCGCGCCGCTCGCGCCCGCCTCCAGCTCGCCGTGGGTGAGCGCGTAGCCGGGGGAGTCGGCCTCGCCGCGGCGGGCGGCGAGGATGGCCCGGCCGGCCGCGCCGCGGTCGAGCGGGTGGCGGAAGCCGGCCCGGTAGGCCACGTGGTAGTCGGTCCAGGTCGGTTCGACGACGGCGACCGCGAGCGCCTCGGCCCCGTCGACGAGGGTCAGGTGGGCCGTTGCGCCGAGGTCCTCGGCGAGGGCCCGCAGGGCGGGCAGGGCCGCCTCCCGCACCAGCGGGTGCACCTGCCGCCCGAGCCGCAGCACGCCGAGCCCGACCCGGGCCCGGCCGCCGAGGTCCCGGCGGACGAGGGCGTGCTGCTCCAGGGTGGCGAGCAGGCGGTAGACGACCGTGCGGTTGACCCCGAGCCGGGTGGAGAGCTCGGTGACGGTCAGGCCGTGGTCGGTGTCGGCGAGCAGTTTGAGGACGCGCAGTCCCCTGTCGAGCGTCTGCGAGGTCTCCGCGGTCACGACGCCCCCTCCTCCGATGAGTGGCGGCCGTCGATGCGGTGGGGTTGCGCCACCGGTCCCGTCCGGCAGCGCGCAAGGAGAGGCCGCCGGTTGCTGAGACGCACTGGGTACCGGCTGCGCTCCGCGGCGGCGCTGCCACGGGGCGTGCGTGACCGGACCGTAGCGCCGCCGGTCCGCTCTGCGGAAGAGTCTGCCCACAATCCGGTCACTGCGCAGGCGAATGACGACTATCGGAGCCGGATTCCCAGCATGCGGACACCGATGCGCGGGGCGCGCACGCCGGACGCGCCCCGCGCTCGGGCCGGTTCGTGACAAGTCACAGCACGCGCGTCACTTCATGCGCGTGGCCCACTCCCGGACCTTGTTGATCCGCTCGGTCAGCTGGCCGGCCGTCGCCTCCGCGCTCGGCGGGCCGCCGCACACCCGGCGCAGCTCGGTGTGGATGACGCCGTGCGGCTTGCCGCTCTGGTGGACGTACGCGCCGACGAGCGTGTTCAACTGCTTGCGCAGTTCCAGCAGTTCCTTGTGCGTGACCACCGGCCGCCGCTCGGCGGGGATCTCCAGGAGGTCGGCCTGCTCGTCCGGCCTCTTGCGGCTGTGCGCGATCTGCCGCGCCTGCCGCTTCTGCAGCAGCAGCTCCACCTGGTCGGGCTCCAGGAGGCCGGGGATGCCGAGGTAGTCCATCTCCTCCTCGCTGCCCGGGTGCGCCTGCATGCCGAACTCGGCGCTGTTGAACAGGACGCGGTCGAAGACGGCGTCGGACTCCAGCGCCTCGAAGGGCAGCATGTCCTGCTCGCCGGTGTCCTCGTCCTGCTGCTTGTTCGCCTCGTCCATCTCCTTCTCGGACTCGGCGTACGGGTCCTCCTCCTCGCCGTCCTTCTTGGGCTTGTCGAGGACGTGGTCCCGCTCGGCCTCCATCTCGTTGGCGAAGGAGAGCAGCATCGGGATGGTCGGCAGGAAGACGGACGCGGTCTCGCCGCGGCGCCGCGAGCGCACGAAGCGGCCGACGGCCTGGGCGAAGAACAGCGGCGTGGAGATCGTCGTGGCGTAGACGCCGACCGCGAGGCGGGGCACGTCGACGCCCTCGGACACCATGCGGACGGCGACCATCCAGCGCGAGTCGCCGGCCGCGTAGTCGTCGATGCGCTGCGAGGCCCCGGAGTCGTCGGAGAGGACGACCGTCGGGCCCTCGCCCGTGATCTCGCGCAGCAGCTTGGCGTAGGCGCGCGCCGAGTCCTGGTCGGAGGCGATGACGAGGGCGCCCGCGTCGGGGATGGACTTGCGGACCTCGGTCAGCCGCTGGTCGGCGGCGCGCAGCACGTTCGGCATCCACTCGCCGCGCGGGTCCAGGGCGGTCCGCCACGCCTGCGAGACCGCGTCCTTGGTCATCGGCTCGCCGAGCCGGGCGGAGAGCTCGTCGCCCGCCTTGGTGCGCCAGCGCATGTTGCCGCTGTAGGAGAGGAAGATGACGGGCCGGACGACGCCGTCGGAGAGTGCGGTCCCGTATCCGTACGTGTAGTCGGCGGAGGAGCGGCGGATGCCGTCGTTGCCCTCCTCGTACGTGACGAACGGGATGGGGTTGGTGTCGGACCGGAAGGGCGTACCGGTCAGGCACAGCCGGCGGGTGGCCGGGTCGAAGGCCTCCAGGCAGGCTTCGCCCCAGGAGCGGGAGTCGCCGGCGTGGTGGATCTCGTCGAGGATGACGAGGGTCTTGCGCTGCTCGCACCGGTTGCGGTGCAGCATCGGCCGTACGCCGACACCGGCGTAGGTGACGGCGACGCCGTTGTACTCGCGGCCCAGCGGGCCCGCGCTGTACTCCGGGTCGAGCTTGATGCCGACGCGGGCGGCGGCCTCCGCCCACTGCTTCTTCAGGTGCTCGGTGGGCGCGACCACGGTCACCTGCTGGACGACGTGGTGGTGCAGCAGCCACGAGGCGAGGGTCAGGGCGAAGGTGGTCTTCCCGGCGCCCGGGGTCGCGACGGCGAGGAAGTCCCGGGGCTGCGTCTGGATGTACTTGTCCATGGCGCCCTGCTGCCAGGCACGCAGCTTGTTGGCGGTACCCCAGGGGGCCCGGCCGGGGAAGGCGGGCGAGAGATGGTGATTTGTGGTGGTGGTAGTCACGGTCTCCGTCGGCTGGGTCGGCGACAGGCAACCGCGTCAGCCTACCGGGCCGTTCCGAAGGCCCGGGTTCACCCGGGTCGGGTTGCCGTTGTCGCGGCTCCGCCGCTCGTCCCCAAAGGCCGGACGGGCCGATTCCTGCCCGGTGTCGGGCAGGAATCGGCCCGTCCGGTGTGCGCAGCGCGGGTGTCTCACCCCCGCGGCCGCAGCCGCGTCCCCACGCAGGCCCCCGCCAGGGCACAGCCCGCCGCCAGGGCGAACACGGCCACGAACGCGGCCCCCGGCGCGGCGGCGCCCTCCGCGGAGGCGGACACGCTCCCCCCGCCGAAGGAGACGAACAGCACACCGGCCACCCCCACCAGGAGAATGCTGCCGAGTGCATCGGACACCTGCATCGACGCCGAGTTGGTGCCCTCCTCCCCCTCCCGCGAGAGCCGCAGCAGCAGCACCCCGAGGCTGGACATCGTCAGCCCCATCCCGTACCCGGCGAGGACCCACGCGGCGGCCACCACCCACACCGGCACGGCGCCGGCCAGCACGGCCGGCACCACGGCGACGGCCGCCGCGAGCAGGACCATGCCCAGGCTCATCAGCCGTTCCCGGTACGGCTCCGCAGCGGGACGGCTCTGGGTGTACGAGCCCAGCGCCCATGTCAGCCCGCCGCCCGTCAGCGACATGCCGGCCATCGTGGCCGACATCCCCCGCTCCGTCACCAGCATCAGCGGCACGAAGCCCTCCGCGGCGAGGAACGAGCCCTGCGCGATGCCCCGTAGCAGGACCACCGCCGGCAGACCCCGCGCGGCCCGGAACGTCCCGGCCGGCAGCAGCCGCAGCACGCACGGCACCAGCAGCGCCAGCCCGGCGGCCGCGGGCAGCAGGGACCAGGGCCGCAGGTCCTGGCCCGCGTACTGCAGCAGCCCGGCCCCCGCGGCCACGGCGAGCGCCAGCAGGATCCGCCGCCGGTCCATCCGTTCCGTCCGCACGCCGGCCCGGACGCGCCGCAGGGCCGGCAGCATCACCGCCAGCGGGGCCAGCACCAGCACGGGGATGGCGAGGAACACCCAGCGCCACCCGAGCTGTTCGGTGACTGTGCCCGCCACCACCGGGCCCACGATGACCGGAACCACCCACGCCGCCGAGAACGAGGCCATCACCGACGGGCGCAGCCGTTCCGGATAGGCCCGCCCCACGACCACGTACAGCGCGACGATCACCAGCCCGGAGCCGGCGCCCTGCACGGCCCGCGCCGCCACGAACATCCACATCTGCTGTGCCGCACCGGCCCCGAGCAGGCCGGCGCCGAAGGCCCCGATGCCGGTGAAGAGCGGGACCAGGGGTCCGGCGCGGTCGCACCACTCCCCCGACAGCGCCATGGCGAAGAGGCTCGCCGTGAAGAAGGCGGTGAAGGCGAACGCGTACATCCCGATGCCGTCGAGCGCCCGCGCGGCGACCGGCATCGCGGTGTTGACCGCGCTCGCCTCGAAGGCGATCAGGGAGACGACGGAGATGATGCCGAGGGTGAGCGCCCGGTGACGGCGCCCGAGTATGCCCTCCGGCGCGTCGGGCGAGGGTATGCCGGACAGGGCCGGGGACTCGGTGGATTCGGGAGCTGTCATGCCCATCAGAGTAAGGAGCGAAGTGGCTTTGCGCCCCTGTCGCGGGAACCAGATCCGCTACGTCTTCGGTCCTAGGGAAGCCGACCGGTCACGTGCTTCACACGCTTCACACGCTTCACGTGGTGAGCAGTACTCCCCCGTACGACACCCCCGCGATCACCACCCACGAGCACAGCCCCAGCGCCGCGACCCGCCCGCCGGTCCGTACCAGCGAGGGCAGGTGCACCGCGCTGCCGAGCCCGAACAGGGCGGCGGCCAGCAGCAGTTCCTGCACGTGCTGTGCACCGTCCAGGGCGGCGGAGGGCACCCAGCCGGTCGTCCGGAGGGCGACCATGGCAAGGAAACCGAGGACGAAGAGCGGTACGAGCACGGGCCGCTTGCCCTCCGCCGCCCCGGTCCTGGCGTCGTACGCCCGCCTCCGGCGCACCGCGACGGCCACCGCCGCGACGAGCGGCGCCAGCAGCGCCACCCGCATCAGCTTGACGAGCACGGCCTCGCCGAGCGCCGCCGGCCCGGCGGTCTGCGCGGTGGCGACCACCTGCCCGACGTCGTGCACGCCGGCCCCGACCCACCGCCCGAACTGCGCGTCGTCCAGCCCGAGCGGGTGGTGCAGCAGCGGCAGCACGGCGATGGCGAGCGTGCCGCACAGCGTGACCAGGGCGACGGACGTCGCCACGTCCTCCTCGTCGCTGCCGGACACCTCGCTGACGGCTCCGATCGCGGAGGCCCCGCAGATCGAGTACCCGGTGGCGATCAGCAGGGGCTGATCGCCGCGCAGCCCGAGCCGCCGCCCGAGCCACAGCGTCCCGAAGAACGTCGCCGTGACGGTGACCAGCACCATCACCACCGTGGCCCAGCCGAGCCCGAGCACGTCGTCCAGGCTGAGCTTGAGGCCGAGCAGTACGACGCCGACGCGCATGAGCCGCTTGCCCGCCAGCGTCAGCCCGGGCCGCCCGGCGCCGCGCACCAGGGCCCGTACCCCGGGCAGGTGCGCGGCAGCGATGCCGAGCACGACGGCGGCGGTGAGCATCGGGACGGCGGGCACGAGCCGGTGGACGCCCCAGGCGAGGGCGACCCCGGCGGCGGCCATGGCGAGGCCGGGCAGCGTGCCGGGCCTGCGCCCGGTGCCACCGGAGGAGCGTGCCCGCTCCCGCGAAGAGATCAGTGTCATGTGTGTGGTCAGAGCTCGTGGGCCGGAAGGTCGTACACGCGCCGGACGCTCGATCCGAGCCGCGAGACGTCGGCGCCGTAGACGTGGAGGGAAATGGCGGTGGACGAACCGGCGTTGCGCACCCGGTGGATGTCACCGGGCGGCGCGAAACCGCAGACGTCGCCCTGCGCGTTGACGACGTCCTCGGTCGCGACGAGCCGGGCGGTCATGCCGTCCGGGACGAGGCGGTAGCGGCGCTCGCTCTCGGTGCCCCGGTGGACTCCGGTGACGCACCAGGAGACGTGGTCGTGGATGCAGGTCTGCTGCCCGGGCAGCCAGACGAGCGCGACGACGGAGAAGCTGCCGTCGGGTTCGGCGTGCAGGATGTGCTGGCGGTAGCGCTCGGGGTCGCCCTCGCACTGCTCCTCGGTCAGCAGGTCGCCGGCGCCGAGATGGGCCGCGAGCCGCTCACCGACGAGGTAGGCCGTCGTGTCGGGCGGCAGTCCGCGGCCTACGGCCTCCCGGACGTCGCCGATGAGCTCGTCGAGACGGGCTGTCGTCGGGGGTGCGGTAGGTGTGGTCATACGTGCAGAATCGGGGGGGCTTGATCCATCAGTCCAACGACAGTTCGTAGAGAGTATCCGAACGCCGGCTTATGGATCGGGCCGCCGCTGTTCGAAGGGGCCGCCCCGAAAGGGGTGCGGGGAACCGCGCGAGCGACCACGGCCGGCCCGCAGCCGGCCGGCCACCGGCGGAGCCCTCAGCACCCCACCCGCCGCGCGGCCACCGCCTTGAGCTCGTCCAGGACGAGCACGGTGGCCGGAACCCGGAGGTGCTCGCGCAGCACGTAGGCGGAGACCTGCCGGCGGGACGCGGGGTCGAGGGCCCGCCCGGTGATCTTGTCGTGGCGCAGGAAGGACAGGACGAGCCCCGGCATCATGGCCACGCCGAGCCCCTCGGCGACGAGCGACTGCACGACGAGGATGTCGTCGGTGGTGAAGGCGATGTCGGGCGCGAAGCCCTCCTCGGCGCACTCGTGGAGGAAGTTGGCGCGGCAGCGCAGGCACCCGGCTATCCAGCGCTCGTCCGCCAGCTCGGCGAGCTTGACCGCGCGGCGCCGGGCGAACGGGTGCCCGGCGGGCAGCAGCACGGTCAGCTGGTCCTCCATGAGCGGTATCTCGACCAGCTCCTCGGGAACCTGTTCACGCAGGCCGGGATAGGTGAAGGCGAGCGTGATGTCGCACTCGCCGCGCACCAGCCGGCGCAGCGACTCGGGCGGCTCGCCCTCCAGCAGCTCGACCCGCACCCCCGGATGATCGGCGGCCAGCCGGGCGAGCGCCTCGGGCACGATGGTGGCGCCGGCACTGGGAAACGCACAGACCCGGACCCGCCCGGCCCGCAGCCGCGTCAGCGAACTCATCTGCTGCTGCGCGACGGTGAGGCTGTCCAGAATCGTCTCCGCGTGCCGCGCCATCGCCTCCCCGGCCTCGGTCAGCCGCATCCGCCGCCCGGCCCGGGTGAAGAGGGGCGTACCGACGACTCGTTCGAGCGCCTTCATCTGCTGGGTGATCGCGGGCTGCGTGTATCCGAGCACGCGGGCGGCTGCGGAGTACGACCCCGTCGTGACCACCGCATGGAACGTCTTGATGTGCCGGGAGTCGAACACGCAGGAATCATAAGCGGAATTTGGGGGAAGGGGGCGAGGGCAGCGGGTTGCTTCTGGATGATCGGCACCCTGCCCCCGCCCCTGCCCCTGCCCTCGGTTGTTCCGTGAACGGAGCATGTCGGCTGCGTGGCAGGGCCCGAGGCCCCATTGAGGCAGCGCCCCGGGCGTCCTATGGTCATGGACAGACGCACGACATGGCCGTGTGCCCGAGTGGTTGAGGGGCTCGCCTGCAAAGCGAGTTACGTGGGTTCGATTCCCGCCACGGCCTCTGAGTGCCTGAGCAGGCGAAACGGGAGGGCGGCACCCCATGCGGGGTGCCGCCCTTTTGGTCGTCCGTCTCAGTTGCCGTCTCAGTTGGCCGGTACGAGGGCGCCGGCCGCACCGTCGTCGCCGTCGTCCGACCGGTCCGTCTCGGGCTTCCAAATCAGTCCGTCCACCTGCCGCGCGATGTCCGTCCGCACGGCGTCCACCATGTGCTGATAGCGAGCGGCCATGGCCGTGGTCGACCATCCCATGAGGCCCATGACGGCGCGCTCAGGAACACCGAGGATGAGCAGAACCGTCGCGGCCGTGTGGCGGGCGTCGTGAAGACGTCCGTCCCGGACCTTCGCCTCTGCCAGTAGAGCCTTCCACTCGGACCAGTCCCGGCGGTGGGACGGGCTACGGCCGTGCTCATCCGGGAACACCAGGTCGTTCTCAACCCACCGCTTCCCGGCCGCCTTCCGCTCCGCTTCCTGCGCCTTGAGGTGGGCGCGGAGTAGGTCAACGAGCTGTTCGGGGAGGCCGACCGCACGGCGGCCGGCGCGCGACTTGGTAGTGGACAACTCCGGATTGGTGCGCCGCTTTTGCGGGCAGTACCCGGCGGCCTTGCGTCCGCACGGTTCTACGCACCCGTGGGCGTACTGCGGCCGGTGGCGGCTACGCCGGACCACAAGGAACCCACCGTCAAGGTCCATGTCTTCCCACCTCAGGCCGAGCACTTCCCCTTGGCGCAGTCCGAGGGCGAGGGCGACGGCCCAGCGTGCGGAGTTGCGGTGCTGGTCAGCGGCCTTGAGCAACCGCTGTACCTCTTGGACGCTGTAGGGCTCTACTTCGTGCTCCCCCGTCTTCGGCGCCTTGGCCAACTGGACCGGGTTCTTGCCGAGATGTCCGCGCCGTACGGCCTCATTAAGGGCGGTGCGCAGGGTGCGGTGCACCTGGTGCGCGGTCGCGGGCTTGCTGCCGTTGGCCTGCATCTTGGCGTAGAACGCCTCGATGTGCTCGGGCTTGAGCCTGTCGAGACGGTGAGCCCCCAAGCCGGGGATGAGGTGCTTCCGTATGGCGACGCCGTACCCGACCATCGTGTTGTCGTTGACCGCGAGGGGCGCGACGTTCTCAATCCAGTGCGTCAGCCACGCCTTGACCGTCCACGCCTTGCCGGGCTTCCGCACGATCTTGGCATCGCGCTCCTTCTCCAACTCACGGACAGCAAGCGTTACTTCGGCGCGGGTCTTCCGCTCGACGTGGCGGCGGTCGGGGGTGCCGTCGTCGCGGATGCCGACAGTGACGCGACCGTGCCACTTGCCGTCTTTGCCGAAGTAGATGGAGCTTCGGCCGTTGGGCTGTCGGGTGCGCTTCTTCTCCTCTGCCACAGGCAAACTCCTGATTCTTGAGTGTCGGGATGGTGCCCGGGGCGGCGGGCGGTCCTGTCCGGGAGTGCCGCCGCCCCGGGCGTCGTCAAGCGGCGCGTTGGGCGGTGCGGAGACGGGCCGCGTACGCGGCCGGCGCGTCGACCGGGACCCTGCGGAGTCCGCCGACCAGGACGGACTCCAGTTCGCCGGTGCGGATGAGCGCAAAGCATGTGGTCCGACCGATACGGAGTCGGCGGGCGGCCTCTTCGACCTTGAGGAAAACGAGGGTCGGGTCGTCGTCGGCAGGGGCGGCGGGGGTGTCATGTTCGTCCACAGCTCACTCCTGTGAGGCTGAGTTCATGGGCAGATGCCGCCGCACAAACCGCGATATCCGCAGAAAGCCCGGGGAGGGCCGCTGGCCTGCGGCGTTGCGGTGTGCGGGTGGAGGCGGGCGGTGCTCCGCAGAAATCCGCGATACTCCGCAAAAATCAGGGGAGGCCGCAGAGCGGTCCCGGCCGGCGGGGTGGCACTCGGCTTTTTGCGGAATATCGCGGGATTGCGCGACGGGCCCCCGTCCAGGGTCGTATCGGGGGCCCGTCGCAGGTCAGCGGCAGTGTCCGGGGCTTTCTGCGATTTCGCGGTTTGTGCGGGAGAGGTTGTCCGCAGAGGTGGGGGTCACTGACCACCGTGCCGCAGGAACGGGTGGGTTGTGAGGCGGGGTGCCGGTGGACGTCCGCGCTTGCGGGTGCGCTCGGGTTGGTAGGACCGCAGGTATCCGTGGTCTTCCAGAAGCACGAGGGCTGGTTCCAGGTCGGCAACGGTGGGGACCTCGCTGCGGGACAGAACGCTGAAGACGTCCCGCCGGCTGACGTCCTCCCATCCGTTGGCCCTTAGCGCTTCCAGCACGCTGCGGGCGCGGGACAGGACCGGGTCGGCGCCCATGACGTCGAACACGGCGAGGGCGTGGGCGGTGTAGTACTCCCCCAGCTCGATCGCCGCGTTCATGGTGGCCTCAACGACGGGATGCGCGTAGCCGTTGCCGCCGTGTTCGGCAAGGTGCAGCAGCGCAGCCATGCGGGCGGTCGCCCCAGCAAGCTTTCCGGCCCAGTTGGAGATGTGGCCCAGCCTGCCGCCGCGCGCCTTGAGCTGCGGTTCGATGCGCTCCTGATAGGCAATCAGCGCCACGTCCGCCTCCGGGGTGAGCTGAATGACGGCCGGGTCGGTCCACTCCGCCAGGGACAGGGCGAGGTCGATGACCCGGGTGGTGTAAGTGGCGGCCGTCTGTTCGGGGACCGGGTCGGTGATGATCTCGCGTTCACCGACCGTGGACACCGGCAGGGAGTACAGGAAGCGGGCGAGCAGTCCGCGTCCCTCGAACCCCTTCACCTTCCCGATGTCCCGCAGCACGTCCGGCTGGACGGCGAGACCGATGGTCAGCGCGGGGGCGTCGATGTACTCGCGGCGGGTCTGCCGGTTCACCCGCAACCGGTCCCCGGCATGCCCCTTCAGAAAGACTTCCATGTTCGGAGCCCCGGAGTAGCGGCCCGCGATGATGTCGAAGATGCCGCCCTCAGCGCTCATCACCGATAGCCGCCCGCCCTGTTCCGCCATGAGCGAGGTCACCGTCTCGGGTGTCGAGTCGTCCGCCAACAGGACCGGTTCGGCCGGGACAGTGAGCGTGTCGGCCGTCTGCGCGAGACCCACGGCCGTCGCCACCATCTCATCCCGCTTGTGCCCGTCGGCCGACACGGCCTTAGCAGCGGCCTTGTCCGCCGCTTCCTTGGCCAACCGCGCAGTCAACTCCGCTTCCACGATCACGGGCTGCATAGCCGCCTTGAGCTGCTTCTCCGCCTCATAGAGGGGGTTGGTCAGCAGCGCGAAGACGGCGGACTTGCGGTTGGCGGGCGGGAGCGCCACGACGGTGTAGAGGTTGGTCGGCTCACGCCAGTTCCCGCGCACGTGGACCACTGACCGGCCGCCGGCCGCCGTGGCAAGCACAGCGAGGGCAACCGATCCGGCGAGGTCCACCGGGGTCTGTGTCTCTTCCCCGACGGCCGCCACGAACTCCCCCAACCAGGCGGGGAGGACGTGGGCAGGGAACAGCGGACGCTCACGGCGGCCGGTGAGGGGAATGGGGTCCTCCCACACGTCCGGTGTCGCGTCGTCTTCGCCGGGCGGTTCTTCCAGAGTGGGCAGTCCGGCCCACAGGTCGGGGTTATCCATAGGCTGTGTGGTCATGCGGCTGCCCTCCCTTCGGCCGTGCTGGTGTGGGGGCAAGTACCGACGTGTACGCGGGTGGTGAGTGCGATGACGGCGTCGCGTCCACGGGCACGTTCGTGACGCCCGCAGGAGCAGAGCCAGTCAGCGACCGGTAGGCCGGTCATACGGACCTGAAACCCGAGCCGAATACCGGTGATGGTGACCGTCTGCGGGTCAGGGCGAAGTGCTGAAAGGACGCCCTGACGGGCGACGACCCTCAGCGCACCACTGTCCGATGAAGGCTGGGCCTGTTCGGCGAAGCCGGGGCCGTCGGGGGTAACGGGCAGGCTGTTAGTTGAGGGACGACGGCAGCCGGTCATGCCGTCCTCCGGCTGCCGCTGTTCTGCCGGATAGACCAGTTCAGCGCGCTGGTGATGGCGGAGCGGTACTCGTACGGCTTCTGCCCGGCCGCCTCCGCCCCCCGACTAATAGCCGCCTCAACCTCAGCGCGGTCAAGGTCGCCGGACGCGACCAGCCGCCCCAGGGCCCGTGCGGCCCTGACGACCGCCTTGTTGCGTTCGCCCTCGGGAGCGCCAGCGACGTTGTTCTCCTCGTTGCGAAGCGCGGCTGCCGCGTAGGAACCGGCGCTACCGCGGACACGCGACGTGGTTGCCGCCGAGCCGGTTCGCGTTCGGGGGTGGGGCGGGACCAGGAGGGCAAGCAGCCAACCGGGCAGCGGGTTGAGCAGGGCATGCCTGCGGGTCTCGTACTGTGCCCCGCCTACGCGGCTTCCTGCAGCGACGACGTAGCCGCCCCATGCGCGGGTGTCGACGAGTGGTGCGAGTGTTCCGGCGGTGTTGTGCAGCCGGGCTGCTGCGGGGGCGGTGAAGTACAGGTGCGTGCCGCCGCTCGCGGTCCGGACTGTGCGGGTGGTGGGGACGGCCTGCCCGGTGCGCTCGCAGAGCGCCTGGAAGGTCGCCGCGCCGTCAGGCGCGTCCGCATTGCTCTTGGGCTTGTCCAGGTCGATCACGAGCAGCCCGGCCGGGCCGGTCGCCAGCCCGATGTTGAAGGGGCCGGCTGACCATGCGCGGCGGATGCGCTCGGGGTCGGTGGTGGCGCGCTCCTCCCACTTCACGTGCCCTGTCCGGCAAGTGCCAGTGCGGGGGCACCGGGTCTCGCCGTGCAGGGCGGGACGCTTATCACCGGGGCGGAGCGGGAAGACGGGCCAACCACGCTCCGCAGCATCCAGTGCTGCGCGCAACAACACAGAGCGGAGTTCTTGGGGCATGCTGGGGGCCTCCTGTTTCTGCTTCGTCGGGATAGGGAGACCGGGGGCGGCGGGCTGTCCTGTCCGGGAGTGCCGCCGCCCTCGGGCGTAGCTACTGCTGTTCGGCCCAGTGGGCGTATTCCTGGCGGACGTAGCCGCGCGGGTTGGCGAGGGCCTCGGGGTGGTCGGGCCCGTACGGGTAGCCGAAGTACCGGCCGCCCTCGTAGCGGTCGAGGTCGAGCAGGCGCCGTGCGGTCTTCAGGGCCACGTCGTTGGCGTCGCCGTAGAGACGTCCGTCCCGGTCGGTCAGTGCGATGCGGTCCAGGACGGCCGCCCTGCGAACCCAGAACTCTCGGCCGTTCGGGCCCTCTGGGTTCAGGACCCCGTTGTTGACCATGTACGCGGTGATCCAGTCCATCTCGTGGACGATGCTCGGGGCGAACTCGTACGCCTCTTCCGGCATCGGCCACGGGCCCGGCTCGGGGTAATGGTCAGCGATGACGTAGAGGCGAGCGCGCTTACCGTCGCGGGACGGCGACTGGCGCACGTTGCCGGTGTCGAACGCACTGTTGAGCACGGTGGTGACGCGTTCGGTGTCGAACGGGGCGCAGATGACGCGGATCTCGAACATGGCTATCCCTTCGTGGTGTTCAGCCGCGGAAGTGGTTGCGCTTGAAGACGGCCTTGCGGATGTGGAAGGTGTTGCCGCCGCTGTGCCCGCGGCTGCCGAAGACTTGGGCGGCGACCCAGCCGCCGAAGATGACGGCAGCGAGGATGATGAGCTGGTGGATGAGCGCAGCGAGTGCGGCGATGAACGAGGTGAGCAGGAGTAGCCCGCCGCAGACCGCAGCGAAGCCGACCCCGCCGAGGGCGAGGTTGACCGCGGTGCGCGAGACGGCCGGCGGGGGCGCAGGCGGTTCGGGCTTGGCCGGCGCGATGGCGTAGCCGGTGACGACCCTGCCGTCGGGCAGGATCACGCTGGCCACGGTCGGGATGTTGTCGGGCTGGACAGGAACGAGCGGCACCGGCGCAGAGATGACAGGCGGCAGCGGGGCGGGATGGTGGACTTCCACGGCCCACTCATCGCATTCGGGGATGGCGTGTTCGTGGCGCATGCGGAATCCCTTCCGACTGTTGGCCAGGGAGGCTGCACGGCCCTCTTCCGGGTTCCCGTGGAGGGGGGTTCGAGGGCGTTGACCTGCGCTCCTCCCTGACTCCCTGACGGATCATTCGTGCTGGTCAGGGCCAGGGGTGCGGGCCGGGGAAGGGGAGAGGGAGTTCTCCCTGCCTCCCTGGCCTGCGAGGGGTCCGCCTCCCTCTACTCGGAGGCGGAAGCGGAATCGTCGTCGGGGCGGTTGGCGAGGGCGCGGTGGATGCGTTCGCGGGCGACGACCATGCGGCCGTCGGACTTGTACGGCTCGGCGCCGGTACCGTCGAGGACGCGCTTGAGGTCGATGAACGACCAGCCGCCGTAGGCGTCCTCGTTCAGCGCGGCGAGCCGCTTGAGCACGTCTTGCGTGAGCACTCGCGGGGCGTCGCCGAGGATGGTGGCGATGTCGGCGAGCGGGTCATGCCCCTCGCCCTGCTCGATGACGTGCAAGGTGGTCACCCCGTCGCGCAGCGCCTTGGCGCGCTCGGCGATTTCGGTGGCGGTGTCGGTGTCGATGTAGTGCGTGCGCACGGTGATGGAGGACTGGCCGGCGGGGATGTCGATGCCGTCGGAGGCGACGACGAGGGTTCCCTTGTCCAGGCCCTGACGCAGCAAGTGTGGGGCGGCGCCGCCGTCGACGGCCTTGTCGCCCAGCGCCATGCGGGACTGCGACTCGGTGCCCAGTACCAGGGAGGCGCGGGTGTGGGCGCCCTCGCGTACGAGCTTGGGGAGGTTCTGGTCGGTGGGGTCTTGCGTGCCCTGCCACAGCAGCACGTCCACGGCACGGCCCTGGTTGTGAAGCTTGCGGGAGGCCATGAAGTACCGGGAGGTCGCCTTGCTGCCCCCGTACGGGCGCTTGGCCTCATCGATCGCCGGGCACATGAACGCCACCTGTGCCTCGTCCACGATGATGACCAGCGGCGTGAACACGGTGCCGGGCGGCGCCTGGAGGCGCCGTTCCATCTCGGCGACCCCGTGTTCCACCATCTCGGTCACCTGGATGACGTGGTCGTCGGTCGGTCCCTGGATGAGTACGGTGGCCAGCCCGTCGAACATGGCCCAGTCGCCCACGCCCTTGAGGTCGCCGAGCCAGAATTCGACCGTGCGGTCCAGCGCCAGCCACAGGGCGAGCGAGCGCAGGGCGGCGGTCTTGCCCTGGTTGGACAGACCGGTGACAAGTACGTGGCGCTGGTACGGGCTCAGCATGGCAGCGTCCCCGCGCAAGTCCTGCCCCCACGGGGCCTTGCCGGTCTTGTAGTTGGCGATCAGGGTGGGGTCGGTGACCAGCGGCGACGGACCGATCGGCTCGTCCAGCGCCCCCGAGTCCGCGATCCACAGCCGCACCGTCCGCGCGGCCTGCGGGATCGTGATGAATACCTCGTGCTCATGCCGGGTCAGGTTCTCTGCCAGCTTGCGGCGCTTGTTCTGAACCTCGTTGGTCGACACCCCGGAAGGAAGGGTCACGTCGACCTCGACACCGCATCCGGCGATGGTGATCGGTCCGAGCATGCTCGCGCCGGCGTCGCCCATCTCCTTGATGGCGTTGCGCAGTGTCGAGATCCCCAGGTCGCGCAGGGCCTTGACCACGATCGACGGAGTGATCGGCTCACCCTCGCCGTTGCGGGCGTTCGCCGGGAGTGCCCATTGCGGGGCGGCCTGCTGGTGCTGGCCGACGGCCCACAGGGCGAGCAGGGCCAGGAGGGGGCCGATCGTGAGGGCGGGACCCCACGTGATCTGGACGATCCGGATGAGCAGGGCGATGAATTCGATGACCGCCCGGATGGGGGTGATGACGTCGGCGGCGTCCTTGTTGGCGATGGCCAGCACCACCCCGAGGGCGACCAGGGAGCCGACGCTCATGCCGGCGGTGGCCACGACGCCCTTGGCGGCATCCATCGGGGAGTGGAGCAGGTCCATGCGGCGGCGGTGGCGTGCCTCGCGGAAGCGCTGTCCACGCTCCTCCCACTCGGCGGCCACCTCGTAGTTGCCGGCCGCTTCGGCGGCGCGCAGCATGCGTTCGTAGCGGGCGGCGGTGCGGCCGTCCCAGGTGCGGCGGGCCGCGATCCGTGCCCCGCCGGCGACGTAGAGGGTGTGGCGGGCGACCGCGCGGGCGGCGGTCTTGGTGTGCTCGTGGGTGACGCCCGTCTTGATGGCGCGGCCGGAGCGCACCCACAGCGGCACGACCGGCGCCGCCGGAGCGTCCGGCACCACCGTGAGCGTGGTCGGGGGCGCATCCTGAGCCGGGAGTTCGGGGTCCTTGTAGAGGTGAACGACGTTCTCGGACATGCTGAGACTTCCTCCTGACTACCCGGATCGGGGCGGGAGCTGAAGGCGCCGGGGTGGCCGGGTCCGTGGCAGGGGCGGCCACCCCGGCGCGGTCAGCGGTCGTGCCGGTCGTGGTTCTCGGCGTGGCTGAGCTGGGACGGTTCGGTACGCAGGGCGTCCTCGTACCAGCAGAACGGGCGGATGCCAGCGGACGCCTTGTGCACCCGGAGCGCCGCGCCCTCAGGGACGCTGGGCAGGGCGTAGACGCGGCCACCGTCCAGGGAGGCCAGGAGTCGGGCGGCGTGGTGCTCGCAGCCGTCGGCCCCCGTGTTGCAGGCGTCGAGCACGGTCACGGCGACGGGGCCGACACAGAGCGTCGGGTCATCCGGGTGGGCGGCAGCGCAACGGCCGTCCGTGGTCACCACCACCGCGAGGACTTCTTGGCGGACTTGGCGGCTGCGGCCTCGTTCACGATCCGCTGCCGCTCGATCTGCAACGCGGTGATCTCCGTGACCAGACGGGTCTCGGCCGCGCTGGAGACCGTCTCCAGCTTCCGGTCAGCGCGCGCGGGGCTCTTGCCCCGGACGACCTGGTACGAGCCGCTGGCCAGGGCCGCGAAAGCGGCCCTCCTCTCGGAGCTGGTCAGCGGCCACATCTCGCCGTTGCGGACCGCCTCCAGCTTGCGGATCGCCTCTCGAATCGCGCGGTCCAGATGGCGGGTGGTGGGCTTTGCCATGGTCAACCCCTCCTCGTGGGCGTTTGGTTGGAGTCGGTAACAGGGAGGGCGAGGGGATTGCCCCGCACGGCGGGCTCAGCTCGGCTGAGCAGGAGGCGCAGGGCGGCAACGGCCTGCGGCGGCACCACACCGTTGCCGAGCGCCTTGAGCTGCGCGGTGCGGGACAGGCCGGGGACGGCGGTAACGTGGCCGTCATCCAAGGCCATCAGCCATTCGACGAATGGCGGGTTCAGCCGTCCCAGAGCGTCAGTTGGCCGGGGAGCAGGGCGGCCGATGACCCGCGCCCACCCTTCGACCGCCGCGGCGTACGGCCCCCAACGCTGCGGGCCGCGTCCGTCAAAGTCTCCCCGTGTCCCCAAGCCGGGTTCGCGCCGCTGCTGCTCTTCGCGTCCGTTGCAGTCGGCGTCGGCAGCAGCTCCCCCACCTCCGCGGCCAGGCTCTTGCCATGCGTCCCTGCTTCCTGCGAGGGACTGCGCTTGGTCTGCCGGTTCTCGTTCGCCGACGCCCGCGGGGTCGGCAGCAGTGATACGACGTGCCGCAGGTTCATCCCGCCCTGTGCCGCATGCCCCGCCCCGGTGCTCTCCGAGGTGGACGGCGTCGGCAGCAGCGAGCCCACCACGGTGGGCAGTTGCCCGCTCTGCCCACCTCCGCGCCAGTCCCGGGCCGCCGGAGTCGGCAGGCCAGGCAAGGAAGAACAGGCGCTTGCGCTGGTGGGCGGCGCCGATATCGCTCGCGCGTACACAGCACCAGTCCGCATCGAACCCGAGGGCGGCAAGGTCCCCAAGCACGGTGTCGAAACCGAGGGAAAGGTGACCTGCGACGTTCTCAAAGACCGCGAGACGGGGTCGTAGAACCCCAAGGGCGCGGGCGATGTGCGGCCAAAGGTGCCGGGCATCTTCAGTTCCCTTCCGTTTGCCCGCGGTGCTGAACGGCTGGCAGGGATAGCCCCCGGTGAGGACATCAACCGGTGCGACGCCGTGCCAGTCCCGGGCAGTGATGTCCTCGAGATTGGGCACCTCGGGGTGGTGGTGGGCCAGGATGAGTGAGGCGCCGGGGTCGTTGTCCGCCACCCACGTCAGCTCCCCGCCGAACACGGCCTGGACGGCGATGTCCAGGCCGCCGTAGCCGGTGCATACTGAACCGATGTGCGGCCCGCTCACGCCGCCACCCGCTTCCACGCGGCCCGCAAGCGGACCTCAGATGCGGAGTGGCCGGCGGCCCTGAAGCGGGTGGCCATCTCCCGGTAGGACAGGGCGGGCATCTCGCTGTGACGGATCTGGTCGACCAGTGCGTCAAGCGCCTCGTCGGTGAGCACGGGAGCGGTCTCCCACGTGAGCGCGGGGACCGGCTCCATCGGGCCCCAGACCGGGAGTTCCCACCGGGGCGTGACGCCGGGCGTGACGCGGCTCGTCACGCTGGTCAGCGCCCTGCCGGTGTCCTCGCCCTCTCGTGCCGTCTCCAGCGTCGACCACGCCCTCGAGAGGGTCTGTGCGGTCTTGGCCTGGACGCGTGCGACGCGGGCCCCGGCCCCCGTCACGGCCGCCAACCGGGTCTCCTCGGTGGCCGCTTCGGCCCGTAGTCGGGCACGGGCCACGGCGGCTTCGTCGCGGGCCTCCTGCTGGATGCCCCGGATCGCGTTGAGCGCCGACGGGGTGAGAGAGGTCCGTTCCCACAGCCCGTGGACCAGCCACAGAGCTTTCGCCGCAACCGGCAGCCATGCAACGGCCAGCCACGCCCCGGCGGAAGTCTCGGCGGTGAGCGCGTGCGCCACCAGGACGCCGGCCGCCACGAGGCCGAAGCACCAGCCGACGCCGGTCACCACGTGACTGCGGTCGCCCTGCGCGGCCAAGCGACGCTCGTAGGCGAGGGTGGCCAGCCATCCCCCGTCGATCCCCAGACCAACGACCAGCGCGACGGGCCACGGCACCGCCCCGCCGAGCCACATCACGACCACGGCCAGGGTGAGCACCATGGACACCGCCGTCATCGCGACGGCAGGCAGAACGGTCTTGGCGCTCATGCCGCTTCGCCCGTTCCGCGCCGGTGGCCGCGCGCGGTGCGGAGGAACGGCACGGTGTGGGTCAACGCTTCGGCGTACAGGGCGTCCCAACCGGCGATCTCGTCACCGTCCTCAGCCTGCTCGCGCAAATCGGCAAGGATGTCGCGGACCGCGTCCTTACGGGCAGCGCGCTCGCCGACCGTCTCTTCGTGCAGCGGACCGCGGAACAGGTCGATGTCGATCCCGAGGGCCAGTTCCGCGAACTCCTGGTCGCCGTACGCCTCCTGGTCGGCGACGAAGGTGCGCATACGCATGCTGGATCTCTCCATTCAGTACGTCGGGAAGACGCGGGGCGGTCGGCTGTCCTTGTCCGGGAGTGCGACCGTCCCGCGAAGCGAACGGGGTCAGACGGTGGTGACGATGAGAGCGGCGACCAGCAGCCACAGGTGGTGGAAGGACTGGTCAAGCGCGTAGGCACCCGTGCCGATGTGCGGGTTGTCGTCGTGCCCGACGCGCGGGGCACCGAGCCGGTAGAACTCTCCCTTGCCGGTCGCCTTGGCCAGCCACGCCAGCGTGGAACGCCGGTCGGCCCACCAGTGCGAGGCAGCGTCGACACCGAGCCCGACCGCGATACCGAGCAGGGACAGGTGCAGCCCCAGTAACGCGGCGGCCGGGATGAGCACGGCGAGTTTGGTGAGCGTGAGGGTGGCGACGTGCCGGGCGCCCGCGAGGCGGCCGGCCCAACCGGGGCGCCCCTTGTTCGCGGACTGGTGCGAGGACTGCACCCAGTGGTCACCCACGCTGTGGGCGACGTACAGGGCGATGAAGACGGCGGCGAACGTGGCAGCGTGCATCGGTGACGGACTCCTGTCCGGGAAGAGGTGAAGGGCGCGGGGCGGGTGCTAGCCGATCTGGACGTAGCCGCTGGTCACCCGGCGGCGGACGTTCAGGTGCGAGGCACCGGTGATGCGCGCGCAGCCGGAGGTGGCGTTCACGCTGAGGCGGCCACTGGCCTGCGGGGTCGCGGCCACCCGGACGTTGCCGGAGGTGAGGTTCAGCCGCGCGTCGGAGCCGCTGTAGGCGTCGATGCCGAGGTTGCCGGAGGTGAGGTCGACGTCCAGCGAGCCGGTCACGTCGTCGACGATGACGCTCCCGCTGGTGATCGTGGCGTCCAACTTGCCGACCCGCTCAGCAGTCAGGCTGCCGGAGGCGCCGTCGTACTCCAGCCGCGCCAACTCGCCCGTGACAACCGTGTCGGCGGTGTGCGTGCTGATCAACGCCATGGAACCGGCAGGCAGACGGACTACGGCGCTGATCGGCGTCACCGCGTCACCACTCGCGTCGGCGGCGGTGACCTCGCGGCCGTTGATGAAGACCTTGCCGCCGCCGTGGCCACCGATGTGGATGTTGCCACCCACGATCTGCACGCCGCTGCCGCCGGAGAACGTCATGGTGTTGCCACCGACGCTGATGGTCGTGCTGCCGTTCATGCCGCCGACGACGTCCGGGACGCGGACCTTGAGGTTCTGCCCGTGGAGGCGGACGGCGGTGTCGTGGATCACGTCGGCGGACGGGCCGGAAGTGGCTTCGGTCCTCAGCACCACGGATGCCTGCTTCAGCGTCGGGTCGACGACGATGCGGATGCTGCCAGCATTCATGGCCAGGTCCAGGGCGATCGGGCCGAAGGCGTCCACGGGAATCGTGCGCTCGGTCATGGATGAGCTCCTTGACTGCGTCGGGAAAGAGGACCGGTCGCGGCGGGCTGTCCTTGTCCGGGAATGCCGCCGCGCCGGGAGCCAGGGCCAACACCGCAGGAAGCGGCGGGCCACGTGCCCCGTCCAGGAGTCGAACCCGGCCTACGACCATCGGGGCGAACGTGCTACTTCGCGGGGGCGCAGTCGGGGCAGGTGGCGTCGCCGCAGAACTCGATGCGGCCGCAACCGATCGCCTCCGAGACCCGGTTCGCGATCTCCCCGCCGCGTTCCCCTCCGATGCGCTGGCCGGTGTACTGAAGCCCGCGGCACACGCGCTCGGGGAACGAAGCGCCCTCGGTGCTGTCCTTGCGTCCGAACATGAGCAAGTCCTCTCGGATCGGCGTTAGGTGGGATCGAAAAGCCCTCATCAAACGGGCAGGGAATCGACATGACGTGAAGCCCTGCCCGCATGACGAGTGACGGGAAGCCCGTCACCGTCGTCTCGCGGTTCCCCACGCGCCTTGCTCCGCCTCCTTTGGACGGCACGCGATCACCGCGCCACTCAGTCGTCACTCGCTGAGTGGATGCGCCCGGGATGCCATGGACTGGGTGCGGCCCAACCACCGGTGGTCCCCGCGATCCACTCCCTGGGTCTACGCCCGAGGGTCAGACCAGCGGCTTAGCCGATGACACCGATCGATCCGTGAAGACGACGGACTTCTACGTCTCCCGTACCGCTCGAACCGCTTGTAAGCAGACCCGGCGGACCGTGCGCGGCTCAGTAACCCCAGCCCCGGCATTTGCCGGGGTGGACTGGCCACACCAAGAGACTGGACCGGTGGACCGGTCCAGTCAACCCCCATCGCGCGAACGGGAGTTGACAGCCACACATTTCCGCAGCTAGTTGGCCTGATAGGCCATCAAAAAAGCTGGACCGGCGGACCGGTCCAGCTACGTGGGGGCTCTAGTCGACTACATCGCATAGGTTTCGACGCGCTCAAAGAGCGTCCCGGGCGTGACACCCTCCTCGCATACGAGGGGACGCCCCTCTTGATCGGCCGCAGTGTGCAGCACCACGGCGACCGCAGTCTCCCCGGATAGTGCGAGATGCAGGGCTTCCTCCGCCGTCGCCATCCGCACCGTGGTCACGTCCACACCCTCTACGGGAAACCGGCCAGTCTGGCGACGTACGTAACGCGTCGTCCCTTCCGCGATCGGGGCGGTCTGCGCCAGACGTGGCGACGGCTCGGCAACGTCGGGTGGGAACCACGCCTGTACGTAGCTGTGCGGGCTACCGTCAGGGAGTTGGAGTACACGCACCCGGCGAAGCGCTCGAACGCCGGGGGCGAGGCCTAGCGCTGCGGCTACGCGCGCCGGCGGCTCCGCCCAGTCCGGCGCACCGACGCGCAGGAACGGCATACCGCCCGTCACACGGGCAGAACCTGCCCGACGGCTGCCCGCGGGGCGCGCTACGGGTGTTTCGGCGATGACGAAGCCGGTCCCCTGGCGGGCTTCGACCACGCCATCGTTGCGCAGCACGTCCATCGCTTTGATGACCGTGGCTCGCGACACGGACCACTGCTCGGCCAGGTCCCGTCCCGATGGCAACGTCGCGCCCGGCGCAAACTCCCCGGCTGCGATCCGAGAGCGCAGGGACTCTGCGATCTCCTCGTACTTGAGAAGTGCCATGGCTCCTCGTTGGGTAGTTTTACTGGACTGGTCCACCGGTACACACGATACTGCGGACATGTCGAACCCAGAGCTAGCGCCGGAGATCGATCACTTCTACTCGCAGGTCATCGATGAGAGCATCCGGTTGAGCGCGTCAGCCGACGGCCGCCTTGAACTGCTTCGAACGCAGGAGATCCTGCGGCGTTACCTCCCACCGACGCCCGCCCGCGTTCTGGACGTGGGCGGCGGCGCCGGCGCCCATGCCCGATGGCTGGTCTCGGACGGGTACGACGTGGATCTCGTCGACCCGGTTGCCCGGCACGTCGAACAGGCCTCGGCGATCTGCTCCGCATCCCTGGGCGACGCCCGCGCGCTAATAGCGGAGGATGCGAGCTACGACGTGGTGCAGGTACTCGGCCCCCTCTACCACCTTCCTGATCCCGCAGAGCGTCTGCGAGCGCTCACTGAAGCCGTTCGCGTCGTACGGCCTGGAGGGTTTGTAGCGGCAGCAGCAATCAACCGTTACGCCTCGCTCTTCGAGCACAGCTCACTTGCTCATCTCCACACGCCACGATTGGAATCGTCGGTGTCCGAGATCCTGCGGACTGCGGTCTACGACGGTCGACGCGGCTTCACCACCGCATACTTCCACCGGGGCGAGGAACTTGCCGAGGAGATGCGATCCGCGGGGCTGACGGACGTGGCTGTGTTCGGCGTTGAGGGGCCCGCCTGGTCCTTGCTGAAGGCCGTCGAGCAGAGCCCCGGACCGGGCCCGAGTGAAGAGCTCTTCGCGTCGGTCCTGACGGCCGCGCGGATGGCCGAGCCCTACCCGGAGCTCCTCGCGGCGTCCTCACACCTTCTCGCGGTGGGAAGGGCCCCCGAGTGAGTGGCAGCGACGAGCAGATGCGTCGGGACGTCTCAACGCCGCTTCACTCAGTCTCGGTTGCAGGCGTGGTTGTGCGCGACGACGGCCACGTCCTGGCGATACGCCGCGCGGACAATGGCACGTGGGAACCCCCCGGCGGCGTCCTCGAACTGGACGAACGCCCGGAGGACGGTGCCGTACGCGAGGTGCTGGAGGAGACGGGTATCTGCGTCTCGGTAGAGCGCCTGACCGGCGTCTACAAGAACATGAGCCGGGGCGTCGTGGCTCTCGTCTTCCGATGCCAGCCGGTCGGCGGTACGGAGCGCACGTCGAACGAGTCGACGGCAGTGGAGTGGCTGACTCCCGAGGAAGTCGAGAAGCAAATGGGTGAGGTCTACGCCGTGCGCGTGTTGGACGCCTTGAATGCCACGACGACCACACCCCACGTACGCGCTCACAACGGCCACCGACTGCTCGAATCCGCCTGAGCCACCGCCCCCGACCATGAGACAGCCCGTCCATCTCGCCGAGCACAGGCCCGGCCCCAACCGAGCCTGTGCTCTTGGTCCCCACCCCGCTCCAGTCCGGCCAACTCCCGTGACGCACAGCAACCAGCCACCTGAAGCCAGAGAAAGGACATGTCGTGGCTGCGGTGGTCGGCTCCCCGGCACAGCGTACGGCTCCTTGATCAGGATCGGCCCCGGACCGGCCAAATCTGCTCCGCCGACCTAAGACTCCTTGCCCGCCCACGCGGAAAGAATTGCATCGGGAGAAGCCGTCGAAAAATTGAGAGCCGATTGCGCGAAGGGCGCAAAGGCCTCAATCGCGATGGAGGTTACCACCTCTTCCAAACCCCGCCGCAACGCAGAGACACCTTCAACGAAGCGAACGTTGTCGATCGCATCAGAGCCGGAAGACGCATAGCGTTGACCACGCCTCCCTCGCTGAGCGGATCTAACGAAATGCTCGCGAGCGTCAGATCCGACCTTTTCCGTAGTCACGATGACCGGATAGTCGGGCCTGAAAATTCCGACCTTGGCACCGAAAGAGTAGGCGTTCCCTAGATTAAATTGCTTATCTTTCAACTCAAACAGAACCAGTCTCCCATAGATTTCGGCAACACAATCCACCTCTTCACCCGCATACTCCTGCTCCATTCGAATACTGTCGACGGAGACTCCCAGGTCTGTCAGATTGTGAAGGACTAGAACGGAAAGCCATCGACTCCCGTCAAGCATGGCACGACCATACTCGGTGACACTCAAAGCCTCTTCGGTCTTCTCCTCCGATAGACCCTTACCGCATGAACAGCGAATATTGTGTCCGCCGATCTCTTTAAGGACCTCCAGATTAGGAACTCTGTTGACTTGAGCTGCCGTCTTAGAGCAGATGACGACGATCTCAGTCTCCACCACTCCAGCCTCGATCAGACTTTGAACGACTTCATCAAGGCGCCCCCTGTCCTTCTGAGGTATCTGCTTGGGGGCGTCACTCAACAAGAGTCCACTCGAAGACTTGATGGCGATGGCAAGCGCCCTCGTTGCCTTATCTGACAGAATTTCCGCACACTTAACGTCCCGCCCGCTTGGGGCTTCCGCTTTACCACCCTGCCCGAGCCTTTCAATCTCAATCAATTTCCGAGAGGCAACCTCACGCCCATTCAACTCCACCCCCCAGATATCTTTCACATGCCCTTCAAATTCCTCTATCACACGTTCATCGAGCACTGGAGCCGCATACCCCACCGACAGGTGGCACACTGTCGTCTCCCTACTCACGACCTTCCCGCCCTCTTCCCTGTGCGGCCGTACACGAGCCGACTCCAATAGGCGAATCGCAATTAGAGTGCTACCTTTTGCGTAAATCTCGGCAGCAATCACGTCTTCTTCAATATATGCCGACCTGCGAAACCTCCCGCGAGGCATCGACTGTAGTGACGCCAGTGGAACCCCGAAGAGTTCAGCCTGCCGCGAGAGGAGTGGGCCAACGGTTGGGTGATATTGGCCAGAGAGGCGGTCCGTCAACTTCTTCAGGGCGCCAGCCGGATGCCTGCTTACTTCCCCACCCTTAGCAATCATGAGCAACATAGAGTGATCATCCCAGATGGGGCGGCCTCCCGTCAGCGAGTTAGCACAACGATCGGGCTCCTCGGGGTAGCGGCAATCCATCGCGTGAGGGTTGCAGCCACCACCTCGCGTGCTAGGGCCGTGGCGAACGCGGCGAGCATGGAGACGCGACGCCGGTGCGTGACCAGGCAGCTTGTGATGGCCGCCCGTCTCATGTTCCGTCTCGTTCAGCCCCGTTCACGACCGTTCAAACGAGACCAGGAGTCGGATGTAGTCCAGGAGCTGGCCTCCCCTGAACGCAGATGAACGTCCTGCACTCAGCCCAAGACCCCGCCAACAGACTTGGAAAGCGTGTTGGGGGCAACTCTTCACGAACCTGCCCCTCCAGACGCGACATCCACACGGGTCTGAACATCGACGAACGCGCCCGGATCACACCCTGACCAGCGCGGACAGTCCTGGAAACGGGGTTCCCGAATGCCGATCTCCCTGCCACCGTGGGACCATGACGGGCGACTTACCAGTTCGCATAGTCGATGGACGCGTAGTTACCAAACCCGGGACAGCACCAGTCGCGATGGTTTGGCTACCGCAAGACGGGCAGGTCATCGCCAAGATTCCGCCCCGGAAGGGCAACCGCAGTTGGCTGCACGAGACGGTCGGCATCCGTTCCCCGGAGTTCAGCGGTGACCGATGGAACCTGCCGCGTAGCAGTCTCGTACGGCTGGTTACGGCGGCGGTCGACCGGTACGGGTTCATCGTCCTCTATCGAGACATGTCGAGGCTGTCGAAGTGCACTAGGACGTGCTTGGAGGCGACGGGCGCTGAATGCCACTGCTCGTGTCTCGGGGCACACCACGGACAGGATGCCGCCGGCTGGTTCGAACGGGTCGGGGATGCGGTGGTGGCCGACCAAGGAGAGTGCACCCGCACCGCAGTCGTCTACGGCGCAAGAGGCAGCGACGCGAACGCCGTGGTGTATAACGGCCAACTGGCAGGTCAGCGCTACCGCGTCGACCGCGAGGGTCGACGGGACTGGCCAACTGCTGCGCAGTTCATGTGCGCAAGCTGCATGACCGAGCGCGCGAGTGTGTGGGACCACTGCCACACGCACGGTTTTGTACGCGCGCCGCTGTGCAATCGCTGTAACACCCGCTACTGGCGTGGATGGCGGCCCCGGCACGGACGGGCAACGCACAGCCGTAACCTTGATGAGAGCTACTACCGGTGGTGCCCCAAGCACACAAGCACTGTGAGACAGTGCAGCGCATAGCTCGATTCAGCGCCCGCCGGGCTGGCTGTCCTGAGCAGACATCGCCCAGGCCGGCGTCCCTAGCTCCGTCTCAGTTTCCGTCTCGTTCATCGTCGTACGCTGCCGTCCAGGACTGTTCACTCGACCCCTTCCTTCGATGCGCGCGCACGGCATTGAACGCCCTTGAACTCTTCCGAAGAGCGCCCCGACCAGCACCGACAAACCTGCAAAGCGAGTTACGTGGGTTCGATTCCCGCCACGGCCTCCATGTCCCGCATCACGGCCCGGCGATGAGCCCGCGCAGGCGCAGGGCGAGCCACGGCCGGCGGCCGCCGGCCAGGATCCGGCCGCGGGCGATCTCCTTCCACAACGGTGAACGCCGGAAGGCGATCAGCAGGAAGGCGACCGGGTCCGCCGAGATCCGGCAGTCGCAGGGGCGCGCGGGCCGCCCCTCGCGGGTCACCGTCGCCGCCCCGTCCGCGACGACCACCGCCAGCCGCGGCCCGCCGCGGACGGCGAGGTCGAAGGAGACGTGCACACCGTCCGCCTTCGCCCGGTCCAGGGTGAGCGGCATCATCGTCGGCATCGACTGCCCGATGACCAGCCGCGCCCCGTCCGGCCCGATCGTCCAGGGGAGCCGTGCGCCGCGGGCGATGTCGAGCCCGTGGAGCAGACTCTCGCTGAGCATCAGCCCGGTCGCGGCGGCGAGCGTCAGCGCCACTTCCTGCCCGTACCAGGGCGTGGGGACGGGCGTCTCCGGCGCGAGCCCCTCGGTGACCCGCAGAAACGTCTCGCCATGGTCGCGGACGAAATCGCCGAGGTGTGCGCGTTCGTCCTTGCCGAAGAGCGAGACGGCCTTGGCGTTCACGGCGGTGATCCGCTCGGCCAAGGGCCCGTCCTCGGCCGGCAGAATGCTGCCCCAGTCGTCGAACTCGCCGGTGAAGGCGGAGCAGTACGCGAGATAGACGGCGCGGAGGTGCGCGCCGACGTCGCCCACGGTCCAGTCGGGGAGGGCGGACGGTGCGTCCATGTCGCCGACACTGTCCAGCAGTTGACCGACCCGCTGGACCGTCTCGCGCAATGCGGTACGGGTCTTGTCGTGCTCGGCGACGGAATCGCAGGCGAGGGCATCCACGGCCCGGAGGGTACAGCCGTCCACGACAGTCGGCCATGGTCCCGTCCGTCGTAGGCTGATGCGCATGGCATCCCTCGTGCGCCACATCACCATCGACTGTGCCGACGCCTACCGCCTGGCCTCCTTCTGGGCCGAGGTCCTCGACGGCTCGCTCGCCGCCGACGACCACCCGGGCGACCCGGAGGCGACGGTCAACTCGGCAAGCGCGTCACTGCTGTTCATCGCGGTGCCGGAACGCAAGATCGTGAAGAACCGCGTACACCTGGACCTGCAGCCGCAGGGTCGCACACGCGACGAGGAGGTGGAGCGGCTGCTCGCCCTGGGCGCGACGATGGTGGACGACTTCCGGCGCCCGGACGGGACGGGGTGGGCGACCATGGCGGACATCGAGGGCAACGAGATGTGCGTGGAGCGCAGTGCGGCGGAGCGGGAGCGCGGGCGCTGGAGAGCACCATGACGCACGTCGCAGGTGCGGGCAGACGGGGACGGAAGCCCTGATACGTTGACCTGTTCTGTCCGACGTTGAAGGGACTTACGTGCGCAAGGCAGCGCAGATATCAGGTGCGGTACTGCTCACCGGGATACTCGGGGTACTGGTGACCGGTTGCGGCAGCGGCTCGGCCGACAAGAACACGACGGACGACGCCAAGGCGGCAGCAGCACCCGCCAAGCCCTCGTCGGACAGCGCAACGGACACGAAGCCGGGTGACGACGACAGGCTGGACGGCATGTGGAATCGCCAGGACGGTGACGACATCTCCCGGGTGACGATCGTGGGTGACCACGGGATCGCCGCCTCCAAGCAGGGCGTGTGCCAGGGACCCGTGCAACGGTCCGGAGCCAAGGTGAAGTTCGACCTGAAGTGCCCCACCGGCGACGACCCCCACGCCAAGGCCACCGCCTCCCTCTCGGACGACGGCAAGGCTCTCACCGTCACCTGGGGCAACGGCCGGTCCGAGAAGTTCACCAAGGACCCCATCAAGGTGGACATGCCCAAAATCGACATCCCCAAGATCGACGTCCCGACGGTGGACCCGGCCGGCTGAGGTGCTCCGCTGTCGCAAATCTTCACGGTGCTCCGCGTGGCGCGATGATGTGCGACAGCGGAAGCCGCCTCACCACTCCAGGCCGGCCAGCCGGCGGGCTTGGCGTTCGCCGAGCCAGTAGCGGCCGAAGCTGCGGACCAGGAGGGGGAGGCAACCTCCCAGGGCCACAGGCACGGCCAGGATCACGAAGATCCCGGCGGCCGTCGACCCGAGAACGGCCGCAACGCCCGTGCTCGCACCGGCGCCCCTGGCCCGACTGCGTTTGCTCCGGCCCGTGGTGTCCGACCTGTCGGACCGGACCATGCCACGGGTCATGGCGAAACCCATGCCCAGGAAGAGCACACCGTAGACGCAGAGGAAGATCGTCGAAACGAGCCTGCTCGCACCATCGAGGCAACCCACGGCGAAACCCACGGCCATTCCGGCGGCCACGGCGTTGACGAACAAGAGAAACAGCGTCATCGACACCCGGCGGGTCCAGTAGGCAGGCCCTCGCTGGACCCATGTCAGCCCCAGCCAGGGAATGGGCTGAGGTGCCACGAGCGCATGCTGTCGCGGGGACTTCACATCACCCGAAGAGGCCATGCCACACCTTCTTGGCCGAGTTCCGGCCCTTGTGCCACATGTCAACCACGTCGTTGTCGACCCACGCCTTGCCGGCGTCGGCGAAGCCCTCTCCGATGCCGGTGATAACACCGTCCCGATGGATGTGCTCGCCGAAGTGCGCTCTGTGGGTGAGCTCATAGCCGAACGTCCCCACGCCGTACCCGAGAACCACACCTGCCGCAACGCCTCCTGCGGCCACAGCCGCAGGAGGCGCCGCCGCACCGATGGCGGCGACGCCCGACTCCACCACGATTCCCGAGGCCAGCCCCGCCACCGCCGGACCGCCGTCCTTGGCCACGGCCTCGCCCCAGGACCAGCCCTTCTCGTGGTCCTCCTCGGCCTGGCAGTACACCATCGCCCCGGTCAGAAGGCCGCTGAGTGCACCCATGGTGCCCAATGCGCCGGTCTTTCCCCCGCGGAACTGATCCGCCATCTCCCCGACCGTGAGCCTGGCGCCCTTGCTGCCCCTGAACTTGCTCGTCCACCCCTCCACGGAGGAGACCTTCAGCCGCTGCTCGGTGAGCGCAGCCCGAACGGCCCGGCGCTGCTCCAGCGCCCGGTCCCACTCCTCGCTGCCCTTCGCCATCCCCGCATGGGCCCGCTTCAGGTCCGCTGCTTGTTTCTGCAGGCGTTCGAGCCGCTCATGACCGACCTCCGCGACCGCCGCCGGCGTCGTGTACAGCCCCCGCAACACCTCCGCCAGCGTGAGCTGATCCGCGGAACCGAGCGTCTCCGGGGAACCGTCACCGGGGAGGATCTGCCCCGCAACTCCGTTCAGCCTCTGCGTCGCCCACTGCCGTA
This sequence comes from Streptomyces sp. AM25, assembly GCF_058146165.1. Taxonomy (NCBI): domain Bacteria; kingdom Bacillati; phylum Actinomycetota; class Actinomycetes; order Kitasatosporales; family Streptomycetaceae; genus Streptomyces; species Streptomyces sp. AM25. The sequence continues at coordinate 14,890 of NZ_JBKIWN010000011.1, read as the reverse complement.
CGTGCTGCGCACGCGAAAGCGCCGCCTCCGCACCGCTCTTGTACGCATCCAGCGCGGCCTGCTGATCCGTCGTCCCCGTGGCGCCGCCGTAACCGTCCAACGTGAGCCCGGCCGCCCGGGCCTTGTCCTGGGCGCCCTCCAACTCCTCGCGGGCCTCGGCCAGTTTCTCCGCCAGGACGGTGACGATGTCCGCCACCTGCGACATGGCCTCCGCCATGGCGGCCTGCACCGTACCGTCCGAGGCCCACGCCGTCTGGAACGAACTGGCCGCGTCTCCGGTCCATCCGGCCTCGTGGACCACACCGGCGACCTTGGAGTTCAGGAATCTGGACGACTCGTCCAGCGTCTTGGCGGCCGACGTGTAGTCGTGCGCAACGTCGTGAAGTCCCCTGATGTCGTCGTCGATCACGGTCCCTCGGCCCTTCAGCCCTTGTACTTGTCGATCAGGTCGTCGAACATCCCGTGAACGTCGACATCGGTGTTCTGGTAGTCGGCTGCCGCCTTGCGCAACTTGCCGCCGTGACCGTCGATCAGGCCCGTCATCATCTGATGGGCCGCACCGAACGCGTCACTGAGGCGCAGGAGGGCGGAGCTGAGCGCGGCGTCGCCGACGCCGGGAGTCGGCGGGGAGGCCAGATGTCCGGTGTTCCCGAGATCCACCGCCTCCCGCTGGAACGCCCTGCCGGTGTCGTCGATCCGGTCCACCGTCGCGCGGAGCTTGTCGCTCATGCCGCAGCCTCCACCGTCGTCGGGTCGACGGCGATGACGGAGATGCCCGCCTCACCGAGCAGCACGCGCAACGCACCGACAGGCAGGGCCACCCACGACTGGTCCGGACCGAGGCAGGACACGAGCCGCTCGGCGGAGGTGAACACCAACCCGCAGATGTACCCCTGCGCGGTCCGCCGCGTCTCGAACAGGACTTGGGCCTCGGGTCCTTCCGAGCCGGGCCGGGCGGGCGCCAGGACGACACGGTGGTCGTCGAGCAGATCTGCGCTCATATAGGGCAGCTCCTGGGTGAATGGTCAGGATTTACGGCGACGAGTGACGAGTACGGGAACCGCAACGGCCACGGCGATCACGACGGCGATGCCTGCCGCAAGCATGTTGCGTGTGGAGAGCAGGCCGTCGCCATCGGAGCGTTGTTCAGGGGTGGTTGGCTTGGCTTCGGCATTCGGGGAGGGTGACGACGATGTCGACTGCGTCGCGAGCGGGCTGACGTCGGGCGGGCCGGGGTCGCCGGGGCTCTGGAGGGCGATGCGGGGGCGGACGACGCCGTAGCCGATCGTGTCGCTGCGCTTCTCACCGCTCTTCGGGCCGCCGGCCGTGTTGATGAGGACGCGGAGGACCTGGTTCGCGGTCCAGTCGGGGTGGACGGACCAGACGAGGGCGGCGGAGGCGGAGGTGAGGGCGGTGGCGTCGCTGGTGCCGTGGGTTCGGCATAGGCCGGTTCCGCCCTTGCACGATGCGACCATGTTGTCGCCCGGCGCTGCGAGGATCACCTGTGAGCCACGTTGTGATTCCGCTGTTGCCTTGATGTCCTGGTCTACTGCTGCCACACCCGCCACACCGGGGAACGCTGCAGGATATTCGGTCGAGTTCGCCTTGTCACCGCTGTTGCCGACAGAAGCGAAAACCAGCTTCCCCTTGGACACCGCATACTCGATGGCCTGCGCTTCGTCCTTGTCATAGACCGGGGCACCCATGGAGATGTTGATGACCTTGGCATCAGAGTCTGCTGCAAAACGAATCGCCCTGACCATGGACGTCCCCGGAAGTACCCGCGCACGAGGAGCCTTGGCGTTGACCACTCTCAGCGGCAAGATCTTCGCGCCAGGCGCCAAACCGTACGACCCCTGGTCCCCATTGCTCTGGCCCGTACCTGCGATGAGGACAGCCATGCTCGTCCCGTGGCCGTCGTAATCCGAATGAGCGTCGCCCTCGATCCCTGAGAAGTCCTGCCCCGGAAGGACCTGCCCAGCCAAGTCGGGCAATTCTGCATCAACACCACTGTCAATGACGGCTACCGTCACGCCAGTCCCCGTGCTGACTTTCCACATGTCCTCGGCGTGCATCGCATCGAGGTACCACTGCTGGGAACGCAGCGTGTCTGCCTGAGCCGGCGCAGCGGGAACAGCGAGCACCGCAAGGGCGGCAACGCTGCACGGCAGTGCTCTCCGCCCAGCCACACGAAACGCTCGGCTCAAACGCATATCTGTCCTCTGTATCAGATCAGTCGACGACGGGAGGAACCGTACGACGGTTGCCCTGCGTCCAGCTTTCTTCGTCTTCGACCAGGTAGTCAGGTCGCCGCCCCTGCCGTGAGACATTCTTGGAGCGCTCCCGACTTGCCTCTCCTGCAGGACGTACCAGCCCCAACCCGCCCTGGGTGAATGGTTCGTCTCCCGAAGCTCCAGAGCGCTGGGAAACACGTCCTCCGACAACGCCCCCACGCTCCACCGCCAAGCGTCGGCCACCGGCCGCGCCGCCTCCCGCCCGACCGGCAGAAGCTCCTGGGGCCGCTCCGTGCGCAGGCGCATATCCCGCCTGAGGTCCTTGAAGGCTATGGCTCTGACCTGGCTCCGCACCGATGACCGTCCCTCTGGGCATCGGGGACTGGCCGGACATCCGGGGTGCTGGCCGGCCACCGATGATGCCATCGGTGGGCACATTACTGATCGGCACGTTCAAGCGGCCACCAATGGTTCCACGTCCTGGTCCACTTGGAAGGTTTCCAGAACGAGGCAACTCGACGCTCGGCGCTCCTCGGCCCGGCCCGGTCGTCGCACGGCCTGCCGGTCTCGTCGGCAGAACGGACGGAGTGGGCAACGGCATCACGTTGCCCTCCGTGCCATTGGCGCGGGACGGCGCTGTTACCGGGCTGGACGATGGCTGCGAAGCCGACACGCGGGGTACTGCTGTTCCCCCGTCGACTCCCATATGGACAGGCCCCGCATCAGGGCGATCAACCGGCGCCATGCCGCCATGGGGACCAGAGCTGACCTCGCCTGCTCTCCCAGCACTTGGGCCACCGTCCGAACCTCCACTGCCAGCGCTTGGCGCCATACCCACGGGCACCCGACCGGGGTCAGTGCGCCCAGCAGCCCCTGGAGCCGGGATGTACACCCCGCCGTCCCTGGCTTCCGGCGGCAGCACGACCGTTGGCGGTGCCGGAAACGCCGGCCTCCCCACCCCCTGCATATTGTGCGCCGACCACGCATAAGACCCCGCCAGCTGCCGCATCAGCCGTGCCGCCTCCGCGCGGTCCGCGTCGAGCCGCTGCTGCGCCGCGTACGCCTCCTGTTGCGTCGGCCCCCGCCCCTGGAGGCCACCGGACCGGTCGTCCGCCGCCGCCAGTGGCGGGGCCACCGCGCCCACCTGGCCCGGGTTGGCGGTGCGGTACGCGGCCAGCGTCGTCCGCGACGCCGTCGACACCGCCGGCATCGCCGACTGGACGTGCGCCAGCGTGCCCGCCGCGTGTCCCATCCACGTGCCCGCGCCGGCGCTGAACTCCCCCAGTCGCAGCGTCGCGTTGGCCATGTCCGCGCCCCAGGTGCGGAACGCCTCGCCGCCCTCGCCCTCCCACTCCACGTGGGCCACGTGGGCCTTGAGGTCTTCGGCGATCTTGTTGATCGCCTCGGCCGCGGCCTTCAACTTGCTGCTCAGCCCCTCGGCAGCCGCCGGCGACGCATGCTCCACCATCGCCCGCAGTTCCTCATGCGACTTCGACTCGAAGTCCGACACCGTGAACAGGCCGCTGACCGGCTGCCTGATCAGCGGGCTGACGAAACCGGCACCGCCACCCGCCGCAGGGGTCGTCATCAGATCGTCCCTTCGCTGTTGGCAACGTCGGCAACGTTGCCACCGTTGGCGCCGTCGGCACCGGCCTTGCCGCTACGCCCGCTGCTCCCGGCCGGAGCAACCGCCCCGCCCAGCTCCTGCGCCCGTCGCTGCGCCGCCCACATCCGTTCCCTCAGCTCCGCGTCGACGTTCGCGTAGCCGTCCCGCGCCCCCAGCACCGCCGTGCCCATCGCCTCGATCAGGTCCGCGAACAGCCTCGAAAGCTGCTCCAGTTGTGCATGCACCTCGTTGTACGCGCTGTACAGGCCCCCCGCCTCGGCAAAGTTCACGCCGAGGTACCCCGCCTCCAAGCGCGCCTCCGCCACCCGGCCTGGTGCCGCATCCGAACCGTGCAAGGCGGCCAGAAGCCCATCGACCCTGCCCTTGAAGGTCTTGAGCGACTCCAGCTCCGCATGCAGTCTGTCGGCCCCCACGTCCGCCCCGTCCGTCCCGTCCCTCGTCCGCTCTTCTTGACGGGACGCAGCCTACTGTCCGGTACCGACAACTCACCTGAGTACGGGCACTCAGACGGCGCATCAGCCCATCGGCAGGTTCGCGAGGATGCCGATCACCAGCGCCCCCGCCGCGAACGCCCCCGCCGCCGCCACCCCGCGCGTCATCCCGAACCGGGGGTGCGAAGGCAGGGCCCAGGCCACGACGAGCAGGGCGGCCGCGACGAGCCAGACGACCGGGGCGACCGCCAGTGATGTCATGAGTGCCGCGGAGCAGTGGTCCGGGCCGCAGCTGTCCGTCGCCATCGGGGACAGGCCGATGAAGAACAGGTCCAGGGCGAGCAGCGGCAGGACCAGCAGTGCGGTCACGCCGCGCACGCACCACGCCTTGCCGTCGTGCGGGCGCTGCAGGCCGTTCATCGCGGTGTTCCTCATGGACACCAGCCAAGCAACCGGTCCCCCGGCCCCGCCTGCGCGCAGGTACTCAACCCGCCTGCGCGCACCTACTCAGACGACCGCCGCCGTCTGCGGCCGGATCGGCAGCCGGTTCACCGGCCGGCCCGTCGCCGCCCGTACCGCCGACGCGATGGCCGCCGGGGACGTCACCACCGGCACCGCGCTGATCGCCTTCGCGCCGAACGGGGCGACCACGTCCCGTTCCTCCACCAGCTTCACGATGCGGATGTCCGGCGCGTCCAGCGCCGTCGGCAGGGCGTACCCCGTCAGGTCCGGCCAGCGCACCTGGCCGCCCGGTGTGCGCAGGTTCTCCGTCAGCGCCGCGCCCACGCCCTGGGTGACGCCCGCCTCGATGCGGGCCCGGGCCTGGGCCGGGTTGAGGATGCGGCCGACGTCCTGGGCGACCGCCATTTCGACGACCCGTACCGAGCCGAGCTCGACGTCCACGTCCACCACCGCGCGCACCGCGCAGAACGCCATGCCGACGAACGCGTCGCCCTGGCCCGTGTCGTCGAGCGGCTCCGTGGGGTGGGGGCGGCACTGGGCCGTCGCCCAGAGCTCCTTGCCGTCCAGGGCCTCCGCGACCGTCGTGCTCAACACCCCGTCGTACGACGTGATCTTGCCGTCCGTGATCTGCAGCAGCTCCGTCGACATGCCGAACTGCGCGGCCAGCGGCTGCAGAAGTTGCGTCCGCACCATGCGTGCCGCGCGCTCCACCGCGCCGCCCGACACCCACGTGTGGCGGCCGTGGCAGGCCGGGCCCGACGGGGGCTGGTCGGTGTCGACCGGGGCGACGTAGACCTCCTCCAGCCCGAGGACGTCCTGGACGATCTGGCGCGCCAGCGTCGTGAAGCCCTGGCCCGTCTCCACCGCCGCGCAGATCACCGTCGCGACCGAGCCGCTGACCTTGACCGTCGCCGTCGAGACCTCGTCCGTGCCCTCGGCGCCCAGCATGTGGACCATGCCCACGCCGTAGCCCACGCCCCGGCGCACCGCGCCCGGGTCGCCCGCGCCGTCCGGGCCGCCGGGGAGGAGCCAGCCGTCCTCCGGGGCGTCCTTCGGCAGGGAGGGGAGGGGGAAGTCCCGTACGGCACGCAGCAGTTCGGCCACCGGCGCCGGGCACGTCACCGTCTGGCCCGTCGGCAGCAGGTCGCCCGTCGCCATGACGTTGCGCATCCGCAGCTCCGCCGGGTCGATGCCCAGCTTGGCCGCCAGCTTGTCCATCTGGCCCTCGTACGCCGCGCACACCTGCATCGCGCCCTCGCCGCGCACATGGCCGGAGGGCGGGTTGTTGGTGCGTACCGCCCAGCCCTCGACGAAGGCGTGCGGGACGACGTACGGGCCGCAGGCGAACGCGACGGCGGCGGCCAGTGCGTCGGCCGACGAGTCCGCGTACGCGCCCGCGTCCATCAGGATCTGGGCCTCGACCTTCACCAACTTGCCCTCCGCGTCCGCGTGGTGGCGGTAGCGCAGCAGCGTCGGGTGGCGGTGCGGGTGGCTGAGGAAGGACTCCTCGCGGGTGGCCGCCAGCTTCACCGGGTGGCCGGTGCGCAGGGCGAGGAGGCCCAGCGAGAGCTGGATGCCCGCGTCCTCGCGGTCGCCCATCGAGCCGGGGACGCCCGTGACGACGACCTTGACGCGCTCCGGGTCCAGACCGAAGCAGAGGGCGGCCTGGTCGCGGTCGGCGTGCGGGTCGGTGGAGGCGGTGTAGATCTCCACGCCGCCGTCGGGGCGCGGCACGGCCAGGCCGGCCTCGGCGCCGATGGGGGCCGGGTCCTGGCGGCCGATGCGGTACAGGCCCTCGACGACGACCTCGCCCGTCGCGTCCGGGTCGCCGAAGCGCAGCGGGATGTGGCGGATCAAGTTGCCGTCGGGGTGCAGCGGTTCGGCGGCGAACGCCTGCTCCGGGTCGGTGACCGGCTCCAGCACCTCGTACTCGACGGCGATGGCCGCCGCCGCGAGGCGGGCCGTGTCGGGGTGGTCGGCGGCCACGGCGGCGATCGGCTCGCCGTGGTGGCGGACGATCCCGTCGGCGAAGACCGGGCGGTCGGCGATCCCGCGGCCGTGCGCCGCGGAGCCCGGCACGTCCTCGTGCGTGACGACGGCCCGGACGCCGGGCATCGCCGCGGCGGCCGAGGTGTCGATCTTCACGATGCGGGCGTGCGGGTGCGGGGAGCGCAGCACGGCCGCCCACAGCAGGCCCTCGGCCCACAGGTCGGCCGCGTACGGGAAGGTGCCCTGCGCCTTGGGGTAGGAGTCCGTCGAGGGGAGCGAGACGCCGAGACCGTGCGTGCGGGGCGGCTCGGTCAGGACGGGCGGCGGGACGGTCACCGCAGTGGCGGCGCCGAGGCCCTCGCCCATGCCCATGCCGGTCGCGCCGCCCATTCCGCTCATGCCATTGCCCTTCCGCTGCCGCCGTTGTGCGGGCCCGCCTGGTGCGGGATGCGTGCCGTCTCGGTCTCCGGTTGCTGCGCCTCGTCCAGCGCGGCGGCCGTCTCGGCGCGCTCGTCGGCCACCTGGCGCACCGCCTCCAGGACGCCTCGGTAGCCGGAGCAGCGGCACAGGTTGCCGCAGATCGCCTGACGGGTCTCCAGCTCGCTCGGGGCGTGGTTGCCCTCGAGCAGGTCGTGCACGGTCATGGCCAGTCCGGGCACGCAGAACCCGCACTGCACGGCCCCGCACTCGACCAGCGCCCGCTGGACGTCGGACGGCCGGCCGTCGACGGTCAGGCCCTCGACGGTGCGGACGTCCGAACCGGCGGTCGTCGCGGCCGGCACCAGGCAGGAGGCGACGAGCCGGCCGTCGACCTGCACCGAGCACGCGCCGCACTCGCCCTGCGAGCAGCCGTCCTTGGCGCCCGCGAGGCCGAGCCGCTCGCGCAGGACGTAGAGCAGGGACTCCCCGATCCAGGAGTCCGTCACGGGGCGGTCGGTGCCGTTGACGCACAGGACGTAGGAGACGCGGGGGTGTTCGTCGTGCGGCTCAGGCTCCGGCTCCGGCTCCCGCTCCGGCTGCGCGGGATCGGGGGCGGGATCGGGCTCGCCGGGGGCGGGCTCCGGGTCCGCTTCGGGGGCGGCTGCCTCCGGTTCGTCCGGTACCGGTGCCTCGTCCGCTGCGGGCTCGGCGGCAGCGGCTGCGGCCGTCCACGCCTCGGTCCCGTGATCACCTGTACCGGTGATCTCCCCCGGCGCGGCGGCGCGTTCGCGCACGGGGTACTCGCCGGACTCCTCCACCGAGTCGTCCCCCGCGGCCGGGACGGACCACTGGCCCGTGTCGCCCAGCGGCATGGACCACTCCTGCGTGGCCTGCGGGTCCTCGGAGCCGTCGGCGCCCCGCACGTCCCACTCCGCCGTGGCGGCCGGGGTGCCGTACGGGTCCGGCCAGGTCACCGTCGGAGCAGGTGCGGGCGCGGGCTCGGGTGCGGGCGCGGGCGTGCCCGGCGCCGCGAGCGGGCCCCAGCCGCCGGAGACACCCGGCTGCGCGAGGAGTTCGGGCGGCAGCTGGACGAACGTGGTGCCGTCCGCCTCCAGCCCCGCACCCTGCGGGATCGGCTGCCAGCCGCCCTCGGTGTGTCGCTGCTGTTCGTCACTCACGCGAGTGCCCTCCCCAGTGCTCGGCGGGCCAGAGTCGCCACCGTACGACGGAGATGCAGGACCGCCGGCGGCAGAGTACCCGGCCCGTCGCCGGTCAGGGCGGCGGAATGGTCGGGTACGGGGTCGGGGATGCAGGCGGCGGCCACGTACTCGCCGAAGGCGGCGAGCGCCTCGGGTGCGAGGGTGCGGTCACCGTCCCAGTCGATGAGCGAGGACACCCAGTGCTCGGTGTCGAACGGCCGCAGCGGCATGGGCGCGACGGCGCCCACCGCGCAGCGCACGCTGCGCCGCGCCGGGTCGAGGACGACGGCGACGGAGGCGGTGGCGCGGCCCGGGCCGGTGCGGCCGGTGGCCTTGAGGAAGACCTGCGGGGCGTGCAGCAGCGGCACCCGGACGTAGCCGACGAGCTCGCCCGGCCGCAGCATGTCGAGGCCGGCGAGCATCCGGCCGACCGGCACCTCGCGACGCTCGCCGCCGGGGCCGGCGATGACGAGCGAGGCCTCCAGGGCGGCGAGCACGGGCAGGGCGTCGCCGGTCGGCGCGGCCGAGGCGATGTTGCCGCCGAGGGTGCCGGCGTTGCGGATCTGCGGCGGGCCCGCGGTGCGGGCGGCGGCGGCGAGGGCGGGGATGAGGGCGGCGAAGTCCGGGCGGCCCATGCGGGCGTGGGTGAGACCGGCACCGAGCAGGGCCGCGCCGTCCTGGTACTGCCAGCCGCGGATCTCACTGATCCGGCCGAGGCCGACGAGCCCGGCGGGGCGCAGCAGTCCCGAGTTGACGGCGGCCATCAGATCGGTGCCGCCCGCGACGGGCACGGCTGTGGGCATGGCGGCGAGCGCCGCCACGGCCTCGTCGAGCGAGCCCGGCAACGTCACGGTGTGCGCCGCCTGCGGTGCGTGCGTGGTCAACCCACCTGCCCCTTCCCCGGAGGTCCCGACTGTGCCGCCAGGTCTCGCCGTACGGTACGTGCTGTCGGCCCGGACGTGGCAACTCTGGCACATCTTCGGAGGTCGCCGTCGCGAGGGTCCGCGAACCGCCGGACCGGCCCCGGGCGGAGGCCGGCCCCTCTGCGCGCTGTGGGCGTATTGCCATGCTTCGGGGATCCTTGTACGACTTACGGCGGTGTGTGAAGGACCACCGTGCCAGGGGGACGCCCCACGGACCGTCACCTTCCGCTGCGGCTCACACGATCGGGGGCGGACCCTCGATCGGGCGTCCGAGCACACCCGGACGCCGTTGCCAGGGCCGCGGGCCGCCGGGCGGCCGGTAGTCCACGCCGAGCGCGTCGAGCCGGGCGTAGTGCGCGGTCATCCGGCGTTCGAACGCGGGCCAGTCGCGCTCCGCGGGCGCCGGCAGCGCGGACCACACGGTCTCGGCGAAGCCGGCGAGCCGGGGGAACGCCTGGTAGTCCACGCGCTGCGGGGTCTCCGTCACCTCGGTCCAGAGGTTGGCCTGGGCGCCGAGGACGTGCGCGGCGGCGGGAGTTCCGGCGAGCTCCGGGGGGACGGGTTCGAAGCGGTAGACGTCCTCCAGGGTGCGGACGTAGCCGATGGGGACGGGCTCGTCGGGGCCGTCCGCCTGCCGGTGGTCGAGGTAGACCTGCTGCTCGGGGCACATGATGACGTCGTGTCCGGCGTGCGCGGCGGCGATTCCGCCCGCGTAGCCGCGCCAGGAGGAGACGGTCGCCCCCTCGGCCAGGCCGCCCTCCAGGATCTCGTCCCAGCCGACGAGCCGCCGCCCGCGCGCGGCGAGCCAGCGGTCGAAGTGCCGGATGAACCAGCTCTGCAGCTCGTCCTCACCGGCCAGGCCCTCGGCGGCGATACGGGCCTGGGCGGCCGGGGACGCCTTCCACTGGTCCTTGGGGCACTCGTCGCCGCCGATGTGGACGAAGGGAGAGGGGAAGAGGCCGAGGACCTCGGTGAGGACGTTCTCGTAGAAGGCGAGGACCGTGTCGGTGGGGGCGAGGACGTTCGGGTTGATGCCCCAGGTGTCCCAGACCGTCAGGGACGCGGTGTCGACGACATCGGCGTTGCCGAGTTCCGGGTACGCGGCGATGGCGGCCTGCGAGTGGCCCGGGAGGTCGATCTCGGGGACGACGGTGATGTGCCGCTCTGCCGCGTACGCGACGATCTCGCGGATGTCGTCATGCGTGTAGTACCCGCCGTGCGGGCGCTCGTCCCACAGCGGCGACGCCCGGTGCCCGAGCTTGCTGCGGGCCCGCCAGGCACCGACCTCGGTCAGTTTCGGGTACCGCTCGATCTCGATCCGCCAGCCCTGGTCGTCCGTCAGGTGCAGGTGCAGGACGTTCAGCTTGTGGGCGGCGAGCAGGTCGAGGTAGCGGAGCACACCGTCCTTGGGCATGAAGTGCCGGGCCACGTCGAGCAGTACGCCGCGCCAGGGGAACCGCGGGGCGTCCTCGATGACGGTGAGGGGCACCGTCCATTGCCGGTCCGCACGCAGCGGGGCACGGCGGAAGGCGTCGGGGCCGAGGAGTTGGCGGAAGGTCTGGGCGGCCCAGAAGACGCCGGTGGGGCTGCCGCCGGCCATGTCGACCGTGTCGTTGCCGACGACGAGGCGGTAGGCCTCGGCGCTCAGCGAGCGGTCGACTCCGAGCACGATGCGGTGGGTGTCGGCGGTGCCGGGGCCCAACGGCAGCCCTGTGGCCGCGCCGACGGTTGCGCGGAGCCACCGGGCCACGTCCTCGGTGCCGGGGTGGGCGTCGATGCAGGTGTCGGCATCAAGGGCGCAGTGATCTGCGGCCGTCAGGTCGCGGACGTGCTGCGGGTGCGGGATGAGGTCCATGGGGTTCTTTTGCCCCAGACCCGCCCCTTCCTGAAACCGGGGCTCAGCCCCGGACCCCGGACCGCGCTGCGCGCGCCGCGCGGCAGAGCCGCAAGTCGACCGCAGCTTCAAACGCCGGACGGGCTGAAATCAGCCCGTCCGGCGTTTGAGGGCGAGCGGCTACTTCTTGTCCCCGCCCTTGCCCTTGTCCTTGTCGCCGCCCGCAGGGCCGAGGCCCTCGAAGATCTCCTTGCACATCGGGCACACCGGGTACTTCTTCGGGTCGCGCCCGGGCACCCAGACCTTGCCGCAGAGGGCCACGACCGGGGAGCCGGAGAGCGCGCTCTCCATGATCTTGTCCTTCTGGACGTAATGGGCGTAGCGCTCGTGGTCGCCGTCGCCGTGCGACACCTGCGGCGTCGGCTCTACGAGGGTGCCGGTACCTGCCCCGCGCTCGGGCTCGAGAGTGCTCATGGTCCCCAAGGGTACTGGGGCCGGGCGCCGTCAGTTCAGGCTCGGGTCGTCCGGATAGGTGGCGACCATCGCCAGTTCGTTCCGCTGGCGGCGCAGCACGGCGCGCCACAGCTGCCGGGGGTCGGGCGAGGAGACGTCGCCGGGCTCGGACTCCACCACGTACCAGGCGCCCTCGACCAGCTCCTCCTCCAGCTGCCCGGGGCCCCACCCGGCGTACCCGGCGAAGATCCGCAGCGAGCCGAGGACCGTGGCCAGCAGCTCCGGCGGGGCCTCCAGATCGACGAGGCCGATCGCGCCGTGCACCCGGCGCCAGCCGAGCGGGCCGTCGTCGGAGGTGTCCTCCCCGCGGAGTCCGGGGCCGGGCCGGATGCCCCGCTCGCCCGCCTCGTGCGCCTCTCCCGGCACCACGGCCACGCCGAGGGCCGAGTCCAGCGAGACCGGTCCGCCCTGGAAGACCACGCCCGGTTCGCCGGCCAGACCCGCCCAGGACTCCAGGATGTCGCCCACGCCGACCGGGGTCGGCCGGTTGAGGATCACGCCGAGGGAGCCCTCCTCGTCATGGTCGAGCAGCAGCACCACGGCGCGGTCGAAGTTCGGGTCCGAGAGCGCCGGTGTCGCGACAAGCAGTCGCCCTGTGAGCGAGGACACCTCGGTCATGGCCACATGATCCCGCATTTCCGGCCCGGAGGGGGAGTGGACTGCGAGGACGGACAGGGAGCGACGAGGGGCGTACGAGAGCAGCCACCGCGCAGAGCGACCGGCGATAACCGGTAGCGACCGTTCCATGAACGCAGCGTGTTGTTGCAAATCCATGACGTACGCAAAGACCCCTGCAGGCGGTAGTCGGACCCTCCGGTCGCATTACCCTTTCTTCTTGCCCCCTGCCCAACTCCAGGAACGCGAGATCCATGACCGGCCCTGACGATGTCCTGCTTGTCCACGGCGGTACCCCGCTCGAGGGCGAGATCCGTGTCCGCGGTGCGAAGAACCTCGTGCCGAAGGCCATGGTCGCCGCGCTGCTCGGCAGCGGTCCCAGCCGGCTGCGCAACGTGCCCGACATCCGCGACGTCCGCGTCGTCCGCGGCCTGCTGCAGCTGCACGGTGTGACGGTCCGCCCGGGCGACGAGCCCGGCGAACTGGTCATGGACCCGTCCCGCGTGGAGAGCGCCAACGTCGCCGACATCGACGCCCACGCCGGCTCCTCGCGCATCCCGATCCTCTTCTGCGGCCCGCTGCTGCACCGCCTCGGCCACGCCTTCATCCCGGGCCTGGGCGGCTGCGACATCGGCGGCCGGCCCATCGACTTCCACTTCGAGGTGCTGCGCCAGTTCGGCGCCACCATCGAGAAGCGCGAGGGCGGCCAATACCTGGAGGCCCCGCAGCGGCTGCGCGGCACCAAGATCCACCTGCCGTACCCGTCGGTCGGCGCGACCGAGCAGGTGCTGCTGACGGCCGTGCTGGCCGAGGGCGTCACGGTGCTGTCGAACGCGGCCGTGGAGCCGGAGATCGAGGACCTCATCTGCGTGCTGCAGAAGATGGGCGCCATCATCTCCATGGACACCGACCGCACCATCCGCATCACCGGTGTCGACTCGCTCGACGGCTACAACCACCGCGCCCTCTCCGACCGCCTGGAGGCGGCCTCCTGGGCGTCGGCGGCGCTGGCCACCAAGGGCAACATCTACGTCCGCGGCGCCCAGCAGCGCTCGATGATGACCTTCCTCAACACCTTCCGGAAGGTCGGCGGCGCGTTCGAGGTCGACGACGAGGGCATCCGCTTCTGGCACCCGGGCGGCTCGCTCAACGCCATCGCGCTGGAGACCGACGTCCACCCCGGCTTCCAGACGGACTGGCAGCAGCCGCTGGTCGTGGCGCTGACCCAGGCCTCCGGCCTGTCGATCGTCCACGAGACGGTCTACGAGTCCCGCCTCGGCTTCACCTCCGCGCTCAACCAGATGGGCGCTCACATCCAGCTCTACCGCGAGTGCCTGGGCGGCTCCGCCTGCCGCTTCGGCCAGCGCAACTTCCTGCACTCCGCGGTCGTCTCCGGCCCGACCAAGCTGCAGGGCGCCGACCTGGTCATCCCCGACCTCCGCGGCGGCTTCTCGTACCTCATCGCCGCCCTGGCGGCCGACGGCACGTCGCGCGTCCACGGCATCGACCTGATCAACCGCGGCTACGAGAACTTCATGGAGAAGCTGAAGGATCTGGGGGCCCACGTCGAGCTCCCCGGCGGAGCAGCCGCCTGACGGCCGCCACCACCCGGCCGGGCTCGCGCTCGGCTGGGGGTCCGGGGGTCATCCCCCGGGACAGCACAGCATGGAGAAGCTGAAGGATCTGGGGGCCCACGTCGAGCTCCCCGGCGGAGCAGCCGCCTGACGCGCCTGACGGCGCATGACCAAGCTCTCTGTGGAACTGCGGGCCGTCCGTGGCCGGTCGCGCAGTTCCCCGCGCCCCTTACGGGGCGCCTGACGGCGTGTAGCGCGCTGAAGAGGCCCGTACGGACCGGCCGGTCGGTACGGGCCTTTTCGTGTCCCAGAGGGGCTGACAGAGCCTCACGAAGGCCAAAAGGGTGGTCACCCCGGCCGGGGTGACCACCCTTCAGTGCTGAGCAGTGCTCACAAAGGCCTTACTTGCCCTTGGCCGCTTCCTTGAGCTTGGAGCCCGCGGAGACCTTCACGCTGTAGCCGGCGGGGATCTGGATGGGGTCACCCGTCTGCGGGTTACGGGCGGTGCGAGCGGCGCGGTGCGTGCGCTCGAAGGTCAGGAAGCCGGGGATGGTCACCTTCTCGTCGCCCTTGGCGACGATCTCACCGACGGTCTCGGCGAGGGCGGCCAGAACGGCGTCGGCGTCCTTGCGGGTCACCTCGGCGCGGTCGGCCAGAGCGGCCACCAGCTCACTGCGGTTCATGTTGTACTCCCGTGTTCATCTTGCCAATGAGGCGTGAGATCGAAGCCGATGCTGCCAGGGCCCTCGGACAGTCCCCGGACCCGGGTCCGTTGCCGGACCCTCGCGCCCGGTTACGCATCCTGCCCCCACCAGTAGTGGGAAAGCCAATCCGGCGCCCTGGAGAGTCACACGGAAAGCGCTGCAGCCTCGGATGCGGCCGCGTCCTGCGGCCTGATTTCTGCCCGACACCTTATGGGGGTCCGGCAAGCCGCGCGCCACTCGACGCGCCGTGATCAGGCAGTCGTGGTGGCCGTCACAGCCGCTCCGGCGGCCTTGGCGGCCTCCCGGACGGCTCCGGCGACCGCTCCGGCGACCTTGTCGTTGAAGACGCTGGGGATGATGTAGTT
>NZ_JBKIWN010000010.1:0-288191 GCF_058146165.1 Streptomyces sp. AM25 | reverse complement strand
GAGTCCGAAACAGAATTCGGACACGCCGAAATCCATCCCGATCAAGGGCCGTACAGGTAGTGAGTGCCGCCAAGAGGCGTGAGTTGTTGTCTCGGAACCGTGTCGGCCCCGTGGCAACTCGGAGAACACTACGCATCGGGTACACCCGTGTCAACCCGCCCCTGCTCCCACCCCGTTCGCCTCTTCCCGGCCCCTCAGTCCAGGTCCCGGAGCCGTCCGCCCGCGTCCGGCTGGGTGGTCTCGACCCGGCGGAGCAGCCGGGTGAGCATCTCCCCGAGCCGGCCGCGCTCCTCGCCGGAGAGGTCCTGGAGCAGTTCCTCCTCGAAGACCGTCGCCATGCGCATGGCCTCCAGCCACTTGGAGCGGCCCTCTTCCGTGAGGCCGACGATGACGCGGACCCGGTTGGTCTCGTCGCGCTCGCGGGTGACGAGCCCTTCCGCCACCATCCGGTCGATGCGGTGGGTCATCGCGGCGGGGGTGAGCCCCAGCCGCTTGGCCAGGTCGCCGGGGCCCAGGCGGTAGGGGGAGCCCGCGAGGACGAGGGCCTTGAGGACCTCCCACTCGGCGTTGCTGATGCCGAGCTCGCCGGTCTGGCGCCCGTAGGCGACGTTCATACGCCGGTTGAGGCGGCTGAGCGCCGAGACGACCTTCTCCACCTGCGGATCGAGGTCCTGGAACTCGCGCTGGTACGCAGCGATCTGCTCTTCGATGCTCGGCTCGGCCGAGCCAGGTGTATCGGGCATCCCCGCAGTATCGCACGACAGATTCGCGTTAAAGCCCTTCTACGTGTACTCTTTAGCTTCGAACTTTATTGTTGAAGTCTTCAGGCCTGGACCGTCCACGTCCGGCCTTCCACCTAGGGGGTGAGTGTGACCACCGCGATGGGCGCAGCACTGCGTCGGATCCAGCTGGGCAACGCGCTGAGCGCGTTCGGCAACGGCTTCACGATTCCGTTCCTGTTCATCTATGTGTCTCAGGTGCGGAATCTCGGTGCGAGCACGGCGGGCGTCGTGCTCGCGACGTTCGCCGTGGCCGCTCTTGTCGTGCTGCCCTTCACCGGCCGGGTGATCGACCGCCGGGGTCCGCTGCCTGTGGCCGTCGTGGGTGGTGCCGTCGCCGCCATCGGGTCCATGGGGCTGGGGCTTGCGGACGGCAAGGTGCTGGTCGTCGCCGCTGCGGCGGCGCTGGGCTCGGGCATGGCCGTGATCCAGCCGTCGCTGGCCACGATGATCGTGTGGTGCTCGACGACGACCACCCGGTCGCGGGCGTTCGCGATGCAGTTCTTCATGAACAACCTCGGTCTGGGCATCGGCGGTCTGATCGGCGGGCAGATCGTGGACACCTCGGACCCGTCGAGCTTCGTCCGGCTGTTCGCGATCGAGTCCGTGATGTGGCTGGTGCTCGGTGCGACGGTGGCGACCGTGCGGCTGCCGAAGGCGCCCAGGGTCGACGACGCGGTGCCGACCGTCCGGGACGAGCAGGACGCTCCGAACGGCTGGCGGACGCTGCTGGGCGACCGGGCCATGGTGCAGCTGTCGGTGCTCGGCTTCGTGATGTTCTTCGCCTGCTACGGGCAGTTCGAGTCGGGGCTCGCGGCGTTCGCCGTCGAGGTCACGCGGATCTCGCCCGCGACGCTCGGCATGGCCCTTGCGGCGAACACGGCGGCGATCGTGCTCACGCAGTTCGTCGTGCTGAAGCTGGTCGAGCGGCGCAGGCGCAGCCGGGTGATCGCGCTGGTCGGGCTGATCTGGACCGTTGCGTGGGTCGCGGCCGGGGTGTCCGGGCTCGTTCCGGGGGCGCACGGTGTGGCGACGGCGCTGCTGATCTCGACGTACGCGCTGTTCGGCATCGGTGAGTCCATGCTCGCCCCGACCCTGGGGCCGCTGGTGGCGGACCTGGCGCCGGCGCGGATGGTGGGGCAGTACAACTCCGCCTTCGCCCTGGTGAAGCAGCTGGCGATGGCGGTCGGTCCGGCGGCGGGCGGTCTGATCGCCGGTGCGGGGATGTACGCGGCGTACATCGTGATGCTGGTCGTGTGCTCGCTCGGGATCTCGCTCCTGGCGCTGCAGCTGGGCCGCCGGCTCACGGCGGCGCAGGACAACCCGGTGCGCACCGCGGTCGTGCGGCGCTCGGTGCCGGCCGAGAGCGTGGACGACCGGATGCCCGTATCCGTCTGACCGGTCTGACCGTACGGCGGGTGTCCGTACCCACTCTTCTGATACGCCTGTGGCCCGGAAACGTGAAGTTTCCGGGCCACAGGCGTCTCGTCGTGCGGGAGCACTCAAGGCGCATGTCCCGAGGGCAGCGCGAACTCGCACCAGACCGCCTTGCCGCCGCCCGGTGTGCGCCGTGAGCCCCATGACGAGGCGATGGTCGCGATGATCGAGATGCCGCGGCCGGCCTCGTCGGCGGGCTCCGCTCGGCGGCGGCGCGGCAGGTGGTCGTCGCCGTCGGTGACCTCGATGATCAGGCGGCGGTCGGTGCGGCGCAGCCGGAGCCGCATGGGGGGCGTGCCGTGCTGGAGGGAGTTGGCGACGAGTTCGCTGGCCGCCAGGACGCCCAGGTCACGCAGGTCGTTGGGGAAGCGCCAGCTGGCGAGGACGCCGGAGGCGAAGGCGCGGGCGCGGGGGGCGGCTTCGATGCCGCCGAGGAGTTCGAGTGCGGCGTTGTGGAAGAGCTCGGCGTCGTGGCCGGTGCGGGCGGGGTGCTGGAGGACGAGGACGGCGACGTCGTCGTCGTGCTCGGCGGTGACGCCGAGGGTGCGGATCAGGCGGTCGCACATGACCTGGGGCGATCCGGTGGCGCCGGCGAAGGCGCGCTCCAGTGCGGCGACGCCGTCGTAGATGTCCTCGCCGCGCCGCTCGACGAGGCCGTCCGTATAGAGGACGGCGCTGGAGCCGGGGACGAGCGGGACCGTGCCGGAGGTGTGCAGCCAGCCGCCGGTGCCGAGTGGGGGGCCGGTGGGTTCGGCGGCGCGGCGGACCGTGCCGTCGGGGTCGCGGACGAGGATGGGCAGGTGGCCCGCGGAGGCGTAGACGAGGCGGCCCTCATTGGGGTCGTGGACGGCGTATACACAGGTGGCGATCTGGGTGGCGTCGATCTCGGTGGCGAGGCCGTCGAGGAGCTGGAGGACCTCGTGGGGCGGGAGGTCGAGGCGGGCGTAGGCCCGTACGGCCGTGCGGAGCTGTCCCATGACGGCGGCGGCGCGGACGCCGCGGCCCATGACGTCGCCGATGACGAGGGCGGTGCGGCCGGCGCCGAGGGTGATGACGTCGTACCAGTCGCCGCCGACGGCGGTGTCCTTGCCGCCGGGTTGGTAGGTGGCGGCGACGCGGAGGTCGTCGGGCTGTTCGAGCTCCTGGGGGAGCAGGCTGCGCTGGAGGGTGACGGCGGCCTCGCGCTGGCGGCGCTCGCTGGCGCGCAGCCGCTCGGCGGCCTCGACCTGGTCGGTGACGTCGGCGGCGAAGACGAGGACGCCGGAGCGGCCGGGCTCGCTGCCGTCGGCGACCTGGATCGGGGAGCAGGTGAAGGTGTAGTAGCCGTGCCGGGCGTCGGCCGTGACCACGCGGCGGGACTTGACCGTGCGGGGCTTGCCGCTGCGCAGGACCTGGTCCATCAGCGGGAGCAGGCCGAGCTCCTGGAACTCGGGGAGGGCGTCGCGGGCGGGGGCGCCGGGGGTGCGGGGGCCGAAGAGTGCGGCGTAGGCGTCGTTGACGTAGGCGATGCGGTGGTCGGGGCCGTGGACGACGGCGACGAGGGCGGGGACCTTGCCGAGGATGTCGTGGACGGGCAGCCCGTCGAGCGCGGGGACGGGGGCTGCGCCGGGCTCGCTGCCGGCCCCGGGCGGGCTCTCGGCGCGGGCGGCGGGGACGGAGCCGCCCGTGCCGGCCGCGGCGGGCACGGGTTGTGAGGGCGTGGCAGAGGTGCGTTCGGCGCGCGCCGCTGCTCGGCGCTGTGTTCCGGGGAGCCGGGCGCTCCAGCGGGTGAAGTTCACTGAGGATTACCTCGCGGAGTCGTTCCGGATCAGCTCGGCGACGTGGGGTGGCTGAGCCGTGTGCCCGGCTCGGGGGCGCGGTCGGCGGTGCGGGGGCCGGGCCCCTGGGGAGTGCAGCAAACGTCCGAAACCTCATGATTGTTACTCTTCGCAAGCACGAACCCACTCATGGTCACACGTCCAGTGTGGCCGACGGGACCGACATCCGTCAGACGCCGGGCCACGCGGAGGAGTTCCGTGCTCCTGCCGCCGTATGTCACCTGCTTCAACTCGCTTCCGGGTGACGCCCGGTGCCCGCCGCGAGTTCGAATTCGGCGCGGGGGTGTTCCAGCGAGCCGAGCGAGACGATCTCACGTTTGAACAGTCCGGCGAGGGACCATTCGGCGAGGATGCGTGCCTTGCGGTTGACGGTGGGGACGCGGCTGAGGTGATAGGCGCGGTGCATGAACCAGGCGGGATAGCCCTTGAGCTTCTTTCCGTAGACCTGTGCGACGCCCTTGTGGAGTCCGAGCGAGGCGACGGAGCCGACGTACCGGTGGCGGTATTCCTGGAGGGGCTTGCCGCGCAGTGCGGCGAGGACGTTGCCGGCGAGGACCCTGGCCTGGCGGACGGCGTGCTGGGCGTTGGGGGCGCACTCGGTGCCGGGCCGTTCGGCAGTGAGGTCGGGGACGGCGGCCGCGTCTCCGGCCGACCAGGCGTGTTCGACGCCTTCGACCCGCAGCTCGGCCGTGCACCTGAGCCGGCCGCGCTCGGTGAGGGGCAGGCCGGTGGCGGCGAGGACCGGGTGCGGTTTGACGCCGGCGGTCCACACGAGCGTGCGGGTGGGCAGGCGCGAGCCGTCGCTGAGCACGGCGATGCGGTTCTCGCAGGAGTCGAGCCGGGTGCCGAGGCGGACGTCGATGTTGCGGCCTCGGAGCTCCCGGACGGCGTAGCGGCCCATCTCCGCGCCGACTTCGGGCAGGATCCGGTCCGTTGCCTCGACGAGGACGAACTTCAGGTCGTCGGGGCGGAGGTTGTGGTAGTAGCGCGCGGCGTAGCGGGCCATGTCCTCCAGCTCGGCGAGGGCCTCGACGCCCGCGTAGCCGCCGCCGACGAAGACGAAGGTGAGGGCGGCGTCGCGGACCTGGGGGTCGCGGGTGGAGGAGGCGATGTCCATCTGTTCGAGGACGTGGTTGCGCAGGCCGATGGCCTCCTCGACGGTCTTGAAGCCGATGCCGTGGTCGGCGAGGCCGGGGACCGGGAGGGCGCGGGAGACGGAGCCGGGCGCGAGGACGAGTTCGTCGTAGGGGATGTCGACCGTGCCGGTGCCCTCCTCCTCGGCGGCGAGGGTCTTGACGGTCGCGGTACGCGCGGCGTGGTCGACGGCCGTGGCCTCGCCGACGACGATCCCGCAGTCGCCCAGGGTGCGGCGCAGGGGGACGACGACGTGCCGGGGCGAGATGGACCCGGCGGCGGCCTCGGGGAGGAAGGGCTGGTAGGTCATGTACGCCTCGGGGTTGACCACCACGATCTCGGCCTCGCCGCGCCTGACCTCCCGTTGGAGACGCAGTGCGGTGTACATGCCCACGTAGCCGCCGCCGACCACCAGAATGCGCGCCGGTTCCTTCGCCAAGGCTGCCCCTTCATGGTCCTCTTCGTGGTCCTCGCGCCCTGCACCTCCCCCGCGCTCCTACCCATGACGCACCCGCGGCCGGGGTTTGTCCACAGGCCCTGCGAAATGTACGACCGGTGCCGGAGCTGATCCCTCCGTCCGAACGCCCTGCTGAGGGCATACATATGCGCAGGTCAGAGGGGCTACGGCGGGGCGGCGGGGGTGTGCGGAGGCGGAGCGGACCGGGCCCGTACTCCAATCGGGGACGGGCTGTGCGGAACTACCCCCTTCTTTCTTGACCGGGGCTCAACTATGTTCGTACTCCGTCGGGGTGTCGAGACGCGCCCCGGCAGTCAGGGCGGGGAGTCTCCGGGGGGAGACGTCATAACCGGGGGAACGTATGCACATTCAGAGCTCTCATTGGTCTGCGTCCGCTGCTGTAGCGACGCCTGACGGCGCTTCCGGGCGCAACACGCCGCTGCGCGTGGACGCCCAGCGCAATCTCGAGCATGTCCTGCGCGCGGCTCGCGAGGTCTTCGGCGAGCTGGGGTACGGGGCGCCCATGGAGGACGTGGCGCGCCGGGCCCGGGTCGGTGTGGGGACGGTGTACCGCCGGTTCCCGAGCAAGGACGTCCTGGTCCGGCGGATAGCCGAGGAGGAGACGGCACGGCTGACCGAGCAGGCGCGGACGGCGCTGGGGCAGGAGGACGAGCCGTGGTCGGCGCTGTCCCGGTTCCTGCGCACGTCGGTGGCGTCGGGCGCGGGCCGGCTGCTCCCGCCGCAGGTCCTGCGGGTCGGGGTGGACGTCGAGTCCGAGGAGGCCCGGACGGGCCAGGAGCGGCTGCAGCCGCACGTGCAGCCCGGCGCACCGGAGCGGCCGGTGCACGACCGGCAGGTCGCGGACCGGTCGGCGGTGGACCGGGCGCGGGTGCCGCAGCAGCGGCAGCCGGGGGTCGCCGGCGGTCAGTTGCACGAGCTGCGGCTGGTCGAGCAGCGGCCGTCCGCGGCCGAGGAGCGGAGCGACGCAGGCGCGGCGGCCCTGCTGGACGTCGTCGGCCGGCTGGTGGAGCGGGCCCGCTCCGCGGGTGAGCTGCGCCCCGACGTGACGGTGGCGGACGTCCTGCTGGTGATAGCCACGGCGGCGCCTTCGCTGCCGGATGCTGCGCAGCAGGCTGCGGCGTCCTCGCGACTGCTGGACATCCTGCTCGAGGGGCTCCGTTCGCGTCCCGTGGCGTGATCGCGCGCGTACCTGCGTCGCCGTCGCACATCGGCACTGCACTCGGAAGAGGGGAAGGCCGTTCACCCGGCCTTCCCCGAACGGGTGAGCACCTGGGCTCTCGTGTGCGAGTGATCCTCGGACGAGTGGTTGCTGTTCCGGCTCTGCCGTAAATGCACCCCTGTGTGCCAGTCTTGCCCGGAGTACGGGTGTGCAGGCGTGTACAGGAGCCTCCGCTATGGGAGTTGACGGGCGGGAAGAACGGCGCGGGAGAGACGAGGCGGACGAACCGCCTGATGCTCGTGCGCCCGGACATCGGGAGCAGCGGGCTCATGTGCCCGGCCAGGGCCGGGCGTTGCCGCCCGGTTCCTCCGGCGCCTCGGGGTCTGCCCTCTCTCCCCCGGCGCTGCCTCCCGGGCCGTCGACAGACGGTCCGTCCGCTGCCGGCACGGGAGTTCCGCAGCAGCGGGACGGTGCGGAGCTGCCGCCGTCGGACCTGGAGCTGGTCGCGCAGATGCGCAGCGGCGAGGGGACGGCGTACGAGGAGCTGTACCGGCGCCATGCCGATGCGGTCCGCCGCTACGCCAGGACGTGCTGCCGTGACGAGCACACCGCGGAGGACCTCACCCACGAGGTGTTCGCCCGCACCCTGCAGGCCGTGCAGGGCGGGGCGGGACCGGAGACGGCGGTCCGCGCGTATCTGCTGACCACCGTGCGCCGGGTCGCGGCGGCCTGGGCGCGGACGGTCAAGCGGGAGCAACTGGTCGAGGATTTCGCGGTCTTCTCCTCGTCCGCCGAGCGCAGGCCGAGCGCCGCCGACGAGGACACGCTCGATCTCGGCGCGGACGTACGGGCCATGCAAGAGGCCGAGGAGTCGCTGGCCGTGCAGGCGTTCCGCAGCCTGCCGGAGCGGTGGCAGACGGTGCTGTGGCACACCACCGTGGAGGAGGAGCCGCCGAGCGAGGTGGCTCCGCTGCTGGGGCTGTCGGCCAATGCGACGGCCGTCCTCGCGCTCCGCGCCCGCGAGGGGCTCAAACAGGCCTATCTGCAGGCCCACGTGAGCACCTCGCTCACCTCCGGCGGCGACTGCGCGCAGTACGCCGACCGGCTCGGCGCCTACGCGCGGGGCCGGCTGCGGACGCGGGCCGAGCGCGGGATGCGCAGGCACCTGGAGAGCTGTGCGCGGTGCCGCACGGCCGCGCTGGAGGTCGCGGACGTCAACGCACGGCTGCGGTCGCTGCTGCCGGTGGCGGTCGTCGGCTGGTTCGCGGCGGGGTATTCGCTCAAGGCCGCGGCGGGGCTTGCGGCGGGTGCAGCAGGTGCGACGGGCGCCGCGGCGTCGGCCTCGGCGGCCGGCGGGAGCAGTGCGGGGTCGGGCGCGGGTTCGGGGAGTGGCGCGGCGGCGTCGCTGAAGCTCGGCATTGCGGTCGGGGCCGTGCTCACCGCGGGCGGTGTGATGGCGTACGCGCTGGTGGGCGGTTCACCCGCACCGGCGGAGAGCCCTCGGGCCGTCCGGGCGGCGACGGCCGCTCCGGCGATGCCGGCACCCGAGTCGGAGCCGCCGGAGCGGCCGTCGCCGAGCCCGACGTGGGGATCCGTGGCGATGGCGCCCGCGGTGCGCCCGTCCTCGACGCCGTCGTCGCGTGCCGAGCGGGCGCGTGCCTCGGCATCCGCCACGCCCCGGGCGACGCCGAGCGCCAGGCCGTCGGTTCCCCTGTTGCGCCCCACGCCGTCCCCGACGCCCTCGCTCTCCGTCGGCCCCTCCTCCCCGCCCGCCGGGCTCCCGGTGGTCCACCGGCTCGACGGGCTGACCTACGAGGACATCGGTGACGGCACCAAGCCGGAGATCCGGCTGGCCGACAGCGACTGGCTGTGGCAGCGCCAGGGCCTGCGGGTCGGCGGCAGGGAGTACCGCGACGGGGTGAGCGTGCACGCGGACTCGTCGGTGGCCATCGAACTGAACCGGTCCTGCCGGACGTTCGACGCGGTGGCAGGCGTCGACGACATGACGATGGGGTTCGGTGCGGTCCGGTTCTCCGTGTACGCGGACGGCGAGCGCCTGTGGAACTCCGGGGTGGTGCGAGGCGGGGATCCGGGCGTCCCGGTGCGTGTGCCGCTGACGGGCCGGCAGACGATCCGGCTGACCGTTGAGCCGGTTTCGGCGGCCGACCGGGCCGCCGTTGCGGATTGGGCGTTGGGGAGACTGACGTGTGACTGAGCAGTCCGGTCGGCCGTGGTTGCTCGCGCCCACGCGACGGAGCCGCATATTGAGCAGAGTCCCGCGCCCCTATGGTGCGCGGGCGTCTACGCCCCCCAGTGCCCCGGCCGCACCAGCCCGCCCGGCAGCTTCGTCGCCGCGTCGCCCTTGGCCGCGTTCAGCTGCGGCTGGGTGAGGAAGAAGGCGCCGGTCAGATCCGCGCCGGAGAGATTCGCATCGCGCAGGTCCGCCCCGATGAGGTCCGCGCTGCGCAGGTCCGCGCCCGTGAGGTCCGCGGCGATGAGGTAGGCGCCGCGCAGATTGGCACCGCGGAGGTCGGCGCCCTTCAGGCGGGCGCCCATGAGGTCCGCTCCGCGGTGGTTCTTCGCCTTCCGGCCCATCGCTCCCCGCACCAGCTCGCTGGTGCGCAGCAGCAGTACGTTGACGTCCTGCCGGTGGGCCGCGACGTCCAGCTCGCGCAGCGCCTCGGGGCTCTGTCCGGCGAGCCGCTCGGTCGTGGCGAGCAGCGTGCGGAGGTCGGCGTGCACCGGCCGGGCGGCCGGAAGCGTCAGCGCTTCCGTCAGGTACCAGAGCAGTTCGTGCAGCTGCCGTACGACGGGGAAGACCGCGAACATCTGCTCAGCGGTCCCCCGGTCCTGCCGCCAGTCGCGTCCGCCGAAGGTGTCCTGGGAGACCTTCTGGCCCGCGCCGAAGCAGTCGTAGACGGTGCAGCCGGGGAAGCCCTTGTCGCGGAGGCGGGCGTGGATGCCGCAGGTGAAGTCCGTCTGCAGGTTGGAGCAGGGCTTGCCCGCGTCCTTGGTGACCGCGAAGTCCGCGGAGGCGACGAACGGCAGCGCGACGCAGCACAGCCCGAAGCAGTTGCCGCAGTCCCCCTGCAGGACGGCGAGCGCGGTCCGGTCGGCTTCGGGGGCCGTCCTGTGGTCCGCGCGCCGGTCCACACGCTCCAGGAAACGTTTCTCCTGACGTTCCGGATGTTCCGGACGCTCCGAGCGCCCAGAACGCTGCTTCCCGCCCCGCTTCGCCGGGCGCTCCGGGCGCCGTCGCTCCGGACGCTCCGGACGTTTCTCCGCACGTCTCTCGGACACTGTTCCCGTTCCTGTCCCTGTTCCCCGTGAATCCCACGGCCGCCCGGCGGCCGCACCTTCCATTCTGGGACCGGCGTCAAATCCCGGGCCTCGGGGTCACCGTCACCCCGCCCGCCACGGCGCGCTGCCGGGGCGCGGACGGGCCCGTCCAGCAGGTGCCGCGGCGCGCGAGCAGGCGGCGCAGCCACAGCTCCATGGAGACCAGGTCAGCGAGGCCGTCCAGGGGCAGCGCCTCCCCGCCCGCCGCCCCGCGCAGCGCACTGCGGACGACGCGGGCCTCGACCAGTCCCGCGTCCGCGAGGAGCGGGGTGTCGAAGAGGGCGAGCAGCGAGCTGAGGGAGGTGTGGAGCCCGGCGCGCACGGCCGCCGCGTGGGAGGCGTGGGAGGTGGCGCCCCAGCCGACCGGCAGGTCCCGTATTCCGGCACCGGCCAGGACCGCGCGCAGGACCGAGGCGCGCGCCCCTGGCTGTACCCGGAGCGCCTCGGGGAGCGCGCGGCAGGCCCGTACGACCTGGTTGTCGAGGAAGGGGGTGTGCAGTCGCTGGCCGCGGATCTCCGTGGCCTGTTCGAAGACGCGGTGGTCCGCCGCATAGCGGGCGAGAGCGGCCGCGGCGCGCCGTTCGCCGGGGCGTTGCTGCAGTGCTGCGGGACGGACGGCCGTGCCGTGCAGGCGAACCGATACTTCGGCGAGGGCCTCTCCGGTCAGCCAGCGTGCGGCCGGTCCGGGCCGTACCCAGGTGAGCGCGGCGAGCGAGGCGTCGACGGCTCCCGGCGTCCCGCTGCCGGGGCCCGCCGCTCCCGTCGGCCGGAGCAGCCGTGCTGCTGCCTCTTCCAGTCCTTCCCGGTACGTCATCCGCGCCAGTCGCCGTGCCGCCCGGTAGACGGTGAACGGGACGAAGAGCGAGTGTGCGGAGGGACCGTCGGCGCGGGCCAGTGCGGAGACCGGCCGGAGCAGGTGACGCCTGCGGCGGTCCATCAACAGGTCGGCCAGACGTGCCGGATGAGCGTCAAGTACTTGTCGGGCGCCGTGTCCGACGAAGTGGTCCGCACTGCCGGCCGCCAGTCGTCGGCGGTGACGTTCGGCGGTGACGAGCGAGGGGCCCGGCTCATCGGTCAGCGGGCCGCGGTCGAGCTCGGCGTACGGGAGGGCCTCGGCACCGGCAGCGACGACCACGTGGTGCAGCCGCGGGTTCGCGGCGAGGGTGCGGGCGCGTTCGAGCTCGGCCTCGCGGGTGCGGACGGGGCCGCCGGTCAGGTCGTTGAAGGTGACGGCCAGGAGGCGCTCGCCGGTGCCGCTGCCGTGTCCGAGCGGTGTGCCGGGCATGCCGGGCAGCCCGGCGGCGAGCAGGGCGAGCGTCGCGGAGGCGCTGCCGCCGGAGAGGTCCGCGCCGATCCCGGGGGCCGGCCCGCTGCCGCGCGCGGTGCGCCGGAAGGTGGGGCCCATGCCGGGTACGGGCCCGGGGTCGCGGTCGCGGTCACGGTCGCCGAAGGGGTACGCGGGAGCGTGCCGCGGAGCGGCGAACCGGGCCCGTACAGCCTCGACGAGCGCGTCCCGCACGCCCGACACCGCCTGTTCGATGCCGAGTTGGGGGGCGGCGACGGCCAACGATGCCTGGGGTTCGTAGCCGGTGACCTCCCGCGCGCCGTCGCGCAACACGAGCGCGTGTCCCGGGGGCATGCGCCGCACGCCCGCGTAGGGGGTGCCGTCGCCGAGCGCCTCCGGGGAGTCGGGGCAGGCGAGCAGCGCGGCGAGGTGCCCGACGTCGAGCTGGGCCTCGACGAGGTCGGCGAGCGGGAGCGCGGCGGTGGCGTAGGCGGTGCCGCCGGCCCAGGAGGTGTGGAAGACGGGCCGGGCGCCGGCCAGGTCGCCGACGACGGTCAGGCGGCGGCCGACCTGGGCGACGGCGGTGTAACTGCCGGGCCAGGCGGTCAGATGCCGCAGTGCGCCGCCGCGGGCGGCGAGCAGTCCGCTGCGCAGGGCGTCGTCGCTCGCGCCGCACCGGCCGAGCACGGCGAGGCGGGTGAGGGAGGCCCCGGCGTGGACGACCCGGATCTCGTCGGGCCGCCAGTCGCCGACGGCCCACAGCGGAGCCGGTCCGTCCCACAGGAGTTGGGCGCCCACGGGCTGCACCGGTCCCGCCTCGGTCTCGTGCGGCGCGGCCCCGTTCCCGGCTCCGGAGGCGGTGCAGCTCCACCCCACCAACCAGCGCATTGCCGCCTCCACAGGCTGTGGACAACCAACAGGTAGCAGTCATCATGCACAGCGAAGCGGCGGTTTCGACATCCGGAAGACGACACCTGGACGCACCTGTAATGCAGCGCGGCTGCCAACTCGCCTGAAAGCGGGGTGAAGTACCGCACCGTCACGGCCGTGCACGGGCCATGCTGCCACGGGTAGAGGCCGCGCCCGCACTCGTACGCGCGTGTCCCCGAACGCCCGGTGCGGTCGGTTCCGGCCAAAATCGGGCCGTCCGCTTATCGGGGATTCAGGGGGGCGCACTCGGGCAAGTGCTTCCACAGGCGGCACCGGTACGGCACCGACTGCCGTGCTGCGCAAGGCGATGGCCGCCGTGCGCCGCCGCACGAGGGCATCCGGGACGTCGCAGGCCCGCGTCCGGACGGAGGTCCGGCAGATGTCCGACAGGCCCGTAATGTGACAGTCCGGGAGGCGCTGACCACCTCCCGGACCGTTCCGCCGCCCGCGGGGAATGAGGCGGCGGCTTCCCCCAGCCCACTGGATCCAATTGCAGCGGGCCAACCCACGCTCCTCCATGGAACCGCTCCCGCAATGGCGCGGACAGAGCGCACGGCGGGCGCACGGCCACACACAACCGGAGCACGTGCCCCTCGATGCACGCACATACGGGCCTGAATCTCGCCATCCGGGACAACACCTCTTAACGGTCGGGATGCGGGGAACTACGCTGGGTTTACGAATGCCCCGTGCCTATGCCGGGGCGGGCGCCGTGTCGTCGAGGGGTGCGCATGTCCAGGGAGCCGCGCGGACCGAACGAGAAGCTGGGCACCGTTCTCGCCCTCGCAGGGATCAGCAACGCCGGCCTGGCCCGACGGGTCAACGACCTTGGTGCGCAGCGGGGTTTGACCCTTCGCTACGACAAGACCTCCGTCGCCCGCTGGGTGTCCAAGGGCATGGTCCCGCAGGGCGCCGCCCCCCATCTGATCGCCGCCGCGATAGCGGGCAAGCTCGGCCGCCCGGTCCCACTGCACGAAATCGGCCTCGCCGACGCCGATCCCGCGCCGGAGGTGGGGCTCTCTTTTCCGCGCGATGTCGGCCAGGCAGTGCGCAGTGCCACCGAGCTCTACCGGCTGGATCTCGCCGGTCGCCGTGCAGGCGGGGGCATTTGGCAGAGCCTGGCCGGTTCCTTCTCCGTCAGCGCGTACTCCACGCCCGCCTCGCGCTGGCTGATATCCCCTGCCGACAGCTCGGTCGCCCGCGAGCCCCTCCAGGTCGTCAGGGAGGGCGGGACGAGCAGCAACGGCAGCAGCGGCAACGGCAGTGCGTCCGGCGCCGGAGGTTCCGGCCCGGACTGCGGTTTAGTGCAGCGTGTCGGCCACAGCGACGTGACGAAACTGCGCGAGGCGGCGGACGAGGCCCGCCGCTGGGACTCCAAGTACGGTGGCGGCGACTGGCGTTCGTCGATGGTTCCGGAGTGCCTGCGGGTGGACGCGGCACCATTGCTGCTCGGTTCGTACAGCGACGAGGTCGGCCGCGCCCTGTTCGGCGCCTCCGCCGAACTCACCCGGCTCGCCGGGTGGATGGCCTTCGACACCGGCCAACAGGAGGCCGCACAGCGCTACTACATCCAGGCGCTGCGCCTGGCCCGGGCGGCCGCCGACGTCCCGCTCGGCGGCTACGTGCTGGCGTCGATGAGCCTGCAGGCCACCTACCGCGGTTACGCGGACGAGGGCGTGGACCTCGCACAGGCCGCCCTCGAACGCAACCGCGGCCTGGCCACGGCCCGCGCCATGAGCTTCTTCCGGCTGGTCGAGGCGCGCGCCCACGCGAAAGCGGGGGACGCGGCCGCCTGCGGGGCGGCGCTCAAGGCCGCCGAGGGCTGGCTGGAGCGGTCCCGCCCGGGCGACGCGGACCCGTCCTGGCTCGACTTCTACACCCAGGAGCGGTTCGCCGCCGACGCCGCCGAGTGCTACCGCGACCTGCGCATGCCCCGCCAGGTGCAGCGCTTCACCGAACAGGCGCTGGCCCGTCCCACGGAGGAGTACGTGCGCTCGCACGGCCTGCGGCTGGTGGTGTCGGCCGTGGCCGAGCTGGAGTCGGGCAACCTGGACGCGGCCTGCGCCGCGGGAGCGAGGGCGGTGGAGGTCGCCGGGCGGATCTCGTCGGCGCGCACGACCGAGTACGTGCGCGACCTGCTGCACCGCCTGGAGCCGTACGGCCACGAGCCGCGGGTGGTCGAACTGCGCGAGCGGGCACGGCCGCTGCTGGTCGCCCCGGCGTGACGGGGCGGCCCACCGGCGCCCGGCGGGTGATTGAACGGAGGCCGGAGCGGGAACCCCAGGTCATGGCCGTACGTCAGCAAGATCGGTGACCGGGTTTCGGCCCATTGTCAGTGGCACACGTCATCATGGGAACCGTGGGCGCGGGGACGGGCACGGTTCGGACTCGGGACGGTCGCGGGGAGGTGGCGTGATGGCGGCGGCGTACGACTGCGATGTGCTGGTCGTCGGGGGCGGGATCGTGGGCCTGTCGACGGCGTATGCGCTCACGCGCACCGTGCCGGGCACGCGCGTCGTCGTGCTGGAGAAGGAGAGCGGGCCGGCCCGCCACCAGACGGGCCGCAACAGCGGAGTGATCCACAGCGGGATCTACTACCGCCCCGGCTCGCTCAAGGCGAGGTTCGCGGTGCAGGGCGCCGCGGAGATGGTGAAGTTCTGCGCCGAGCACGGCCTGCCGCACGAGGTCACGGGCAAGCTGATCGTCGCCACGGAGCACGCGGAGCTGCCCCGCCTGCACGCCCTGGTCCAGCGCGGCCGGGAGAACGGCATCCCCGTCCGCGAGCTGGGCCGCGCCCAGCTCGCGGAGTACGAGCCGCGGGTGCGGGGCCTCGGCGCCATCCACGTCGGCACGACGGGCGTGTGCGACTTCGGCGCGGTGGCGGAGCGGCTGGCCGCACTCGCGGAGGATGCGGGGGCGTCCGTGCGGTACGGCGCGAAGGTGCGCGTGATCGGCCGACGCGGCGCGGCGGTCGCGGTGCGCACGGCGCAGGGCGAGGTGCTGCGGGCGCGGGCCCTGGTCAACTGCGCGGGGCTGCACAGTGATGCGGTGGCCCGGATGGCGGGCGACGATCCGGGGGCGCGGATCGTCCCGTTCCGCGGCGAGTACTTCGAGCTGCGCCCGGACCGTGCGGACCTGGTCCGCGGCCTGGTCTACCCGGTGCCGGACCCGGCCTTCCCGTTCTTGGGCGTCCACCTCACCCGCGGCATCGAGGGCCATGTGCACGTGGGTCCGAACGCGGTGCCCGCTCTCGCGCGCGAGGGCTACGCCTGGCATGTGGTGCGCCCGTCGGAGCTGGCGGGGACGCTCGCCTACCCCGGCACCTGGCGGACAGCAAGGCGCCACTGGCGGTACGGGGCGGGCGAGGTGCAGCGCTCCCTGTCGAAGCGCGCCTTCACGGAGGCGGTGCGGCGCCTCCTCCCGGAGGTGACGGAGGACGACCTGATACCGGCCCCGTCCGGGGTCCGGGCCCAGGCGGTGCTGCGGGACGGGACGCTGGTGGACGACTTCCTGTTCGCGGAGTCGCCGCGGATGGTGCACGTACTGAACGCCCCGTCGCCGGCGGCGACGGCGTCGCTGCCGATCGGGCGCGAGGTGGCGCGGAGGGTGCTGGAGCAGCTTCAGGGGCGCCCCTGAAAGGGGCGCGGGGAACTGCGCGAGCAACCACAACCGACCCGCGGCTGACACCCAGTACTCACCGCGCAGGCGCGTAGACCCGCACGTAGTCGACCACCATCTGGTTGGGGAACGGAGTTCCCCCGTCCGGCGCACCGGGCCAGTCCCCGCCGACCGCGAGGTTGAGCAGCAGATAGTGCGGGTGGTCGAACACCCACCGCTGCCCCCGCCGCAGCTGCCCCGACCGGGCCGTCCCGTACGCCTTGCCGTCCAGCAGCCACGTCACCTTCCCCGGGCTCCAGTCCACCCGGTACGTGTGGAAGTCGTCGGACAGGCTCCCCCCGTGCAGGCTCAGGTGCTGTTCGAGCCCCTTCGCCACGTACCCGGGGCCGTGCACTGCTCCGTGCACGGTGCACGGCTGGTGCCCGAGCACCTCCATCACGTCGATCTCGCCGTTCCCGGGCCAGGCGACCCGGTCGACGTTGGCCCCGAGCATCCAGAAGGCGGGCCACATCCCCTTGCCCTTCGGGACCTTGATCCGCGCCTCGAAGCGCCCGTAGGCCTGGGAGAACCTGCCCTTGGTCGTGATCCGCCCGGAGGTGATGTCGCAGGGCCCGACCGTGCAGTGCATCCACGGCAGCCGTTCACGCCGCGCGCTGATCACGAGATGGCCGTCGCCGTCCAGGGACACGTTCTCGTGCCGGTCGGTGTAGTACTCCCACTCGTGGTTGCCCCACTGCGGTTCGGCGCCGCGGTCGAAGCTCCATTTGGCGGGGTCGGGCCCTCGGTAGGCGGGCCCGCGGAACTCGTCCGCCCAGACGAGCCGCCAGTCGCCGCGCTCGCGCGGGGCGGCGGCGTCGTCGCGGGAGCCGGCGGCGGGCTGCCCGACGTGGCAGCCGGAGAGCAGGCCGGCGGTGACGAGAAGCGTCAGCGCCGAGAGCCGGGCGGCAGCGGGCAGGAGGCGCGGTCCGGTGCGCCGTCTCGTATGCCGTTCCGTATTCCGTCTCGTACGCGACGTCGAGCGTGCTGTCATACGCGATGTCGTGCGTGATCTCGTGCCCGTTCTCGTACGCGATCTCGTGCGCGGTCTCATGCGGATGTCCGTCTCGTGCGGGTGCGTGCGCCCTGGCGGGCCGAACGAGAAGGATCGTAAAAGCTGACATATCAGACTTTGGGTGCCGACACGGCGAGCCCGGCTCCGAGTGCCCCGTGCGGCTGTCCGCCTGTGTCCGCAGCCGGGCTCCGTCGCCCGGTCCGGGCCCAATGACCCGGGACGCCCCGGACCCCGCGCCCGTAGACTGGCAGGACTGTGTCCGAGAACCTCACCCCCACCCAGTCCGCGCCCGTCCCGGCCCAGGCCCCCGCCCACGCGGACCGGCCCCGCAGGGACCGGTCGGAGCCGATGTTCCCCGACGGCCCGGCGGCGGACCCGGCGGGTTCGCACCACGAGCGTCGCATCCGCTCGTTCCAGCCGCGCCGCAGCCGGGTCACGCCCGGCCAGGGCGAGGCGCTGCGCCGCCTGTGGCCCACGTGGGGCCTCGACATCGACGGCCTCAGCCGGCTGGACCTCGGCGAGCTCTTCGGCGACCCGGCCCTGCCCGTCGTCCTGGAGATCGGCTTCGGCATGGGCGAGGCCACGGCGCAGATGGCGGCGGCCGACCCCGGCACCGGCATCCTGGCCTGCGACGTCCACACCCCCGGCCAGGGCAACCTGCTGAACCTCGCCGAGCGCAACGGCCTCACCAACGTCCGCGTGGCGAACGGCGACGCGATCATCCTCCTCCGCGAGATGCTCGCCCCCGACTCCCTCGCCGGCATCCGCGTCTACTTCCCGGACCCCTGGCCCAAGAAGCGCCACCACAAGCGCCGCCTGATCCAGCCGGAGTTCCTGAGCCTGGCCGCGACACGTCTCGCGCCGGGTGCGCTGCTGCACTGCGCGACGGACTGGGAGCCGTACGCGGAGCAGATGCTGGAAGTCCTGGCGGCGGCGCCGGAGTTCGAGAACACCCAGGCCGACGGCGGCTTCGCCCCGCGCCCGGAGTTCCGCCCGCTGACCCGCTTCGAGGGCCAGGGCCTGGACAAGGGCCACGTGGTCCACGACCTGCTGTTCCGCCGCAAGGCGTCGTAGAGGGGTCGCAGGGGCGTCCCACGGGGTGGCACCTTCGTTAGGGTCAATGGGTGCATGAGTCCCTGCCCCCGTACCCGCAGCAGCCGCCCCAGCCCCCGCCGGGGGGTGTCCGGCACTACCGGCCCCGCCGGGCCCTGTGGGACACCCTCTGGGACAACAAGGCGGTCCGCGCGGGCGGACTGATCCTCCTGCTCGCGCTCTGCGGCCTGATCATCCTGGCCCTGGTGCGCGAGCAGACCGGCACGGAGGGCTTCCTCGTCGGCCTCGGCCTGGCCGTCCTGCCCGTGCCGCTGCTGATAGCGGCCTTCCGCTGGATGGACCGCGTCGAGCCCAAACCCTGGCGCAACCTGGCCTTCGCCTTCGCATGGGGCTCCTGCGCGGCCACCCTCGTCGCGATCCTCGCGAACGGCTTCGCGACGAAGTGGCTCATGAACACCATCGACGTCGCCGACCGCGCGAGGGCCGCGGGATGGGGCGCCACGTTCGTGGCCCCGGTGGTGGAGGAGAGCGCGAAGGCGGCAGCCGTCCTCCTCCTCTTCGTCTTCCGCCGCCGCGACTTCAACGGCCTCCTCGACGGCGTCGTCTTCGCCGGCCTCACGGCCACGGGCTTCGCCTTCACCGAGAACATCCTCTACCTCGGCAACGCCTTCGCCTCCGACCAGAGCTTCGGCCACGAGGGGTTGCCGTCGACGACGGCGGCGACGTTCTTCGTGCGCGTGCTGATGTCCCCCTTCGCGCACCCCCTCTTCACGTCGATGACGGGCGTGGGCTTCGGCATAGCGGCGTCGCTCGCGCCGCGCCGACGAGCGCTGAGGATCGCCGTCCCCGTCCTGGGCCTCCTGACGGCCATGACCCTGCACGGCATCTGGAACGGCTCGGCGAGCCTGCCCGGCCTGGGCTTCCTGGCCGTCTACGCCCTGTTCATGGTCCCGGTCTTCGGCCTCCTGACGTGGCTGACGATCTGGTCCCGCCAGAACGAACTCCGCACGATCCGCACCCACTTGCCTGCGTACCAGGCGGCGGGCTGGCTGACATGGCCGGAGCCACTGGCCCTCTCCTCGATGCGCGCCCGAGGCATAGCCCGCGACACGGCCCGCCGCCAGGGCGGCGCCCCGGCGGCGCGCGTCGTGGCGGAGTACATATCCTTCGCGACTTCTCTGGCGTTCCTGCGCCAGCGCGCGTACCGGGGGGT
The DNA here is from genome assembly GCF_058146165.1 of Streptomyces sp. AM25. Taxonomy (NCBI): domain Bacteria; kingdom Bacillati; phylum Actinomycetota; class Actinomycetes; order Kitasatosporales; family Streptomycetaceae; genus Streptomyces; species Streptomyces sp. AM25. The sequence continues at coordinate 268,898 of NZ_JBKIWN010000010.1, read as the reverse complement.
GGGGCTGGGGGATTTCGGGGTGCGGGAGCAGGAGTTGCTGCACCACTTGTGGGTGCGGAGGGAGGTCGCCCAGCCGGCGCTGGCTTTGGCGGCGGGGGTGGGGGTTGCGGCGGGCCCGGTGGCGCCCATGCCGTACGGGGCGGGGGCGGCGCCTTGGGGGTGGCCGGGGGCGTACGGGGCGGGGTGGCCGCCGCGTTGACCACGGTGTACGGGTAATGAGCCCCCCGGTGCGCAGGCACGTTCTGCTCCTGCCTCGGGAAGGAATGGCTGCACTGCGACATCAACCCGTGTGTCGGGCCAACAAGGGTTCCGGGACGCTCGACAAGATGGCTGGCTCTTGGGGGCCGCGGTGAGCGAAGTGGAGATCCTCGCGGGCGCGAGTGCACAGCACGAAAAAGCGAAGACGCGCCTCCACGCTGGTCGAGTCCTCGGTGTACGCGTCCAAGTCCGGCACGAATACGCTGTCGAACTCCAAGCCCTTCATACTGGCCGTGCTCACGATCCGGATTGGCCGCGTTGAGAAGTCAACGGTGTCCCGGTATCGATCATCGTGCACATAAGCCTGGGTGTGCTTCGCAAGCCCGAGGTGCGTGAGTTCACTCTGGATGTCCCGTAGCAAATGGGTCGACCTGCAGATGATTCCGATGCTTCGCTCCGGATACGCGTTGAAGTACTGGGAAACTCCAGTGGCAAAACGCTCCAGGGAGGGAACCTTCAACACGGTGGGTGTATGGCCGACGCGTGTCGGCAAGGGAATATCGCTCCCGGCCTCCACGCGAAACTCGTTCGCCAGCATTGAGATCTCCCGACTGTTCCGCCGGTTCTCGCGGAGCACGGTTGGATTGGTCCGTATGCCGAGTGCCCGGCATATCTCGGACACGGTGCTCTGATCGTCGTCGATCCGCTGGTTCTCGTCTGCGCATACGGTGACGCCGAGACCGAGGATTCGGCACCACTGATAGAAAGCGACGGGCAGGTTCTGGCCCTCGTCGATCACCAGATGTGCAGTCGACCCGACGCTCTGCAGGACGCAGGCTCGCTGCATCTCGATCCAGTCGTAGCACCAACCTTCCTCGTCGGTCTGTGGTGGGTCAGACCGGAAATGCCGGCGCCAGAAATCTTTGATCCACCGATGGTAGGTGGTGACGTTGAGAGCTTCCGTAAGGTCCGGTGCCAATTGTGCGAGGTACTGGTGCAGCAGATTGGAGCGCGTGAAGAGGGCGACATGGCGACCAGCGGTTGCCAGCGCCCAGGCTCGGTAGACGGCCATCACCGTCTTTCCGGCGCCAGGTTCACCGGTGATGACGTGGCTTCCATGGAACGGAAGATCGATGACAGCCTGTTGCTCGATCTCGAGGTCGAGAAGGGAAGGGATCTTCATGATAGATCGACAGCTCCGGCCGACTCCTCGAGCGCTGCCTGGACTACCTCCCTGAAGAATCCCGGAACCTCGCCATCACCGATCAACAGCGTTCTGTCCAACAGGGAGTTATCGATTTCACAGCACGTCTCGGGAAGAAGCGTGCACGCGTGGCAGGCAGCACGGTTGAGGTTTGCCAGTGACCTACCGGTCGAGTCGGCGCACAGAGGGTCCTGTGAGCACCACAGTGCCGATTCGAGTAGCCGGATCAAAGTCTCGGCAAGGTTTGGCGGTTGACCCTGGCGAACGATTCCACCCAGCGTCCCTTCTGCATCCCCGGCGGCCGTGTAGATGAACACGCCAGCCTGGGGTGGAAGATCACTGTCCGGGTAGTGGCTTCGGGCGTAAACGCGTTCCCGTAGTGAGGCTGCGTTGTAACCGCAGTCATACGAGAGTTGGCGGATGAAGTGGTGGGCCAAGGTATGCAACATCACGAATCGCGGGAGAAGCACCGGGCCCGTCTTCCCTCTGAGGCGATCGGCCTTGAAAGAAGCGTCCAGGTTGCGCTCGATGCGTCGTGTCCAGTTGTGTACCGACCGAAGATTCTCCCAGTCGCTCAAACGGTCCTCGTCGACAGCGATGAAGATTCCTTCACCGTAGGTCTCTACGGCGGGCAGCCATCCGGTCCGGCCCTGCTTGTTAACCGACACGACGCGGCCACCTTCGCCCTCTTCGCCGTCGCCCGAGCTGGGCTCGTAACGCGTGAATCCTTCGAGCGCGCGCACCTCGCGTACCCGGTCCGCGATGACGACCCCGGAGACACGGACAGCCAGCTCCTGCATGGACTCAGCGGCGTCGTGACCGATCCCGAGGTGGGTTCGACGTACTGAGAACGTCTTCGAATTTGCCACGGAGCCCGATTCGGAAAAGGCCATCCATTCGGCGATGCTCAGGTCATCGTCCGAGTCAGCCGCAGACGGCACTGCAGCAGCTTCGTCGGTGCGGCGGCGTCGCAGAGTTTCCACGAATGCCTCCGGGACCTCGCACTGGTCGGCGATCACAAATCTGAGGTGATCGGAACTCGGGCCACCGTCCGCACTGTTGAAGTACGGCCACATCGGGTGGTTGACGACCCTTTGGGCCAATCCGTCGTCCTCGGAAATCCCCGCAGGCGCGGGGATGTCGAGCGCCGAGTGCGTGATCGGGAAGTACACGTTGGAGGCGCCGCGCTGTACCGCGTGTGGTGTTTCCTCGCAAGGATCCGCCTCGTCGGTCTCAGGCTGCCAGGGGTGGGTTCCGGGACATGGCAGGCCCGTCTGCTTGAGGATGTTCTTCTGGCTGATGCCCGCCAGGCTCCGTCCGGCCCGGCAGACGGCACAGACGACGCGCAGGGCTTCCAACCCGGAGGATTCAGGCGTGGCGACGAACTGAAGCCGGTGTCGGACCTGGCATTGCCGCTGATCAGGCCCTTCGCTCTTGGAATGAGCCCATAGATGCCAGTTGATGTCCGCCATATGGCCTGCCCTGCACACCTGGATGAAGCGCATCGGGGCCAGTTGCGGCTTCCCCGGGCAACGCGCGCAGGTCGGCTGCTTGTCCCGTACCTCACGGCCTGGGTGCCAGAGCTGCATTTCTCTGCACTGAGGGCAGAAGAGCCACTTGGGGAAACGTACGTACGAGGGTCCGATGCGGGTCGCGTATGCAGCCTTTCCGGACGGGATGACAGGAGCTGAGCGGAACCCCGCAACCCTCAACTTCGCTGCAAGCCTTGGCGATTCCACCTGCTCAGCGCTCGCCGCCCAACTCCGGGTATCGGCGGCCACGAATGATTCGCCTCGGAGATCGATGATCCCGCCGACGCCGAAGGGGACGATGGCCTGAGCCCGGCGGACTTTGCGACGAATATCTTTCACTGTCCCTCACGTTCCTTTCACGTGGACGAGACACTCACGGTCGACGTTGCGCATCGACTGGGGCGTCGGCCACAAGCCGTCTTGCTTGCCGAAGTCGGTGAGGAGCGAGTAGTACTTCCGCCCCTGCGGCCCGTAGTAGAGACGGCCGCCGTCGACACGCGCGATCTGGGCTTCCTGCTGCCAGGCTTCGATCAATGAGTCCAACTCTTTGGCCGCTGCATGGGCCTCGTCTGGATCGGCCCGCTGCACGTGATCCACCACGAGGTCGCGGATCCGGGCGACTTCGGTCGCGTGATCGAGGATGTCCCCGGCCTTGCTCTCCGCGTTCAGGCCAATTCCATGTCGTACCAGGATGGTGAGCACGGCGTGCAGGGCTCGGTTGCGAGAGGGAATGGACCACGGCGTGACGCTGGTCGGTTCAACGTGCCGGTAGAGCGAGCGGTGGTAGACACCGAACGACTCGTAGTGGGACCGATCGCGTGGTTTGGTCGAGCGGAAGAGCGTGACGATCAGTCCCGGTACATGCCGACGGCCGACACGGCTGGTGGCCTGGATGTATTCCGATGTCGTCTTGGGCTGCCCGTTCATGAGCATGAAGCCGAGCCGCGGTACGTCGACACCCACAGAGAGCATGTTGGTCGTGGCGAGGAAGGAGACGCTGCCGCGTTCCTTGAAGCTCTTGCCCAAGCGCTCGAGGAGTCGTGGTTGGGCGGCGCGCGGGATGTTGCTGGTGAGCTCGACCACCGAGTCGTCGTTCAGCTTGCGCCGCCGGGTGTCGTCCTTGGTCAGATGCTCGAGCCGCGCAGGGATGTCGTCTCTCGCGATCGTGACGGTTCGTCCGAGTTCCCGCAGGCTGTTGTGATAGGCCACCACCGTCCAGTACGCGTCACGAATGGCATCGTCGTCACAGATCTCCCTAGGGGCCTGCAACGCGGCGGCACCCACGTGAACGGTGGAGGTCGAGGCTGTGTGCCCCTGTGCCATGACACCCACGTACAGACGACCGGGCTTGTCCTTGTCGGGAGTGGCGAAGTAGGAGTAACCGGCTTTGAGCCCCGCCGGAGGAAAGAGCTGTGCGGGACGGCCGTAGAGGCTGCCGACCTGGTCCTGTGAGCGTCGGATCGTCGCTGTCGACGCGATGACCTTCGGCGGGGTACCACCCCAGGCACACAGCTCTAGGATCGCCGATTCGTACAGACCGACCGTTGTTCCCAATGGGCCGGCCAGCAGGTGCAACTCGTCCTGAATCACCAGCGAGGGGGCGAGCTTGCCGTTTCTGCCGAAGAGGTTCCCGGCCTCGGGTTCCCACGCCAGTCGTGCGAACTTGTCCACGGTGCCGAGCACGAAGGTCGGAGGTTCTGCGTAGATCTGTTCGTCCACGACGGAGACCGGAAGCCACTCGTGGAAGACACAGGTGTCGCGCGGACAGAAGAACGAGGTGGTGACACCGTCTGCCCGGATACCGAAGTCACGATCGCGCCCGTGTCGTTCCGGGACGATCTCGGTGCCGCACCACGGACAGCGTTCCAGCAGGAAGCGATCATCGGGTTCGTTCATCTGCTTCAGGACACCGAGTTCGTCCTGCGCGACGGAGATCTTGTTCGGCGTGGTCTCCTGGCCCACCCAGAGCCCGATGGAGATGGGCTCCTGCCCCAGATCGTGTGGTATTGGCCCGTCGCATCCCTTCCTGATGTACTCCAGGGCACAGATGGCCGTCGCCGTGCGCTGGAACTGCTGCGTGGTGAGCAGGCTCAGCGTGTATCGACTCAGAACCGCCGTGCCGCCTCCGGCTGCGCCGAACTGCAGCCGACGCCAAAGGATTTCGAAGCAGGCGGTGAGGAGGTATGCCTCCGTTTTACCTCCTCCTGTTGGGAACCAGATGAGGTCGACCGTCTTACGGTCTTTGTGGCCCGGGTACATCAGACCTTCGACCACGAGGAGGAAGTAGGCGAGTTGGAACGGATGCCATGCATAGTCGCCATCGGGTTCGGTCAGTTGGAGTACTTCACTGTTCCTGCGGCGACGGGTGCCCGCCAGTTCCGGGCGGCTGTGGAGCATCTGGAGCGCCATGGCCCGGTTGGCCAGGCGAAATGCCTCGCGTGCCTTGATCCCCGCGGGGGTCGATGAGGTGAGTGCATTCACCCCTGCTGTCATGCGGTCGAGTGCGGTCTCGATGCGGTCGAGGATGCGTGCGGCGGGTTCGGCGGCCCATTGTCGCAAGGACTCCGCCTCGGACTGCTGGGCGTCGAACCACTTGCGATAGCCCAGGACGAAGGAATGAAGTTCGGCCCTGAGGTCATCAACGGCGAGCTCGGGGTTGGAGAGGTATGCGAGGTTGAGTACGGGCAGATCCTTGGGCCCATCGGGTTTGATGTGCTCGACCACTTGCTGAGGCATGACCTGCGCACGCACGGTGGTGACCTGGTCGGAATCGTCGTCCCAATCGACGGCACATCCGTGCCCCACGGCCCTCGTCACGATATGCCTGTACTGGACGCGGAGTTCTTGCTCCTCCTCGTCGCGGCTGTTGAGACGGGTGCTCGGATATTCGAGGATCGTCCCGCCGACTGCAGTCGCCTGAAGTTCGACCTGGAAGAGCATCAGGTCCCTGTCCTTGTGGGTGCTCTCCTCTTCGTCATGCGCGTTCGCGAGCACGCACGTGACCAGATGTCCAGCGCCGAAAGTACGCCACCGGACATGAAGACGGCCGTGACCGTCCAGAACGGGGATCGGCTCCGTAACTTCTGCAGTGACGGTCTCCCTTACGGAAAGCCGCGGTTGCCTTTGCCAGCTGCGGCGCCCGCCTTCGCGGGACGTCAGATAGCGGGTTGCCTCACAAGTTACTGCGAGTTCACGGGCATTGGTGAAGAAAGAGAAGCCGATCGATGACGGAAGCCATGCGTTAGCCTCGGCCACCGGGTCGTCGGCAAAGCTGTCCTCCTCGCCATTCCCGGCCTCTGTCCCGTTGAAATTCTGTTCGCCGTCCTCCTGTGAATGCTTCAGCAAGGAAGCTCCACGCGGGTACAACGTGCCCATCAGGTAGCGCCGGTCAGGTGGGTCGACGAGCGTCTCGTCCTCGACGCCGGCTGGACCGACCAACTGTTGGCGGAGGTACCTCACGAAATCGTCGCGGTGGCCGGAGAGCCGTGATCGGGAGTCGTTCACCGGAGACGACCCTCCCGCGCCAGGACGGCCATACTCAAGTCCTTCAGTTTCTGGCTCGTGCCGGGACGACAAGCCACCCACAGCTGGGCACGGGCCCTGGTCCAGGCGACGTAGAGCGCGTCGAGACGGCCCTCGAGGTGCTCGGGGTCGAGGTCTATCAGACAGACGACATGGTTCTCATGGCCCTTGAAGTCGGAGATGGACGACCAAGTGAGACGGTGCTTCGTGCGGTCGGTCCCGACTACATCGACGAACCGCTCGATCTTCGGGGCTCGTTGCGACAAACGGGCCGAGCTCGCTTCCCAGTCCCCAGTAGCGGACAGCAGTGTGATGTCCCGCGGCGAGACACCCTCCCGGGCCAGTTCGTTCACGTAGGCGTCGAGAGCGGTGGCCTCCTCCCGCACGTCGTGCACGTCGACGAAGCGGACCGGCTCACCCTCACCTGCGGAGGCGATGCCAAGGTCGGCGCCCGTGTAGAGGCGGACCTGGTTGACGATGGGCACAGTGTTGCGGCAGTTACGCTTCAAGGGCCCGTACACGGAGCCCAGAGGGCGCAGATACTCCCAGGCGCCCGGATCGTAGGCCTCTGGGGTCAGCACCTGGTTGTTCTGGTCGAGCATGAAGATCCATCGACCTTCGCCGAGGCCATCCGAGAGCAGCTTCTCCAGGGTGTCGAGACTTTCGAACGTCATCAGATCCTGGGCCTCGTCCACGATCAGTTGGTCGAAGGTGCGGGATCGAACCTCATCCAGGCGGTCGAATGGTAGGACGGTGATCGCATCGCCGGCGAGGAGCCGGTCCATGTGGGCAGCCAGAGTGGCGCTCGCACAGGTGAACAGAACGCTGCCGTTGGCGGACTTGCGGCGAGCCGCCTCAGCGGCGAGGAACGTCTTGCCGGTCCCTGCGCCACCGGTCCAGATGAGGCGCGGGTTGGACTCCAGCTCATCGAGTCTGTCCATCTGTTCGTTCGTGAGCCGTTCGAAGGCGACATCGAGATGCGTCAACCGGGACTGCAGATTGGGTACGCGGTCGAAATCGGGGCGGACGGCCTCGAGCATCCTCCTGCGCAGGGAGGCGGAGACGGGGGTGCGGGCCCACCGGTTCTGCGACAGCCAGAAGCGGGTGGCTCGTTCGACGCCCTGTGCCAGACCGCGACCGCCGTCGTACGCAGTGGTGCCGAGATACTGTTGGGGCTCGAACTCGGTTATGCGCGGGACGTCGACGTCCGGGGTGATCACGAGGTACCCGCTGGGTACACCATGGCCTCTCAAGTCACCAACCAGGGCACCGATCTCTCGTTCGAACTCGTGCATGCCCCCGCTGGCCTGTGCAAAGGGGCTCTCTTTCGGGCCCTCCTCGCGACCGGGCGGACCGTAGTACCACTTCCCGTCGCGTTGGTGGACCCCACCACCCTTGACCTCGATGAAGAGCAGAATGTCGGGCATGATGACGACGAAGTCGATCTCACCGACACGCTTCTTGCGGTGCTGGGGGAGATGAACAGTGTGCAGCGCGACGCTCTGGTCATCAGGAATCGCCTTGAGCGCCGCGAACACACTGCGCTCGGCCTGGCTCCGGGTGCTGCTCGAGATCTCGCTCGGAATGATGCGCATCAACTCTCCCCATGGTCACGCCAACACGTCCTCAAAATACCGAGCGATGGACCCCTCGGGACACGGGCCCTGGTGAGCAAGTGGTAGCAGCGACGGCCCGATGAGTGATGGACTACGAGGGAGCAGAGGCAGAGCGCGGGCGCGGGGGCTTGATGATCAGGGAGCGGGGCAGTGCACCCAGCAGGCGGATGAACGAAGCTGGATGGGATCTGCTCGTCGGCCTCATGCGCCGATTCACGGCCGAAGGGCTCGAACGCCGCACGGCTCTACAACAGGTGATGAGGGCTGCGCGCCTCGATGCGGAGGAGGCCCAGGCCTTGTACGAGCCCGTAGCAGCGGCGGATGTGGAAGGCGAACACATCGAAGAGGAACCGGACGTCACGCAGAGTGTGACTCCGGACGATGAGGCTGGTCTTGACGAGGTCCTCGACGAGTTGGACTCCGTCGAGGAAGAAGAGGAAGTCCCGGACCTCGAGTCCCTTCGAGGGACGGTGCGTGTCGACGACATGGAAGCGGCTCGTCGTACCGCCCGGGAACTGCTCGAGGTCGATCGCTGGCGAGCGAACCCGCACCGACGACTGCTGAGCGCCGAGGAGGAAGTGGGCCTCTGCCTCTTGTTCCGAGGCGCCAGAAGGCCATCGGAGCCATTGCCCGATGGTTACCTGGCGATGCTTCCCCGAGACGACGAGACGTACAAAGCCTTATCCGCAATGGTCGTCCATAACAAGCGACTCGTTCACAAGATCCTGCATGGCATGGGTCACTGGCGAGGCAGTCCCATGTACGAGGATCTCGTGCAGAGCGGCATGATCGGGCTCATCCGCGCCGTTGAGAAGTTCGATGTTTCCTTGGGGTGCAAGTTTTCCACCTATGCCACCTGGTGGATTCGTCAACGCATCACGCGGGCTGTGGTCAACGAAGGGGCTGCCATTCGACTCCCGGTCCACATCTGGGCCGATGTGGAGAAGGTGCGGAAAAGGGAGCGGATGTTTCTCGACCAGGGCCGACGTCCCAATGTGGACGACCTCGCCTTGGCGTGCGAGCTCAGCCCTGCAAGGGTGACGGAATGTCTGCGACTTGCGCATCGTGCGGTTCTCTCGCTCGAGCAACCCGTCGGCGAGAACGTGACTCTCGGGGAGCTGGTCATCGATGGGTTTCGTCCGCTGCCGGGGCCGGAACAGCTGCTGCAGTCCGAATTTGAGCGCCAGGAAATATTTCAGCTGTTCGATGCGTGCGTCTTCACGGAGAGAGTTCGAAATATCCTCTTGCTGCGGTACGGATTTATCGACGGCATATCCTGGACGCTCGACGAGATCGGTAGGCGATTCGGAGTCACGCGCGAACGTATTCGGCAGATCGAGAAGCGTGCAATTAAGGATCTGAAGATCCAAGTGGGACTGGACCCCGACGATCCTGACGCGGCACGTCGACGTATGAAGGCCGCTCAGAGGAAAGCCCAGAAGGCCGCTGAGGGCACTGCACTTCGCAGAGGCTCGGAGAGGCGGGAGGAGATGGGGGGCGGCGAGTCGCTGTCGTACGACAGCATCAACGCGTCGGAGACAGAGAGCAGTTCCAATGGGAGAGAGAGAACGGTGAGCTCGAAGGGGACGGAGTTCGGTCGGTGGTTGGCCGAACGAATGCAGAGGAACGGTGCGGACGCCGTCGAACTGGCGCGCCACTTGGGCACAACGCCGGCGCTCGTCGAATCCTGGCTGGGCGGCCTCTCTACGCCTCACCCGGACCTTATGGCCAGGGTGCGGGAGGTTCTCGAAGTCGAGAACGCATCCGATCAGGGCTCAGAGGTCCGTTCGGAACGGCTGGCTGGACCAGCGGAGACGTCGGTCGTGTGGTACCACCGCCCCGGGCACGACGATGGTGGTAGGGAGTTCGGCAACGCGGCAGCCTTCGCCTTCGAGGCTGACTTGGAGGTTCTGGCTCGCGAGGCGACCCAGAACAGCCTGGACGAGCGCAACAGGAGCAACGATCGACCGGTCAGGGTGCGCTACACCCTGCACGAACTGACAGGTAACGCCCTGGCCCGGTTCCGTACAGCGATTCGCTGGCATGACCTTCACCCGCACTACGAGGCCGCCGCCGCACAAGACCAGAAGGTCGGACGTGTCATCAGCACTGGCCTGCGGGAGATGCTGGAGCGGGATCGGCTGGTCCTTCTGCGCATCGACGACTTCAACGCCAACGGGCTGACGGGTGACGACTACGAGGACGGCCGATTCGCTGCCGTGGTGCGGCGCCAACTCGAAAGCCGAAAGTCAGATGTAGCGGCCGGCGGTTCATACGGCCTCGGGAAGGCCACGCTCTGGGCGACCAGCCGTCTCGGGCTCGTCCTCATGAACTCAACGCTCGCCGAACCACACGAGGGACGCACTCAGCGGCGGCTGGTCGGACGACTCGATCTGCCCTGGCGCGAGGTGGGCGGCAGGAGATTTGCCGGACCCGCTTGGCTGGGTCGGTCGGATCCCGAGGCGGACAACCCGGAGGTCGTCCGCTCCTGGTGGGCCGACGAAGAGACGGTCGAGAACCTGCACCTCACCCGCGAGAGCGATGATCCTGGCACATCCTTCCTGATCGTCGGCGCACACGATGTCGCCAGCCTCGCCGGGACCGGGCAGGACCAGGAAGGCGACGTGGGCGACGACGAGGACAGCCTGGAGCGCATGCACCAGAGGTTGGTCCGCGCACTCGGTCGTAACTTCTGGGCTGCGATGACAGCGGGAGGTGACAGTCGGCCGCTGCTGGAGGCGTCTGTGCGGACGATGCGCAATGGCGTGCCACATCTTGAGGAGGAGCGGGTCGATCCACACGTGCATCAACCCGCGCGCTCGCGTGCTCTTCAGGCCTTCCTGAGCGGCACCACGGTGGATCGTCTCACCGAGGCGGGCCAGGTGGCCATGGCCACAGTGCCGTTGAAGGTTCCCCAAAGAGACGGTGTCGCCAGTACTGCCGGCGAGCACCGGGCAGTGCTCCTCGTCACCGAGGCCACTGACGCCGATGGAAGGATCAACCAGGTGACCGCAATGCGCGGCAATCGCATGACGGTCAAGACCAGCTGGGTGCCCGGCCTCCCCCTGGGGACCAACCCGTTCCAGGCAGTTCTGCTCGCTGGTCGCGCGGCGGGAGATGACGCACCGCTCGCAGCCGAGGCCGAGGAATTTCTTCGCTCCTCCGAACCGCCTGAGCACAACAAGTGGGGCCAGACCGAGGAGCTGAGGATGCGCTACTCGCCATCGGCCCATCGACGGATTGCAGCGTTGACATCGGAGACCAACCGGGCCGTGCACGAACTTGTGGCGATCCCCAAGGAGAAGAAACCGAGCGGTACGAGCAAGGTGGGCAAGCGGCTCAAGATCTCGGGCAAGTCCGCCAGCAAGGTCAGGGGGACAGTGACGCCTCCCAAACTGGATGATTTGGAGGCCGTGATCGCCCCCTCCGGTGCATGGCAGATCACCGCCGAGGTCAAGGTGCCGCCCGGGGGAGAGCAGTGGCGCATGAGCCCTGTCGCCAAGCTGGAGGTTCGCTCCGGCCCTCGACCGGTGGTCAAGTGGGCCGAGATCACCGCTGTCAGCAACTGCGAACTGTCCGACGGCGTGCTGCATTTCTCTCCGGGGGCCCGCCGTGCCGTCTTTCGCGGCCTCACCGATATCTCCACACACCCGGTGCGGGCCGCGCTGACGGGTCTCATCGTCGAACTCCAGGAGAGCAAGGGAGGCGTCGTATGAGGGCTTACCCGTACCCCCGGCTGACCGGCGCAGTGACGGCGCGAGTCACGGCCGTGCGGCTGCGCGGACCCGGCGACAGCCGCGAGCAGTTGGACAGCAAGGGCTACTCGGTTGTCGAGCAAGTCGTGGCACTCGGTAGGGCTGAGCGCGATGACTGGCAGACTGCACGGCTCAGCCTGGCGGCGAACGTACCGGCTCGTGAGATCGAGACGAGGGGCCACTGGTCCGACGTCACGGTTGTCGCCGTTCTGACGGAGGGAGCCACCAACACACGCACTGTTGCCCGGCTGGAGCCCGGAGCGGAGGGCGGTAGGGACTGGACCGGGGAGATCGAGTTCAACCGGGACAACCACGTGGACCGAGCCTCCCTCTCTGTGCAAGTGGTGGCCACAGTCGGCGGGATAGCGGGGCGGGTGATCGCCTCCACCGACCAGGACTGGGTGATCGACGCGACGGCAGACGCCCCGCTCAGAGAGCGCCAACTCGACGTCAACACGGTCAGTTTCGCCCGTGGTCCCGAGTGGTTGCAGAGTTTCCGGGACTCTCCCTGGGTCGTGGACACGGCGGGGCGGATGCCCACCGTCCGCCTGAACTCGGATTTCGAGGGCCTCGTAGCGCTCGTGGAAGGCCAGGGCTCGAAGGTGGAGAGCCTGGTGGGCGAGATGTTGCTGGCCCAGATGTGTGCCGATGTATGGACCGCGGTCTTCCACACCGCTATCGGCGACCTGGAGATCGAGGACGACGGGACTCCGCTCTTTCCGCCCGACTGGCGAGGTGCGGTGCTCCGCGAGATGCTCCCGGACATCGTTCCCGGGCGATCGGTGGAAGACGCGCTCCGCGAGGTGCACATCCGACGTACCGGTGAGGGGAGTTGGGCGGATCTACAGCCGCGTATCCAATATGCAGCCGCCCAGCGTGCGGGCGTCCCCAAAGTGCTGGCCAGCACTGTCCGCGACATCGAACGAATCAACCAGGAGCCCCACGCGTGACTTCCCGCCCCGAGCACCTGCCGGAACGGCTTGCTCTGATCTCCGATGTGCAGGCTGCCGAGTACATCTCCACAGGTTTGCTCGAGGGACGCGAGGACGTCCCTTCCATCGCACTGAACAAGGTTGCCGAGGCGTCGCCCGGCGACGATGCTCGACTGCAGCTGCACCGAGTGCGAGAACTGATCGACGACGCCATGACCAAATTCCGGGACGACCGTCCAACGGCGGCGGATGCGTGGCTGGCGCCGCGACTACACGAGACCCTTCGGCTGACTCGCCGAGAAGCAGCCGAGAAGAGGCTCTGGACATACATGGCTCTTGGGGTGGCTCCGGACTACGTCGTCTGGCGGCACCTGTCCGAGCCGAAAGCGGAAGGTTCGCGCGGACGAGTGGCCCGCGACAAGTTCGTCGGCCCGCACTACAAGCAGACGTTCGCTCGACTCTGGTGGGCGGCCGAGCTGTTCCGGGACGGCCCGGACTACCAACCCGTCGTCGTGGCCTGCAGTAATCAGGACATGCTCAACTCCGCTCTTCGGCTGGACATCATCGACCATCGCCCGACTGCTCTTGCCCTCGTCAGGCTCATGGAGAGGGAGATTGTGCGCACCGGTCGTGAGGTCAATGCCCTGACGCCCGCAGTCAACGCCGCTGCGGCAACGTTGATGTACGACGTCATCGCCCCGGATGTGGAGCGTGACGGAGAGCCGCTACGTCACTGGATCGCTGGGGCCGAATCAGCACTCCCTTCCCCCCGGAACAACCTTCCTGAAGGCCCGCACGAGGAGCGTGTCCCGGAGGAGGCGGTTCGCGCACTGGTCACCCACTTCGAGGAACTGTTCGCGGAGGCGCCAGTCAGGGGGAGGACTTCCGACGAGAGCGAGTGACCTTGTGCGAGTCCGGAGGGCATTGACTCTGATCCCCACACCCGATGACGCGCAACTTATCCGAGGTGGACCGGGGCACACTGGGCCAAGTGATCGCGGCCGCCAATTCGTCGTCTGAGGGTGCGTACCCGCGCAGGGCCTTGCTGAGCACGTGCATACCGAGCCGGGGTGGTACCGCATTACCCACTTGCTGTGCCTGGTCGTTTCCTGACCAGGGGAAGTTGTGCGGGAAGGTCTGGAGCACCCCGGACTCAGGGATGGTGAAGCGGTCGAACCTCTCGGCCGCGTAATCCTCATCGCTCTTGTAAACCCTGTTCCGGGAAATCTTCCCGGTCACCGTGAAGGCAGGCTCGGATGACAGGCGCCGACCTCGCTTCTTCGGGTCGCCCCCGGAGCCGTAATTTGAGACGACAAAGAAGTTCGTCTTGCCTCCCGTCTGGAGCCGCGACACGTCCACGGGTGAGTCCTTGAGCTCACTCGCCGCGTCGAGGGCCTTCGCCATGGAGAGCCAGCGCTGCTTGGTCCCGGGAAGCGCAGAATCGGCCGGGAGCATCTCCGCCTGGGCGGCACTGCGTCTCCCCCGGTGCAAGTCGAAGGGCAGGTGAGTCGCTTCGAGCGATTCGATGGCCCCATGTCCCGGCCGCCGGGCGACGAGGACGGCGCGCGTGCGAGTCTGCGGCACCCCGAACTGCTCGGTCTTCAACTCCCAGTATTCCGCTTCGTACTTGACACCCTTGAGGCGGCCTTCGCCACCACGCAGAAGCTTCGCGTAGACCTCCCAGAGGGGTAGGACCGCTGGCACCTGTTCCAGAACGATGACCTTGTACGGGTCGCGGCCCTCTGTATCGATCGCCTTGAGGAGCCAGCGGAGGGGCTCCAGGACCAAGGCGGTGCGTGGGTCAACGCCACGGGCGTGCAGATCCTTGTCGATCTCGGCTTCGTCTTCCCCGCCCACGAGGCGGTGGATGAATTCCTCCACCAAGTCCAGTGCTCGCCGTCCCGCGCCGTTTCCTGCAACGGAGAAGGATTGGCAGGGCGGCCCCCCCGTGAGGACGTCGACCGATTTCGGAATCTCATCAAAACGGCTCTCACGCATGACGCTCACATCGGCGTGAATCGTCGGCAGTCCCGCCGCGTAGCGCGTCTCGCACGCGTTCCGGTCCCACTCGATCCCGATGCTCTTGAAGCCCAGGAAATGCGCGGCCACGTCCAGTCCACCAGGACCTGCGAAGAGGTCCAAGATCCGGATTCCGTCGAGATGGTGAGCCTGTGTTCCCGGGCTGGTCATGGGGATGAAGTGTAGCCGGCGCCTGGGGTTGCGGGCGCCGCCAGAGCTGCCCGGATCGCCAGCCCGAGCGCCCTGGCCACCGGCAGTGGGGAGGCATGCCCGATCGGGCGATAGCGGGCCGTCCCCCTCCCGGCGATTCCTCGATCAGAGCTCATCGCCCCCGCCCCGCATGACTCGTCTCCGCCTGCTCGCCTTCTCCCGCTCAACAGCCGCGGCCACCTGACGCACAACGGCGTCCGGTGACTCGTGTTCCCAGAAGCGCAGGACCGTCCAGCCCTCGGACAACAGCTGTGCGTTCGTCTCCTGGTCCCGCTCGATGTTGCGATCGAGCTTCTGTCGCCACCATTCCGCGTTCGCCTTGGGACTGGTGGCGTGCTCCGGGCAGCCGTGCCAGAAACAGCCGTCGATGAGCACGGCCAACCTGGCGCGCGTGAACGCGATGTCGATCTTCCGCCTGCGCATGCCCGGCACCGGATAGTGGACCCGGTAACGGTATCCGGAGGTATGGAGAAGCTGCCGCACCGCCCGTTCAGCACTGGTGTCCCGGTTGGTCTGCCGGCTCATCCGGGCCGAGACGTCAGGGCTGGAGGGGGGTGCAGCACGCATGCTCCCAGTGTCCTATGTCCGACGTCGTTTCGGCCCACAGTCACGGAGTAACACCGACTGGAGCCGCAGGTACGGAAGCAGGTTCTCGTCTCACGGCCTGTGAGGCTGCCCACGAGCAGGGCAAACGGCGTGACGAGGGCCGACTACCTCGTCGGCAGGCGGGTGAGACTCGTCCTCGATCACCGGGTACAGGCGCGGGCCCCGTCACCTGCTTCGTGGCCCCCGAAATGGGGCCGTCCTCCGGGCCCGGCATGACTGTTGCCCCCTGTCGACGGGATGGCCTGGGGGCACCGCGCCTGAGGGCACCGACTGACCGCGGTTCCCCTCGTGGATCACCTCACGATGACTTGAGCGCTTTCTCGAACGTTCCCGCCTTAACACGGAGGGTGAGGGCCTTGAGTCTGTCCCGGATGGTCACTATGACCACGTCCGGATCCTCGCCCTCGCGTATAGCTATTCCCTTGTCGAGCCGTCTCAGCTCTATGCAGCTGTTGTCCGGGCCCCCGCCCGAGTACGAGGACTTCTGCCAATCAGTAGACGTTGGAGCCATGGCTTCGCTTCTCACGTTTCCCGGATGACCTGCTGGATGAACGCTCGCGACTCGTCCACGCCCAGCGCCGGCTTCGCCAGGCCGTCGAACATGTCGCGGTACATGGACAGTAGGGGGACGGCGTTGATGAAGCCCCCGCCGAAGGCGTTGTCGATCTGGACCGTGTCGAGCTCCGGGATCGGACCGGACGCGTAGAGCATCGACTGCGCCGTGCCAATCACGTTGTCCGTGTCGAAGGGGACGACGCGCACGGTCACGGTCGGCCACTCCGCGACCTGCAGGAGGAACTCCAACTGCGCACGCTGGATCGATCGGGTCCCGTAGCGCATGCGGAGCGCGGCCTCGTGGATCAGAGCCGTGGTCTCCGGAGCGTGTGGCTGATCGTAGATGCCCCGCCGTCTGATGCGGTGCTCCACTCGTGCGTTCAACTCCAGCTCGGGCAGGGTTGGTACAGCGCTTCCGAAGACGACTCGCGCATAGTCCTCGGTCTGGAAGATGCCTGGCACGTGCGTGATCTGGAGCAAGCGCAGTGCGCAGGCATGGTGCTCCAGCTCCGATACGTCGAGGAAGCCGGGGTCAGGACCCCTCGATAGGCCTCCCACCAGCCTCGCCCGCGCTCCTCCGCCATCCCGCACAGGACGTCGATCAACACGGTGTTGCTGGCCTTGTAGTGGGCAGCGAGCCGGCGTACGCGCTCGGCGCTGACGCCCCAGCGGCCGGCTTCGATGTGACTGATCTGTGCCGAGCCGCCACCAAGGAGTGCTCCTGCATTGGCCATGGACATCCCGGACGCTTCTCGGAGCTTCCTCAACTCCGCGCCCAGGCGGGCCTGGCGCGCTGTGGGGTTGCTTCTCGGCGGCATGAATGCGGCCCTCCGTTCGGTGGTCCGAGTGTCCCGCGCCACCCTCCCACAGGTCCACTTGCCACTTCCGAGTGACAGCAGGGGTACAGGATTGTGCCGGTACAGATTTGTGCCCTACGGTCCTGACAACAGCGCGCATCCGCGCCGGGAAGACCCGAAGTGCAGCTGCCTGCATGTCAGTTGATGGCATCCCGGGAGGTGGCCGGGCGACGGACGGCGGTCGGGGCGCAGATGACTCTCCACGACCCGCGTTGGGAGACCAGGAAATGCGTACGACCGCACTCAACAGTTCCCGCACCACCTTCCCCCACAAGCCGCCCCGCCTCTATCAGTTGGTCGCGCCTGCCGAGCCGTCCACCGCCCGGCTCGCCCGGAACTTCATCAGCGGTGTGCTCGTCGCTACCGAGCATCCTCTGCTGATCGACGACGCTCGCATTTGCGTCTCGGACACCGTCGCAAACGTCGTACAGCACGCTCGCGTACCCGACCTCACCGTGGAAGTGGACGTCCAGGGGCTCCGCGTGATCACTTCCATTCGCGATCACGACCCCCTCCGGCTGCCCCGGCACCGCCATGCCCGTAGCGACGAGGAGCGCGGGAGAGGGCTTGCCCTCGTCCAACAGCTCTCCGTCGCCTACGGCATGAACCTGGTCTGGGACGGACTGAACGTCATCGGCAAGTGTGTGTGGTTCGAGCTGCACGAATGCGAGAGCGGTAAGTCCCGTTGAACCGTGCAGCAACGGCGGGCCCGGACCCCCGTCCCGGGCCCGCCAGGGCGATGCGTTTGCGGACTAGCCCGTTCCGGCAGCAGAAACCCTGCAAATTCCGGTGCCGCAAGGAGGGTTTCTGCTGTCGGAGTGCTGCGCTCCGCAATACAGGTGCCGCTACCGCGAACCCCCCGCCGGCTTCGTGACCGCATTGGCGATCCGCAGTGCCATCTGCCCCTGGCTGTCGTCCCGGTGCGTCGGTGTCCACGAGTACACCGCCGTGCGCTGCAGGTCCCGCGTCGCCACCACCGCCGAGTTGTAGCCGTATCGCTCCCCCGTCTTGCCCCACAGGGTCACGCCGTTGATCGTGACCGTCTGGAGGCCCATGCTGTAGCGGGCCGGGGAGCCGTCGACCATCCGTACATCCGCAGCCGGCATCTCGAACATCTTGTTCAGCGTTGCCTTCGGCAGGACCCTGCCCGGCGTGAACAGGGCCGTGATGAAGCGGTCCAAGTCGCTTGTCGTCGAGATGATTTCGCCCTCGCCCCATGCCTCCGACTGGTCGTACTCCGTCACGTCCTTCAGCGTGCCGTCCGACATCGCCAAGTAGCCGTGGACGTGCGGGCCGTGGAGCTTCCGGTCGTTGCCCGGGAAGGAGGTGTGGTGCAGGCCCAGCGGGTGCAGGATGCGGTCACCGATCACCTTGCCGTACGGCTTGCCCGTCACCTTTTCCAGCAGCATGGCCGCCAGGACGTAGTTCATGCCCCGGTACTCCTGCTTCGTGCCCGGCGTGAACTTCATCGGGGCGTTCTCGGGCAGGGTGGCCACGATCTCCTGCGGTGTCCATCGGTCGTTGCGGTGTTCCAGGATCTGCTCCGGTGTGGTCTTCTGCTTGGACTTCGGGATGTCCTCGCTCGGCAATCCGCTGGTGTGATCGAGGAGTTGGGAGATCTTGATCGGGGCGTAGCTCTTGGGCAGCACGCCCGGCAGGTAGTCCTGGATCGGCTTGTCCAGGTCCACCCGGCCCTCCGCCGACAGCTGCAGCACCGCCGCCGCCACGAAGATCTTCGTGATGCTGCCCGCCCGGAACGTGTCGTCCTGGCGTATCGGTGCACCCGTCGCCCGGTCCGCCACGCCCGACGTGCCGTACCAGCTCCCCGCCTTGCCGCTCACCCGCAGCTGGGCCGCCGTTGCCTGCGGGTGGTTCAGGTCGGAGACGGCTGCGCGCAGGGCCTGCACGTCGAGCGAGGGAACGGCGACAGTTGTCGGCGTCGCCGCCATCGCAGCAGGTGCGGCAACACCCGCCAGCAGCGCGGCAGTCAGCGTGGCGCCCACGAGGGCGCGGCGGGACAGGAAGGTCGGAGTCATGGCAATCATGGTTCCGGCGCGCGCCCGCCCTGCCATCCGGGGGCGGCCCCCACCCTCCCCCTATGACTCCCCGACAAGGTGCTCAGGGTTAGCCTCAGGGTCATGAAGATTCCCGCGTCCCTCGTCTCCGCCACCGGGCTCGTCGGCGGGTACGCCGTCGCCCGGTGGACCGGGAGGCGGCCCCTCGGCGGTGTCGTGCTCGCCGCCGCCGGGGCCGGCGCCGCCCGGCAGTGGTGCGAAAAGGGCGGCGCCCCGACCGCCGCCGCCCTCACCTCGCTCTACGTCGCCGCCTTCGGCGTCTCGCACCCACTGGCCAAGAAGGTCGGCGCCTGGCCCTCCGTGTTCGGAGTGGCCGGCGCCGTCGCCCTCGCTTCCTGGGCCGTCACGGAGCACAAGCGCTGAGCTCCTGCAGCGCCTACGCCGATGCCTCCGTCAGGTGCGCCACCTCCGCCTCCGTGAGGTGCAGGTCCGCCACCGCCAGGAGCGCCGGCAGCTGCTCCACCGTGCGCGCGCTCGCCAGCGGCGAGGCCACCGTCGGCTGTGCCGCGAGCCACGCCAGCGCCACCGTCGCGATCTCGGCGTCGTGTGCAGCCGCGATCTCGTCCAGTGCTGCCAGGACGCGGGGGCCGCGCTCGGACCGCAGGTGTTCCGCCGCCTTGTCCGCACGCGCACTGTCCACTGCGGCTCCCGGCCGGTACTTGCCGGTCAGGAAGCCCGAGGCGAGCGCGTAGTACGGGACGGCGGCCAGGCCGTGCTCGGCGGCCACGTCCGCCAGGTCGCCCTCGTACGTGTCCCGCGACACCAGGTTGTAGTGCGGC
Organism: Streptomyces sp. AM25; assembly: GCF_058146165.1. Lineage (NCBI taxonomy): Bacteria > Bacillati > Actinomycetota > Actinomycetes > Kitasatosporales > Streptomycetaceae > Streptomyces > Streptomyces sp. AM25. The sequence continues at coordinate 249,038 of NZ_JBKIWN010000010.1, read as the reverse complement.
TGGACAGCGACGTACTTGGCAATGCCGTTCGCCTCCGAGAAGTTGAGGGCCTCGGCCAGGCGGTCCGCGGTGATGTTGGAGGCCGCGATCTCACGGACCTTGCCCTCCTTCACCAGTGCGTCCAGGGCCGTGAGGAACTCCTCCACCGGCACCGACAGGTCGTCGTAGTGCGTGTAGTACAGGTCGATGTGGTCGGTGCGCAGGCGGCGCAGGGAGTCCTCCACGCCCGACTTGATGGCGTCGGCGGACAGGCCGCGCGGGTCGGGAACGCCGCCGCCGACCTTGGTCGCGATGACGACGTCGTCCCGATTGCCGTGTGCGGCCAGCCAGTTGCCGATGATGGTCTCGGATTCACCGCCCTGGTTGCCCGGCGCCCAGGCCGAGTACACATCCGCGGTGTCGATGAAATTGCCGCCTGCACCGACGTAGGCGTCCAGGACGGCGAACGACTGGGCTTCGTCCGCCGTCCAGCCGAAGACATTGCCGCCGAGCGCGAGCGGGTGGACGGACAGGTTGCCGATCTTCCGGAAGTTGTCAGCCATATCTTGATCAACTGCCGTGGCCCGTCTGCTATTCCGCCGCCCCTCTGTTCTCTGCCGCCCCGCTATTCCGCCGGGGCCGGCGCCGGAACAGGGTCCGCGGCCACCGAGGAGAGCGGTGCGGCGATGTCCTCCAGGGAGCGGCCCTCGGCCCGTACCGCCAGCAGCGCGGCGGTCAGCCCGGCCAGGCACATCAGCGTGGCGCCGATGTCGAAGGCCAGGACGGTGTCACCGATGACGCCGCTGCTGGTCAGCTGGGAGAAGAGCAGCGGGCCGCTGATGCCGCCCGCCGCCGTGCCCACCGCGTAGAAGAAAGCGATCGCCATCGCCCGGGTCTCCATCGGGAAGATCTCCGAAACGGTCAGATAGGCGCTGCTCGCGCCCGCGGAGGCGAAGAACAGCACCACCGACCAGCAGGCCGTGAGCGTGGTCGCGTTCAGGCTGCCGGTACTGAAGAGGTACGCCGTGACGAAGAGGAGAACGCCCGCCAGGAGGTAGGTCGAGGAGATCATGATGCGGCGGCCGAGCGTGTCGAAGAGCTTTCCGAGGAAGAGGGGGCCGAGGAAGTTGCCCGCGGCTATGACGGCGAAGTAGTAGCCGGTGTGCGAGGTGGAGACGCCGAAGAACTTGGTCAGGATCGCCCCGAAGCCGAAGGTGATGGCGTTGTAGAGGAAGGCCTGGCCGACGAAGAGCGCGAGCCCGAGAATCGCCCGCCTCGTGTAGTCCTTGAACAGGGTGCGGGCGATGACGCGGAAGCCGATGCTCCCGCGCTGGCGAATGGTGATCCTGCCAGTGGCGGGGGGCAGTGGCGCGCCCTTCTCGGCCGCGATGCGCGCCTCGATCGCGTCGACCAGTTCCTCGGCCTCCTCTCCCCGGCCGTGGATGAACAGCCAGCGCGGACTTTCCGGGACCTGGCGCCGTACGAGCAGGATGACCAGCCCCAGGACGACGCCCATCCCGAAGGTCAGCCGCCAGCCCACGCCACGGGCGAAGATCGCTGTGTCGAGCATCAGAATCGACAGCAGCGAGCCGCCTATTGCACCGAGCCAGAAACTGCCGTTGATGATGAGGTCGACGCGGCCGCGATAGGCGGCCGGGATCAGTTCGTCGATGGCGGAGTTGATGGCCGCGTACTCGCCTCCGATGCCGAAGCCCGTGAGGAAGCGGAAGACGAAGAACCACCAGGAGCTGAACGAGGCCGCGGTCAGTGCCGTCGCGGTCAGATAGACCGCGAGCGTCACCATGAAGAGTTTCTTCCGCCCGAATTTATCGGTCAGACGTCCGAAGAAGAGCGCCCCCGAACACGCCCCCGCCACATAGAGCGCGGCCGCCATGCCGGTGACCCCGCCGGAGCTGATCGGCAGGCCGCTGCCCTTTTCGGAGAGCCGGCCGGCGATGTTCCCGACGACCGTCACTTCCAGGCCGTCCAGGATCCAGACCGTTCCGAGTCCGATGACAACCGTCCAGTGCCAGCGCGACCAGGGCAGTCGGTCGAGTCGCGCGGGCACGGACGTGGAGATGGTCCTCGCGGTCGTCACACCATCTGAGTGCCCTATTTGAAGCAGAACATTCTCGGGCAAATGTGCGCACGAGTGGACGTACGAATGTGCGAACCGATCAGGGCACGGCCACGGCCGACGGCTACGGCCGGAGGCCCTTGTTCCGCAGCCACGGCAGCGGATCCACCGGCCCGCCGCCGTCCGGCCGCACCTCCAGATGCAGGTGCGGACCCGTGACGTTCCCGGTCGCCCCGACCCGTCCGATGACGTCGCCCGCCGCCACCTTGCCGGACGTGACCACCATCGACGACAGGTGACAGAACCACAGCTCCGTGCCGTCGTCCAGGGTCAGGACGATGCGGTAGCCGTACGCGCCCGACCAGCCCGCCGAGGTGATCGTGCCGCCGGCGACCGCCTTGACGGGCGTGCCCGTCGGGGCGGCGAAATCCTCGCCGGTGTGGTTCGCGGACCACATGTTCCCCGACTGCCCGAAACCCGCGGTGAGGGTGTACGAGCCGACGGGGAGCACGTACGAGCCGTGCTCGCTGGGCGAGGGGGCCGAAGGCTTCTGCGGTGTTTCGGAGGCGGATCCGTCCCCGGTCTTGTCCCCGGTCTTGTCCCCGCTCTTGTCCCCGGCCCCGTCCTCAGTCTTGTTCTCGGCCTTGTCCTCGGCCTTGTCCTCGGCTTGCGGAGTCTCCTGCTCTTTCTCCGCTTCGGCCTTCGCCTCCGCCGTCCGTTCCGCAGCGGCCTTGCGGTGTGCGTCCTCCGCGGCCTTCGTCTCGCTCTGGCGGGCGGCCTCCTCGGCGGAATCCTGCTGGTTCTCGGCCTGCTGGAGGATACGGGCGCGCAACGCCTCCCCGGCGTCCGCGGCGTTCTGCGCCAATGCGGAAGCGGATTCGGTCTTCGGGGCGGCGGTGGCCGGGGATTCCTCTTCGACCACTCCGAGCAGTTTTCCGGCCATCTCCGGCAGTTCCTTCAGATCCGGTACGTCCGGCACGGATATCGGCGCCGCCGGACGGTCCTGGGCACTCGCCATACCGCCCGCGCCGACCGCGGCGATGACACCCACGCCGAGAACGGCGCCGCTGCGGGCCATCGAGCCGCCGCGCTGTTTGGCGACCCGGTGCCGGCCGCGCACGGCCGATCCGGGCACCTCGCCGGGGTTCCATTCCTCGTCGGCGGGGAGGGGCTGCGCACGCTCGTACGAAACGTACGGCTCATGCTGTTCGTGCGAACTTCCGTCCGGGAACAGGCCGTTGGACGCCACCGGGGCGCACTCCTTTCCTTCCTGCTCGCCTACCGGGTTAGCTGACGGGTTCGGAGGAGGAAGGTCCCCTACGGGCCGGCTGCTGCCGGTCCGATTCACCCCAAGGGTTGTGGTTCCCCGGTTCCCTGAAGTTGCTGGTCGCGCAGGTGTAGCCAGACGTGCGGGATTCGGCGAAGGCGCACGGTGCCGCCTCTTGCGGCGGTTTGACGACCGCGCTGCGTTATCGAACGTTAATAGACGCGGCAGCCGATTTCCAAGCCGAAAGCGTGAATTCACGGGGCTCTTGGGCAGGTTTTGCCATGTGGTGGGCGTGCCGCTCAGATCAAGATCGATTACGCACGGTGCGGATGTCCGCGGCGGATCGCCAGCAGGGCCATGTCGTCCGCAGTCTCGCCGCCCGTGTGGCACGCAACGTCCTCGGTCAGGGCCTCCAGGAGGGCGTCCGGGCTGCGGAACTGGCGGCCGCTCAGGCGCCGCTCGGCGTCGTAGAAGGTGCCGTCCGCGTCGCGCGCCTCCGTCACGCCGTCCGTGAAGAGCAGGAGCGTCGTCCCCGGCAGGAACTCCCACTCCTGGACGTGGTCCGGCCACGCGCCGACGTCCCCCAGGCCGAGGGGCAGCGCCGCCGGGCCGCGGTGCGCCTCGGTGACGCGGCCCGCGGAGTGGAGCAGCAGCGGGGGCGGGTGGCCGCGGTTGACCAGGCGGAGGGACGAGGCGCCGGGCGGCACTTCGGCCAGGACGGCGGTCGTGAAGCCCTCGCTCTGATCGAGGTTGGCGCGCCGTGCGCCCTCCCTCTGCAACGCGTGCTCCAGACGCGCCGCGAGCCCCTCGAGCGTGCGCTCCTGCTCGGCCGCCTCGCGGAACGCGCCGACGAGGACGGCCACGGCCTCCACCGCACCGAGGCCCTTGCCGCGGACATCGCCGACGATCACGCGGACGCCGTGCGGGGTGTCCTGCACCGCGTAGAGGTCGCCGCCGATCCGGGCGTCGGCCTGCGCGGCCACGTAGCGCGCGGCGACCCGCAGGCCGCCGATGCGGGCCGGGGGCGCGGGGAGGACGGCGCGCTGGGCCGCCTCCGCGATGCCGCGCGCGGACGCGAGGCGGCGGTCGCTGCGGCGGACGACGTAGTTGATGCCGAGGGCGAGGGCACAGACCGTCACGACGGTGAAGACCTCGGTGATCCGCTCGCCGACGCCGATGGTGGTGCGGACCACGGCCAGGCCGAGGGTGGCGGCGATCGCCACGGCCGCCGTGACGAGCGTGAGGCGGCGGGAGAGGAGGGCGGCCGCGACGAGCGGGGCCGCGGCGAAGAAGGGGGCGGAGGTGTAGTTGGGGGGCGTGAGGTAGTCGAAGACGAGGCCGCCCACGATGAGGATGGCGGGTGAGACTGCCGCCAGGCGGCTGGTTCCGCCGCGTGAGGCGGTTGCCGGGGGTGCCGGTGGCGTGCCTCGGGTCACCTGCCCCAGCCTTGTGCCGGGCACGGGGGTTGGCGAGCGGGGGTGCGCCGAGTGGGGGCCGGGTCCGCTGCGCGGGGCCGCTGTGAACGGGCCGAGGCCGGTTCGGCCGGGCTGCGCCGCGGTGGCTGCTCGCCGGTGCGGTGGGTGAGGGGCCGGTGCCGGCCCCTCACCCCGAACCTCAGGCCGTCGGCCGCCGGCGGCTCTGGCCGCTGCCACCGTTGTTGTTGCGGCGGGGGCGGCGGCGGGGCCGCGACGTGGTCGCGGGCGTCGACTTCTGCGCCGGCGTCGGCGCCGGGGGTGCGATCACCACCGGGACGCCGCTCGGCTCCCGTGCGCCCGTGATGCGGGCCAGCTCCGGGGCCTCGGCGTGGACCCGGGCCACGTTCGGCGTGATCTTCGCCGTCGACATCATCCGCGTCATCTCGCGCCGCTGCTCCGGCAGCACGAGCGTCACCACCGTCCCCGACTCGCCCGCGCGGGCGGTCCGGCCGCCGCGGTGGAGGTAGTCCTTGTGGTCGACCGGCGGATCGATGTTGACGACGAGGTCCAGGCCGTCGATGTGGATGCCGCGCGCCGCGACGTTCGTCGCGATCAGGGCCGTCACCTGCTCCGTACGGAACTGCTCCAGCACCCGGTTCCGCTGCGGCTGGCTCTTGCCGCCGTGCAGGGCCGCGGCCCGGACGCCCTGCGACAGCAGTCGCTTGACCAGGCGGTCCGCGCCGCGCTTGGTGTCCACGAACATGATCACGCGGCCCTCGCGCGCCGCGATCCGGGTAACCGTGTCCCGCTTGCCGTCCACGTCCGCGACGTGCAGCAGGTGGTGGTCCATCGTGACGACCGCGCCCACGGACGCGTCCACGGAGTGCGTCACCGGGTCCGTCAGGAAGCGGCGCACGAGGCGGTCGACGTTGCGGTCGAGGGTCGCGGAGAACAGCATCCGCTGCCCGTTCTGGTCGACCTGGTCCAGCAGCCGCGTGACCTGCGGCAGGAAGCCCATGTCGGCCATCTGGTCGGCCTCGTCCAGGACCGTGATGGTCACGTCGCCGAGCACGCAGTCGCCGCGCTGGATGAGGTCCGCGAGCCGGCCCGGCGTCGCGACCAGCACCTCTGCGCCGCGCGCGAGGGCCTGGGCCTGGCGCCCGATGGACAGACCGCCGACGACCGTGGTCATCCGCAGGTTGACGGCGGTCGCGTACGGGGCGAGCGAGTCGGTGACCTGCTGCGCGAGCTCGCGGGTGGGGACGAGGACGAGCGCCAGCGGCCGCCCGGGCCGGGCGCGCCGGCCGGAGACCGCGGTACGGGCGAGCAGCGCCAGGCCGAAGGCGAGGGTCTTGCCGGAGCCGGTGCGGCCACGGCCGAGGACGTCACGGCCGCTCAGCGAGTTGGGGAGAGTCGCCGCCTGGATGGGGAACGGCTCGGTGACGCCCTGTCGGCCGAGCGTCTTGAGCAGCGCTTCCGGCATGTCCAGCGCGGCGAAGGAGTCGACCGGCGGCAGTGCGGGCGTCGTGCTCACCGGGGTCTCGAACTCGCCCTGGGGCGGCGCGGCCGGTCGGCGGCGCGCCGGGCGGTCACTGCCGGAGCCACCGGAGCGGGAGGCGGGGCGGGCGGTGCGCGGCGGACGGGACGGACGGGCAGAGCGAGTCATTCGGGAACCTTCCCTGAAAGCCTGAAGGTGGAGGCGCCAAAAGGGCCCGCACCCAGTGGTGCGGGCCCTTCCGCGTCAAACGTGACGCAGCGGAACGTCAGATGGTGACGATGTTCTCCGCCTGCAGGCCCTTCTGGCCCTGCGCGACGTCGAAGGACACCTTCTGGCCCTCGAGCAGCTCACGGAAGCCGGAGGAGGCGATGTTCGAGTAGTGGGCGAAGACGTCGGGGCCGCCGCCGTCCTGCTCGATGAAGCCGAAGCCCTTTTCCGAGTTGAACCACTTCACGGTGCCAGTAGCCATGTCTATCTCCTTTGAGGGGTGGGCCCCAGACCGGAACAGACCGGCTAAAAACAAAAATGCGCCATCGGCTACAGAACCGAGGCGCACACGAGTTCATGGGTACCACAATTGCAACTAGAACGATCGTAACACAGCAGCGCGGGGCGGCGAAACCCCTGCCCCACGCTGCCGTCCCGGCTCCCCCTATAACTCGACGCCCTGCGCACGGGCGTGCCGGTCCGCGGCCACCTCGGCATCGGCCTCGTCGAGATACACCTCACAGACCAGCCGCCCGTCGGCGGTCATGTTGTGCTCCAGCTCCCACAGGCTGACCTCGCCCCCGCCCTCCAGCAGGAACGCGTGCTCGTAGAAGCGGCACCAGGGGGCGTCGCGCCCCGCGCCGCGCCGCCGCGGCTTGGTGATCAGCGCGATGTGATGGCCGAGCGCCCCCTGGAGCAGCTCGCGCACCACCTCGCCGGGGCCGTCCGCGTTCTCCGCGCGGCGCAACAGACGGCGGGCGTGGTCGGGCGAGGCCTCGGAGACGTACTCCTTGCGCGGCCGCGTCGGGCCCATCGCCAGCAGGAGCTCCTCCGCCAGCCAGGCCGGCAGCTCCTCGTCCTCGCTGCCCGGGCCGATGCCGCCGCCGATGCGCTCGTGCACCCGGCACTCGGCGCGGTCCAGCGCGTCCTCGCGCGCGTACAGCTCGTAGAGGAAGTGCTCCTGCGGGCCGGTGTCGTGCTCCAGCTCGTACAGCAGCAGGCTGCTGCCGTCCGCGAGCAGGAAGATGTGGCGGTAGGTGTTGCAACGCAGCGGGCGGCGCTCGTCGTTGCGCTGGCGGTAGGAGCGCAGTTCCGCCTGGTGCATCAGGGCGGTGCGCAGCCGCTCCAGCACCGGCTCGCCGATCTCGAAGCCGTTCTGGGCCCGCCGCAGCAGCTCCGCGACCTGCTGGGCGGGCGTCCGCTCGCCCGCCTCCGCACCGACGGGGCGCACGGCCTCGTCCCGGTGCTCCCCCTCGCCCCCGCCCGCTCGTGTCGTCGCCATGCCTCTCGACCTCCCGGCCTTCGTCCGGCCCGCCTCACCCCACCCCGCGCACTTACCGTAGCGGCGCGAACACGGTCAGGGGGCCGGGTTTTCCGCAACTGCCGCCGCGGCGGCGGCCGGACGGGCCCCGCCGGGCCGTTCAACTGCCCTGTGCCGTCTGCCGATCCGTGGCCCCCTCCCACGGCCGCTGGTACAACCGGCGCATGACGACGACCACGAACAGCGGTGACCCGGCCGGTGCCGAGGGCTTCGGCTTCGGCGGCCTGCACCATGTCCAGATCTCGATACCGCCGGGCGCGGAGGCGCTGTGCCGGGCGTTCTGGGGCGACATGCTGGGGATGACCGAGCTGCAGAAGCCCGAGGTGCTGGCGGCCCGGGGCGGCTGCTGGTTCCGGGGCGGCGGGGTGGAGGTGCACCTGGGCGTGGAACAGGACTTCCATCCGGCGCAGAAGGCCCACCCCGGCATCCTCGTCCACGCGCTGCACCGGCTGGCCGAGCGGCTGGAGGCGGGCGGGCACGAGGTGACGTGGGACGAGAACTTCCCCGGCTACGACCGCTTCCACACCTTCGACAAGCTGGGCAACAGGCTGGAGTTCATGGAGCGGCGCCCCGCCGCCTGAGCGGCCGGACGCCGGTACGGACAATCGGCGACAGGGGCTTCAGGCGTGCAGCCGTTCGACGGGCTTGTGCGTGTGAGCCTCGATGTCCATCGCAGCGCTGTGCAGCAGCTGATGGCAGAGAGCGGACAGCGCGCGGGCGGAGGCCAGCTCGTCGCCGATGGCGGGGACGTTCTCGTCGGTCGGGTTGCAGCGGGCTGTCCCCTCACCGACCAACGGCTCGGAGCCACGGCCCTCGAGCCGGGCCTCGGCGTTCACCATGCTGTCGTGCTCATGGATGCTGATCCGGATGTTCCAGGTCTTCGTGCCGGTCATGGGAGAGCCCTCCTTCACGCAGCACAGACACACTGTTCCACTCACCACGCTGCCACGCTCCGGCGCCAGCCGCACCCCCGGCGGCAGCAGCCCGTGAACACCACGAGGCCCAGGCCGGATGTACTCCGACCTGGGCCTCGGCGGTAGGCCGTGTGGGACTCGAACCCACAACCAATGGATTAAAAGTTCAAATTCGGACCTGCCGGTCAGTGATGCTGGGTGATCACCTCTAACGTTTTGGCTGGTCACATGGGGCGTGCGCCTCCTGGCCGTACCGGGCTCTGCTGCCCCTGATTAGGGCGTCCGTTCCCACTGCGTTCCCAGCTGGTGACCAGTGCGGACGCCTCACGAGCAGGGATGATGCAGCGCCGCCGAGGTAGTGACACACCGTCGGCGGCGCGCTTCCCATGTTCCTCGCTCCTCGGTCAGCAACGAGAACGGCAGGGCCCCGTCCGTCCACGGCAGGTGACGCACGGACGGACGGGGCGGAGTAGAAGAACCTCACCCTGCGACGGATGTGGACTTCATCGCGCGCAGTTCGGCCAGGCGACGCTGATACAGCGGGCCCGTGGCATACGCAGCGTTAGCCGGAGCCGGGGCAGCCTCTTCGATCACGTGTTGCGCTGCCGCCTTCACCGCCGCCGCCCACACGAGCACGTGCTGTTGTGCCGTCCGCCCGCATTGCTGCGGCTCTCCGGGGAGGCACAACGGCAGCGTCGGGCCGATCTTGTTTGCTGCGTGCCGCAGGTATCGAGCGATCTCGGCCCATTCTTCGTCGGATCGCTGCACCGATGGCCCGGTGTGGTCGTCGCCGTTCAGCCACGTGTGGAAGTCGTCGCCGTGGTCCACTGGTCCTCCTTGCTCAGCGGCTCATGCGGGTGCGCCGATCGTAGCGGCGGCCGGTGGGCCGTCGGCCTCCCTCGGGTCGCACTTCCCCACTGAGGGGACGCACGGGCCGCACGGGCCGCAGCTCGGCAGGAACTGCGGCGGTGTGCATGCTTCGGCCGGTTTCAGCCCGTGCGCCGCTGCGATCTCGGCGCGAGCCTCCACCGTCCGCGTGCTGTTCCAGACCCCCGCGAGCGGGGTGCTGCGCACGTTGCCGAGAGTGATGAAGCGTCCGAGCACGCACGGCCAAACGTCACCCTCGGGGCCGATGGCGACCTGTCCGAGCGCGCAGTGTCCGCACAGGTCGTTGACGCTGGGAGCGGCCCCTTTGCTGGCTCGTCCGAACGCCCGGGTCCTGTCTCCACCCACGTGCCCGACTCCGATGGACTGGAGATCGGTGACCGCTTCGTTGACGCGCTGATTTGCGGGAGTGGCGACAACGCCCCCACGAATCGGGATGCCAAGATCCACGGCCTTGCCGATGTTCGCTCGGGTCTTCTTGTGCGAGCCGCGGAGATTCGTCACCTTGTCGTGCTCCTCGGCGCTGTCGGAGTAGTACGACGTGGCCAGTTTGACCCCACACGCCTTGAACGTCTCCCACAGATGCTCGCGAATGACGGTCATGTTCGAGAACACCTCGATGCCGACCCCAGCCGCGTGCGCGTGGGAGATCAGTTCGGACAGGTGTGGGTAGAGGGTCGGCTCCCCGCCGATGAACTGGACGTCACGTCCACCCATGTCGGCGAACTGGTCGATGGCCCGCTTCCAGTCGGGCACGGTCATGGTGCCGTGCGTCCCCGTGGGTCCGGAATCGGCGTAGCAGTGATCACAGGACTCGTTGCAGCGTCCCGTGACCTCCAGCCACACGAACCGGAGTTCCCCGGGATTCGTGCAGGTGCGTAATGTGGTGGTGCCCATGGTGATCCTCCTCTAGGTCTGGGGATCGTGGGTGTTCGGACCGGCGGGGAAGTTGCCCGCTTCCCCGCCGGCACAGGGCGGTCTCGCCTACGCGGTGAGCAGCAGCCCTACCAGGTCGAGCGATTCGGCGGTGTCGGTCTCACCCTGGTCGTCGCCGTTGCCCTCGCTGCCCGTCTCGGGCTCGCTGATCTCGGTGTCGCTCTCAACCGTCGTCGGCTTGTCGTCCGTCTCGGTCTCGGTGGTCTCGGGCATCCCGTGCCCCTTTCTCTCGTGTCGGTCCCGGCCCGGGTGGGCTCGGGGTGCTCGACCCCGCTCCGTCACGACGGGGTCGAGTAGTCCGCCACCGGTTGGGCAGTCCGGCCGTGATGGTTACCGGTGTCCTCGGGAAGTCCCCGACCAGCGGCGGAAGTCTGGCCTGCTCTGATCACAGAAAAGGGATGAGTCCAGCCGCCTTACGACGGGGCTTTCGGTGTCTCGTGTGACCAGAGCGGGGGTTCGTGGGCTGTCCGCGCTGCGCGGGGACAGCAAGGGCCGCGGGTACGTCCACGGGCCAAGCGGCGAGCACGTACCGGCCTGTGTGATCGGTTGTGACGAGCGTGAAGGGGTCGCCAGCCCGCAGCGTGGTGTAGGCGTCCTGTCGGACTCCGTCGTGCTCGGCCCATTGCCGCAACACCGTGGGAACGTCGCCAAGTTCGCCCGTGATCCCGCATTGCACGCTGTGCAGGGCATGGCTGTATGAGGCGGTGGGGTCGGGGTCGAGGCCGTCAGCGATGCGGAGAGCTTGACCGCGTAACCACCGCAGCGCCCGTCTGAGGTGCGGTGTCGGGAAGGCGCCGAGCACGACGCGAGCGGGTTCGTCTCGGCCGTACACGGGCCCCTCCGCGATCACCTCGCACCAGTAGCCGCGGGTCGTTTCCGGTGCGGTATGCGCGCTCACAGCCACTCCCCGGGGCGCATCAGCCACGGCCGGCACAAGACCTGTTCGAAGCTGGTGTGTTCCGGGCGTTCCTTAAGGTGCACGAACGCCCAGCCCCGAGCGTCCTCGAACTCCTCGAACTCTCCGGACTCGGCTCCACACGGCCTACCGTCGTCGTCCTCGCCCAGACAACGGAACCGGTGCCGCGTGGACGGTGCGTCGGGCTCCAGGTCCGGGGTCAGCGTGTGGTTGCGGTACGCCTGCCGCGTGCGGGTCACTTCGGGGCTCCGATGTCGTGCGAAGTAGGTGGAAAGCTCGGCCGTGAGTGCCGCCACGGCTTCCGGGGGGATGGGTTCGGGCGGTTCCGGCGCGGGGCACAGGTGCGCGTACGACCGCACGAGCCACGGGAACCGTTTACGTAGGCGGGCCTCGACGCTCCCGAGGGTGCGCACCAGGCGCAGCCACACCACAGGGGTGGAGCGGATCACCGATCGGTCCCGTGCTTCTCGCCCTGGTGGCGGCGGAGCAAAACAACGCAATCGGACGCCTTGCTCAAGTCGCCGCCCGCACGGGCCTGTTGCTCCTCTTCTCGGAGCCGCGTGCAGCGAGGGCACCCCTTCGGTTGCCGTGTGGTCATCGACGTATCACCCGCCGTGCCGCGTTCTCCTCGGCAGTCAGAGCGCGCAGGTGCTCGTAGGTGCCCGCTGGCTCGACGGAATCAGGCTTCGCCTCCCACTCGCGCCCGCCACCAGGGGGGCGGAGCATCCAACGGCCGCCGACGCTGCCCCGGTATTCGCCCACCTTGTCCGATGCGGTGTCGAGGACGAGCGCGCCCACCTTGGGGGGCTGTTGGTCGCCGGGTTCGATCACGCGAACTCGCCCCCTGGGGCCCGGAAGACCTCGGGCAGCGCGTCCCAGTCATAAGGCGCGCCGGCATCTATCAGAGCGACGGTCAGGGCGAGATCATCCAGCGGGGAGACAACTCCGGCCGTGGTGTCGTAAAGCTCGCGGCGGCGCTCGTGGTCGCCCTCGCTGCGCTTGCTGGTCATCGTGCCCCCGAAGTTCGCGGTTCGGTCGGGACACGAGGAACGTAAGCTCGGGCTTGGCGTCAGGCCACGGGCGGGCCATGCGAGTTTGGCACGGAGCGCGACCAAACTCGCACGCTACGTGTGACTTACTCGACAACCTCCAGGTAGGCGGCCATGTCCCGCATGTCTTGACTGAGCGTCCTCTTGCGGGACTTGAGTACGTCGGCCATCACTCGCCGCGCCATGGGTTGATGCCTCACCCACTCGCCTCGCTCGGCCTTGATGCTCAGAAGCTCCTCTGTTGCATCCTGGTGCGAACCGAGTAGCGCGTGGGCCTTCGCAACGTCGAGACGGTGCCGCGCCCAGTTAGCCCCTTGCGGCTTACCGAGTTTCTTAAGGGCCCCGCTGGAAAGGACGCCATCATCCGAGCGGCGTAGCACGGCCCGTGCGTCGCTCGGGCTGTGGCCGCTTACTAGGCAGTCCTCAATAGACTTGATTGCTGCTGTAACAGGACCAAAACCGCCCCAAGTGACAGGAAAGGACTGGTCTTCCCGGTCCATGCCGGCGGCGGCCCGTGCCACCATCTTTCGCGCGGCCTTGGCGTCCTCGGTTCGGTTGTCGCGAATGGCTGCGGCAGCCGCGCGCATCCAGAGTTCACCCCAGAGTCCGACGCGCCCGTTGTCGGACTCGGTCATGCGAGGTTCCATGAGCTCCGCCGTCGTTGCTGCAAGGCGGTAGCACTCGGCGAACCGGTCTTGTCGGAGCAGGAGCCAGCACATACCCACAACGCCGGTTGCGGCGGTCTGCCGGTTGCCGGACTCGCGAGCGAGGCGAATCCCCTCGGCGAGGGCGTGGTACGCGATGTCGTACTGCCGTACCTGCGTGAGGTACTTGCCTGCCACCAACAGAGCCAGGCAGTGCGTCAAGACGGCGTGCTGCCGGTCGTCCCCGTCTGAGGCTTGCGCCGCAGAGTCTGCCTGTGACAGCAACTCGGGCAGGTTCTTGGCAACTGAGGTGAACTCATCAGCCCGATAGAGGGCGTGAGTGTCCATGATTGAGCGACGGAGTGCGGCCAACTCTCTTGTGCTAACGGGTCGTTCCCGGACTACGCCATCTACACCCACCGGGGGCATGAGCACCGTCCGAAGCGAGACAAGGCCCTGTCGAGTCGACTCGCCTCCGACCACCGGAGCCGGCGAACCAGCCTCAAACAGAACCGAGGTAGGGACGCCGAGCCCGCGGGCGATTGCGTGAAGCGTCTCCGTCCTTACTTCTCCGCCCTGTTCGGCTTTTTGAACCGTACGGGAAGAAAGCCCAGATGCCTCGGCCAAGTCTTCTTGGCTCATCCCGGCCGCGCGCCTGTACTTCTTGATGTTCTCTCGAACTTCGGTTTCCATGCCGCTACCTCCTCGCACCACGGTACGCCGAGCCGACGGGCGCGCGGCTCGCACAGGCACCTACCCATTCGAACGGGTTGTGCACCATCGGAAGGTTCCTCGGGAAGGCCCCGCCACGTCATCGCTCAGCAGGATGGGGCAGGGCCTCGGTTATGCAGCTTGCCCGAAGCGGCGCGGTGGATGGCGTCTACGCGGCCTGTTGGTCGGCGAGGCGGGCGGCGATGGCGGAGCGCAGGCCGTTGTTTTCGTCGGCGGTGCCGTCGGCTTCGCGGCGTAGTCCGGCGAGGGTTTCGCGGAGGCCGGGTTCGAGGGCTTCGAGGTCGAGGCGGGCGCGCAGCGCGGCGCCCTGGGGCTTGGGCAGGCGGTCGACGAGGGCGCGCTCGACTGTCTGCATGTGGCGGGCGGGGTCGGGCTCGGTGAACTGGGCGGCGGCCATGCCTCGGGGCTTGGTGCGCTGCGTGGCGAGGTAGGTGGGCAGTTCGGCGCGCAGCGCGTGCAGGGTGTCGAGGTCGGCATCGGCGGTCACGTCGGGCACGGTGCGCCCGGCGTCGAGCAGCGCGCGGGCGCGGTCCCATGCGCGGGCCTGCCGGGTCTCGGCGAGTAGCTGCTCGGCCGGCCCCGCCGCTGGGGCTGCGGTGGCCTTGTCGGCGACAGACCGTACGAGGGCCGTGGCGGCGTTGGTCTCGCGCTCGATGCGGTCGAGGTCGGCGGCGGCTTGCTTACGAGCGGCGCGCTCCATGTCGGCGCGGCGGTGTGCGTTGGCCTCGTCGGTCAGGTCGGGGTCTCGGGAAGTGCGGGCCTTGCTGAGTGCGTCGTCTAGGCGCTGGCGCAGTTCGACAAGTTCGGTTTTGCGGGTCTGCTTGAGTCGGTGAGTGGCGGCGTTGGCGTCGATGTAGTCGGGGCCGGTGAGGGCAGGCATGGAGTCAACTCCCCTTTAAATACGGATTGTTCAGTAAAGACGGATGTGAAGTGGGCGGTTGTTGGCGTCGAGGCGCGGGATCTGCGCATGGGCGAGGCCGTGCAGCTCGGCGTAGCGGCGCATGGCTTCGACCTCGGCGAGGTGGCCAGCGGGCGGTCCCTCGGGCGCGGCCTGTTCGCCGAAGGTCTCGCCGGATGTATGGGCCTGGTCGCGGATGAAGTCGAGCCATCGCGCGTTGTCGGTGTAGAGGGTGCCGTCGACCCACCACGGGGCGGTGTGCACCATGCCTCGCTCACTCATCGTGGGGTGGGTGCTCAGCGGTCCGGATCGGGCGTCGGGCGCGGTGACCTTGCGCCACGGGATGCGGCGGTCGTCAGGGGTGCTGTCGTCCCACTGGGAGCGGTGAACGGTGGTGATCAAGGCCGGGGGCTCCTTGTCAGGGGTTGGGCGTGGGCGGCGGTGCGGGGCGTCGTTATGCGGCGCTGCGGCTGGTGAGGCGGTCGTACAAGGCGCGGTCGGTGGTGTAGACGCGTACGCGGTCGGTGTAGCCGAGGGTGTCCAGCTCGGCCGGGGTCGTCGGCAGAGTGAAGGTGTCGGCCGGCGGGCGGGCGGCCTGTTCGACCTGCTCGGCCCATCGGCGGTAGGCGGGCGACATGTAGTGCTCGCTCGGTTCGGTGCGGGGGTGCGGGGCGGACTCGGCCTGGTGGCGGTTGTCCTCGGTGATGTGCGGGCGTGTGGTCACTTCGTGTCTCCGTTCTGCGCGGCGGCGAGGGCGTGCAGTTGCGGGTGGGTGTCGCGTCCCCGGTCGGCCTGCTCGGCGAGCGGCGCGCGGGTGAAGGGCGGTTGGTAGTCACCGGTCGGTATTCCGCTGAACTCGCGGTCGAGGTCGTCGAGCATGACGGCGAGGCGCAGCGCCGTGCCCGTGGTGTTGATGGTGGTTCCGTCGGCAAGGCGGAGCGCGCGCGTGCCCCACCGGGCCATGACTCCGGGCTCGGGGCGGTCGCCGTAGGTGCTGTCGGGCACGTCGGCGGCGGCGAGCAGCCTCGCGGCCTCGGCAATGCCGACGTTGTACGCCTCGGATGCGGTGAGGAACGCGCGCACTGCGTCACGCGCCGTGGCATACGCGGCTGCAAGGGTGCTGGGGTCGAGCGGTCCGCCGGGTGTGGCCATGGCGGCGGCCTGGTCGAGGTGGTCGGCGCGCTGCCGCTCGGCGGCCTCGGCGGCGGCACGGTGGGCCTTGCGGCGGGTGGCTTCGGCGCGGAGCTTGGCGAACCTGCCGAGTTCGCGCGCGTCGGCGAGCTGCTGCGCGGTGACGCGCGCGTCACCGTCGCGTACGCGTTCCTCCAGCGCGACGAGCAACTGCTCGGCCTCGGCGGCTTCCTGCTCGGCCTGCTCGACCGCGGGCGCAGCGGTGGGCCGGTCGGTGGTCGTGGTGGTCATGGTGCGGGTTCTCCTTGTCGGTGGTGGCGGTAGCGGTCGAGAGCGTCGGCGTCGATGGCCCACACCCGGGCGCCGACGCGCTGCGCGGGGAGTCGGCCGGCGGCGATCAGGGCGCGGACGTGGCGGGGCGTGCAGCCCATGAGGGCGGCGGCCTCGGCTACAGCCACCGTGCCCGACGAGCTGGGCTCGGTTCCGGTAGCGGCAGAGTCAGACGACACGGTGACGGAGTCGAGCGCGTCGGAGCGCTGTGTGGCCGTGTGCAGGGCGTAGAGCAGTCGGCGGACGCCGGGTGCCAACTCGCCCCCGTCGGCGCGCACACGCACCGTTAGATCACGTACGAGGGCCCGCAGCACGTCGCCTGCGACCACAGCCGGAACGATGACCGAACCGTCGGCACGCAGCAGCCAGCAGGTGCCTTCCGGGCCGCGATTCCAGCGCATTTGATATCCGCTGGGAGCCTCATCGTCGCTGGTCAAAGAGGGGTTGGGAACGTGCTGGGAACGGAGTCGGCTACCCATCGGCGCCCCCGTGGTCGGGGGCGTCAAGGGCGAGGCGGGCGAACTGGACGGCTGCGCCCCAGATCATCGCGTCGCCCGGATCGGTGGCGCGGGCGAGCAGACGCAGCAGCCCGGACGGCTCGGGCGGCTCAACGCCTTCTCCGCGGGCACGCAGGATGGCGAGTGCCTCGGCGGGCACATCGATGCATGCCCGGCCGGGCACAGTGACGGTGGTTCCGTCGTCCAGGGTGATGGTGCGGTTGGTCGTGCTGCGCTGTTCCTGAGCGCGCAGCCGGTCGGCAAGGCCGTGGCGTGGGCGGCGGGGCATGGTCACCACTCCTGTCCGGTGCGGGTGGATTCGAGGGCGGCGAGGCGCTGTTCGAGGTCGAGCGATTCGCGGAGCGGCAGCAGAGCGTCGAGCAGGGACCGGGCGGCCTGTACGCGGACGTGTCCCTTCTCATCGGGGTTGGCCATGGCGGCGCGGAGCGTGGCGACGGCCTCGACTGCGCCCGCGGCGAGCTGCCCAACGGCCGCGTTCAGCAGCTCGGTTCGGGTGTTGCGCACGTCGAGGGCGAATTCAGGGTCGGCGCACCACCGCTCAACAGTGCGGGTGGTGACGCCGGCGGACTTGGCGGCGGCGCTGGTGGGCTCGCCCTGGGCGAGGGCAAGAACGGCTGCGGGGCGGCCTTTCACGGGTGGTTTCCTTCCTACGCGCATGCGCGCGAGACAGGGAACGTCGCGGAGCGACATCGGGCGGGGTTTGGGTGCGGCCCGGCTGTGCACGGGCATCGCGTGAGCGGGCAACGGTGAGCGTGTCCCGGGGGCTGTGCCGAGGGGCGACCGTGGCCCGTATGACCGTGTCCCCTATAGGGACACTGGGACACGGTCATACGGTCGGGCCGACCGTGGCCGGGGATACGGTCGGCCACGGTGGGACACGGTCGTACGGTTCAGTCGTTGGAGTCGGTGAACGGACGCTTCAGCTCGTGCAGCTGGGCGTTGCGGGCGCCGGGCGTCTGACTCACGTATCCCTCGTCGACCAGAAGCGCGAGCGCGCGACGTACGGCGTCTTGCTTGCCCGACACGCGGTCGAGGACGCCGCGCACGCTGAGCGGCTCCCTGGCGACGCTGAGGGCGTCTGAGACTCGTTTCATGAGCGCGGTGGGGCGGAATGACCCCTCGTGCTGCACGGGCGCAGGCATGCTCACCATTGCCGAGCCGTCGAGTTGGGACTCGACGACGAAGTCGGCGAACCAGTGCAGTGCGCCGTTGCTGCCTGGTAGCGCGTTCTTGCGGACCAATCCGGGGCGGTCCTTGGCGACGCGCATGCGGGACTTGCCGGTCTGGCCGGGTGCAAGGGGCGTGATGTTCTCCAACACGAATGCGCAGCCGTTGAGGCCGGACAGCTTGTGTTGCGAGCCGGTCGCCCATCGGCCGCGGTTCTCGCGGTCTTTGTTGACGTGGTCGAGCAGCAGCACGGCCGGCCCCTGCTCGGCGAGCCACCGCGGCAGGATGCGCCAGAATCCGGCGACGTCGGTGTCATCCTTGGGCTTGAGCCCGAACATGCCCATGGCTTCAGTGACGCCGTCCACAACCGCAAAGGTCGTCGGTTCGGTCAGGTACGGGGCCAGGGCGGCGCGGCCTGCGTCCCCGAACGGGCCGTCGGGGCGGAAGTAGTGGAACCGTTCGGCGATGTCGGTCGCGGGCGCGCCGAGGGCGAGCAGACGCGAGACGATGCCGCCCTCTTCGTCCTCGAAGTCGAGGTACACCACGGCGTTGCCGAGGGCGAGTTCGGCGGTCGCGACGGTGAGCGCGAGCCATGTCTTCATGGCTTCGGGCTCGGCGAAGATGCTGTGCAAGCGGCCGGGGTAGAAGAGGCCGGCGCCGTCGTCGCGGCGTCCGATGGTGGGCTGCGGCGGGGTGCGGGTGCCGTCGAGCACAGGACCGAGGTCGACCCGCTGCCACGTGGTGGGTACGGGCACAGCGGCCTCGCTCGGGGAGTCGGGGACGGCAGCGAGGATGCGCTCACGCGCGGTCGGGGCAGTCATACAGCGGCCCCTCTCGGGTGGTGCATTCCGGCGCGCAGGCCCGAGGTGATGGTCTTCTCCGTTTCGGTCGAGCCGAGGCCGATCGCTGCTGCCGCGGCGAGCAGCTCGTCGACGATCTCGGCGGGGGCAAGGTCACCTCGGCCGGCGAGTGTGCCGAGGTTGAAGGCGGCGCGGTGCAGGGTGTCGTTCCGCATCCCAGGGGTTGCCGTTCGGACTGCGTCGATCTCGGCGCGCAGCGCCGCAGCGCCGTAGCCGTGCCCGTTGCGGCGTCCGAGAAGCGGCAGGGCTGCCGGCGTCGGCTGCTCGGTGTGCGGTGTCGCGAGTGCGGCGAGCCAGCCGGGCAGTCCCGCAGGCTCGACGTCTAGGCCGGTCGTCCACTTGTACGGAGAGCCGGCCACGATCGAGGGGGGCGCGACGACGTACCCGCCTGCCGCACGTACGTCGATCTTCCAGCCCACGCGCCCCGCGCTGTTGCGGATCTCGCGGTTGGCGGGCGCGCGGTAGTAGAGGTGCATGCCGCCCGAGGCAGTACGGACGCTCGGCGTAGTGCCGAACGGCCAACGAGCCGTGTGCCGGTCATGCAGTTCTGCCAGGACGTCAGCGCCGTCGGTGATTCCGGGCAAGGCCCACTCGTCGGGCGGGGTGTCGCCCTTGGCCGTATCAAGGTCGACCACGACGAGACGGGACGGGCCGCAGGCGATGCCGACGCCATAGGGGCCGTGCGACCAGGCCCGGGCGATGGGTGCCTCGTCGGTGGTGGCCCGCTGCTGCCAATTCTTGATCGCGGGCCTCTTGTCGTTGGGGCGGAGGGGGAAGACGTGCATGCCGCGCGCGGCGAGCCCGAGCACGTGCTCGACGCACCGCTCGTGCGTGTTCTCGGTGTCGGTCACTGGGCGGCCCCGGTAGGGCGGGCGTGCTTCGCAATGCTGCGCAGGATGGCGGCGCCGTGGCCAAGCGCCTGGGCGGAATCCTCGCCTTTCTCTTCGGCGGCATGCATGAGGGCGCGCAGGTACTCGCCACAGTGCCGCATGACCATTCGCAGGTACTGCTCAGCGAGCAGTTCGCGAGGGGTGCCAGGCATGCCGGTCTCGCCGAGTACCTGGGCCGCCGCGGCGGCGAGGGCATCCCCGATCTCGTCCGCGCGCCGCGAGGCCCGCACGGCGGGCAGGCGTCGATCGGGCGAAGTTCGCGCGGACTGCCGCAGCGCGGCCAGCATGAGGGAGTAGTACGCGGCGTCCGCGATGGCGAGAGGTGCCGCGGCCGAGCCGGGTGGGGCAGAGACGTACTCGGTACGCTCGAACATGGAGCTTCCTTACTGGCGGCGCGGTGTGGGCATTACCTCGCGCCGCCGTGCTGTTCAAAGCTGGGCAGTGCTGGGGGTTCCGAGGGCCTCGGCCGGGGCTGCAACCCCGGGCCGAGGCCCGATCTCGTCTCCCGGGCGGACGCCGAGCAGGTCGAGCAGTTCGGCGGTCGGAACGCGGTAGGCGTTGCCGAGGCGAAGGAGTCGGACGGGAAACTCACCGCGCTGAGCGAGTTCGTACGCCTTCGATCGGCCAAGAGACAGAGCACGCCCCGCGGTGACCAGATCGACCGCCGCGGGGAGCGCGAGAAGCTCGGCACGTGTGAGCGCGCTCACTGGGCCGCCTCCTGGGCACCGGCCTGAGCGGACAGCTTGGCGTCGAACCTGAGCAGCTCTGACTCGTGGTAGAGCACGCGTCGGCCGACTTTGACGCCCTTGGGCCCGTAGGCGATATGCCGCCAGTAGCGCACGGTGCTCGCTGCGGTCCGGTACCGCTCCGCCACTTCCCGTGTGGTGAAGTACCGACCACCAGTCAGCCCCTCTGAGGATTTTCCAATCATGCTTCGAGAGACTTCCATGCTGATCGCGATGGCGTCAACCTCAATGGGCATGTACGCTCCATTCCCGTGACGCCTAAACGCCAGCCAACGGAACAGCCCGAGCCGACGGAGCAGGACACTTCTGAAGTGACGCGCGAGATGCACGAGCTCGTGAACCGATGGAAGACCGAGCGCGACACGCCATACGGTGAGGGCCCGACTCCTGAGGAGCATCTCGGCCGGCGGGTCCGCGAGCTGCGGGAGCAGTGGGGGCACTCGCAAGATGAGCTCGCCCGCCTCATGCAACGGGCTGGCTTTAAGTGGCAGCAGACGACCGTCGCCAAGACTGAAGCCGGACGACGGCCGGTGCGAGTAAACGAGGCGTACGCCCTCGCCGACTACTTCGGAGTGACGGTCAACGATCTTCTGCCCTACGCATCGGGGGGCCCGGAAGACCTTCAGTCCGCGCAGGCAGCGCGGTTGTCCCTGGCTCTGCTCGCGGCGACCAAGCTCCGCATGGAGGACGCCATCACACGCGAGCGAGTGGCAAAGGCTGAACAAGAGCAGGTCTTGCTTCAGCTCGTCGAAGCGAATGACCTGCTTAGCGAAAGCGGCATAGAGCTTCGAGGCGTCATGGCGAAGTTGTTCCCCGAGCCATCGGGAGACGACACGGCCAAGAATGACTGAATATCGAACAAAAGGGGGGATTAACCATCAAAGGCCACGTGTTCAAGCGGTGCCAGTGCCCCGCGCAGTACGACGCCAAGGGCAGACGCAAGAACTGCAAGAAGGCACACGGATCGTGGTACTACGCCGCCGATGTCGGGCTGAACAAGGAAGGTAAGCGACAGCAGCTGAAGAAGGGCGGATTCGCCACGGCAGACGATGCCGAGCGCGAATTGAATGCCCTGCTCGCCCGTGTCGGCGAAGGCACGTACGCCCACGACGATGGGCAGACCGTCGAGCAGTGGCTGCGCAAGTGGCTGGGGCTGAAAGAGCGCGCAGGCCGGCGCCCTTCGACGCTCCGGGCCTACCGGCATCACATAGACGACTACCTCGTGCCGCACCTCGGGCGTATACGCCTACGCGACCTGCGTCCGCCGCACGTCGACAAGCTGCTCGCCGAGGTAGCCGACGGAAAGCGCAAGGCGGCGACCGTGCGCCGCATACACGCAACACTGCGCAGCGCACTCTCGACCGCCCAGAAACAGCACCTCGTCAGCTCCAACGCGGCCAAGGGTGTCGAACTGCCCGTATCGGCTCGCCCGAAGGTGACCCCGTGGGAGCCCGCCGAGCTCGGCGTCTTCCTGGACCACATCGGCACACACCGCCTCGGCGCCATGTACGAGGTCATCGCCGGCACCGGGATGCGCCGTGGCGAAGCGTGCGGCCTGCGCTGGGACGACATCGACCTCGCGCAGCGGGTCATCGTCGTACGGCAGCAGATCGTGCAGGAGAGCGGGCGCAAGAAGCGCAAGATGCCACCCGCTCCCTGCCCGTACTGTGATCAAGGCCACCTCGGCGTCTCCTTCTCCAAGCCCAAGACGAAGAGCGGCGAGGATCGCGTGATCGACCTCGACGAGACCACGGTCGGGGCGCTGCTGTCGCACAAGCTGCGGCAGGACCAGGAACGCCGCGACTGGAAGAAGGCGTACAGCGACCACGGTCTCGTCTTCGCCCGCGAGGACGGCGCCCCGCTGCGGCCCGACGACGTGACGAAGCTGTTCGTCGCTCTGGTGGACGAGGTGCGGTTCGAGGACGACGCACACCTGCCGGACGAGCAGCGCCGCCGACTGCGCCGCGTACGGCTGCACGACCTGCGCCACGGGCAGGCATCGCTCATGCTCGCGGCCGGCGTCGAAATGGCGATCGTGTCGAAACGGCTCGGCCACTCGGGCATCGCGATCACGTCCGACACATACTCGCACCTGCTCGGCGGGGTAGGCCGAGACGCGGCAGAGAGAGCCGCATCACTTGTCCCACGGCGCCACAAGGGGCCAGCCAAGCCCCTGCCCACCCAGGACGAGACCCACGACCCAAGTTCCCAATCCGTTCCCAGCGAGGCCCCTCCAGCGGCGCCTACGGCCCCCACCGGGCTGACCTCAGAGAACGAAGAACCCCCGTTGACCTGGGTCAACGGGGGTCCCAACCCCGAAGGGTCTGATAGGCCGTGTGGGACTCGAACCCACAACCAATGGATTAAAAGTCCACTGCTCTGCCAATTGAGCTAACGGCCCGCACCCGCAGCATAGCCCGGCCGACCGCCGGAGCCCGAGTCGTTATGGCCCATGCAGTTGCACGGACGGCCGAAAACACGAGGGCCCGTACGGCATCGGCGTGCCGTACGGGCCCTCAGATCAGTTGCGGGGATCAGCCGTTGCGCTTCCAGCGCGGCTTGTCGGCGCGGCGGTCGAAGCCGGCGCCGCGGTGGTCGTCACGACGGCCGTGGGGACGGTCGCCGCCACCGGA
Source organism: Streptomyces sp. AM25 (assembly GCF_058146165.1). Lineage (NCBI taxonomy): Bacteria > Bacillati > Actinomycetota > Actinomycetes > Kitasatosporales > Streptomycetaceae > Streptomyces > Streptomyces sp. AM25. The sequence goes on along the minus strand of NZ_JBKIWN010000010.1, from coordinate 226,025 downwards.
GCGGAAGCCACCGGACGGACGGTCGTCGCGACGGTCGCGGTTGAACGGGCGGTCGCTGCCGCCGGAGCGGAAGCCACCGGACGGACGGTCGTCACGGCGGAAGCCGCCGGAGGGACGGTCGTCGCGACGGAAGCCACCGCGGTCGTCACGGCGCTCGTCGCGACGGAAGCCACCGGACGGGCGGTCGTCACGGCGGAAGCCACCGGACGGGCGGTCGTCGCGACGGAAGCCGCCACGGTCGTCACGGCGGTCATCGCGACGGTCGTCACGGCGCTCCTCGCGACGGAAGCCGCCGGAGGGACGGTCGTCACGGCGGAAGCCACCGCGGTCGTCACGGCGCTCGTCGCGACGGAAGCCGCCCGAGCGGTCGTCACGGCGGTCGTCGCGACGGAAGCCGCCACGCTCCTCGCGGCGGTCGTCACGGCGCTCGTCACGACGGTCGTCGCGGCGGAAACCGCCCGACCGGCGCTCGAAGTTGCCCCGGTCGTCGCGGCGCTCGAAGGACGACGCCTGGCGCGGCTCGGGGACGGCAGCGGCGGCCTCCTCCTTGGCGGCCTCGGCAGCGGCCTCCTCGGCCGCGGCGGCGACGGCGGCCTCCGGGTCCTCGCCGCGCTCGCGGGCGGCGCGGGCCAGCAGGCGGTCGGCCTCCTCGCGGAGCTCCGTGGCGCGGCGCTGGGCGCGCTCCAGCTCGCGGTTGAGGCCGGCGAGCTCACGCTCGGCCTGCTTGGCGGCGTTGGCGGCCGAGTCGGCCTGGACCTCGGTGAGGGAACGCGCGCCGGTGATCTTGGCGACGTCCTCGTCGAAGGCGCCGGCACCGCCGACGATGTGGCGCGAGGCGTCGACGCCCGCGTCCTCCATCAGGCGGAAGATCTGGCGGCGCTGGTGCGGCAGGGCCAGCGAGACGACCGTGCCGGACTGGCCGGCGCGGGCCGTGCGGCCGGAGCGGTGCAGGTAGTCCTTGTGGTCGCCGGCGGGGTCGACGTTGAGGACCAGGTCGATGCCGTCGACGTGGATGCCGCGGGCGGCGACGTCGGTGGCGACCAGGACGTTGACGCGGCCGCCCTTGAAGTCCTCCAGGACGCGGGTGCGCGCGCCCTGGGTCATGCCGCCGTGCAGCGCGTCCGCGCGCACACCGGCGTCGAGCAGCTGCTCGGCGACGCGGTCGGCGCCCATCTGGGTGCGGACGAAGATGATGGTGCGGCCCTTGCGGGCGGCGATGGCGGCGGTGACCGGCGCCTTGTCCTTCGGCTTCACGACGAGGACGTGGTGGGTCATGGTCGTGACGGCACCGGCCGACGGGTCGACCTCGTGCGTGATCGGGTCGACCAGGTAGCGCTTGACCAGGGTGTCGATCTCGTTCTCCAGCGTCGCGGAGAACAGCAGGCGCTGGCCGCCGGTCGGCACCTGGTCGAGGATCTCGGTGACCTCGGGCAGGAAGCCCATGTCGGCCATCTGGTCGGCCTCGTCGAGGACGGCGACCTGGACCTTGTCGAGCGAGGCGGCGCCGCGGTCGATGATGTCGCGCAGGCGGCCCGGGGTGGCGACAAGGATGTCGACGCCGCGCTCCAGGGCGTAGATCTGGTTGCCCATGGACGTACCGCCGCAGACGACCTTCATCTTCAGGCCGAGCACGTCGCCGTACGGCTGGAGGGCGTCGGCGACCTGCATCGCCAGCTCACGGGTCGGGGTGAGGATCAGGCCGCGCGGGCGCTTCTTCTCGGTGTGGCCGCCGGCCAGGGTGGACAGCAGCGGCAGGCCGAAGGAGAGGGTCTTGCCGGAGCCGGTGCGGCCACGGCCGAGGATGTCCTTGCCGGCCAGGGCGTCCGGGATGGTCGCGGCCTGGATCGGGAAGGGGGTCGTCACGCCGTTCTGCGCGAGCTTGCGGACGACCGCGTCGTCCAGGCCGAGATCGGCGAAGGTGACGGTCGGCTCGGCGGCCTCGGGGGCCTCGGTGACGTCGGTCGCCTCGGCGGCGGCCTCGAGCTCGTCGAGGACGGTCTCGTCCGTGGCGGGCATGACGGTCTGGTCAGTGGAAATGGACATGCGAAATGCGAAACCTTCCGGAGTTTCGGCACGCGCCCAAGCTCCGTGTCGGCTTTCGCAAACGACCGCCTCTATGCGGTCAGCCACGGCAAGGTAAGGAACGCGCCACACGGCGCGCTTCTGTCAGGCGCCGGGCAAATGGGATCAAACGATCTACCACCATACGCACCTCCGGCCGTCCGGCGCAAGCCGCCTGCTCATGGCCTGCGCCACAGTCCGGCCCGCACCGGCCCACCGGACACGCCCTACGACGCCGGCCCGGCCTGCGGGCCCGGCTGCGGGGACGGCGGGGCCGACGACTGCGGCGGCGGGGACACGGGCGAGGACGGCGGGCCGGCCGGCGGTGTGGGCGGCCGGTCCGGGGGCGGGGTCGGGCGGCCGGGAGCCGTCTGGCCTCCGGGCGACTTCGACGGCGCGGGCTTGCCCGGGCGCGCGGCGGGCGGCGACACGCCGGGGGTGGCGGACACCTCGGCCGACGGCGAGGCGGACCGGCCGCCCTTGGCCGAGGGGCTGCCGCTCGCGCTCCTGAGCGCCTTGGCGTCCGTACGGCCCGGCCGGTCGCCCGGCAGCCGCACCGCGCCGTCCACCTGCGGACCCGACTCGCGCTGCCTGCCCGTGCCCGAGGGCGCGGGGCGGCCCGGGTCGCTCACACTCATGCAGCCGCCGAGCGCCATGGCCGTGACGGCCACGGCCGCGATGCGGGTGAGTGCCGAGTGCGCTGAAGGTACGCGCATGGGGACCGCCTTCGGGTCGCAGGGGGACAGGCGACCTGCCCAACTGGCCCCGCCCCGCACAGGACACGCGCAGCCCGCCGCGGCGCGACCCGAACAAGCCGCCGCCCGGCGCCCCTCACCCGGGCCCCGTCACCCGTAGCCCAGCGCGTGCAGCCGCTCGTCGTCGATCCCGAAGTGGTGGGCGATCTCGTGAACGACCGTCACCTCCGCCTCGTGGACGACCTCTTCCCGCGTGGCGCACATCCGCAGGGTCGGGCCCCGGTAGATCGTGATGCGGTCCGGCAGCACGCCCGCGTACCACTCGCCGCGCTCGGTCAGCGGCGTCCCCTCGTAGAGCCCGAGGAGCTCGGGGTCCGCGGCGGGGGGCTCGTCCTCGACGAACACCGCGACGTTGTCCATGAGCCGCGTCAGCTCCTGCGGGATCCGGTCCAGGGCCTCGGCGACCAGTTCCTCGAAGTCCTCGCGCGTCATCTCCAGCACGCCCGCCATTGTCCGGCACGACGGCCTCCGGCGCCCGGACCCGGCGGCCCGCAGGCCGTCCCGGGAGGCCGAAGGCAAACCGTTTTGGCGTTAGGTCCCTGCATCCCATATGCTTCTCACGTCCCCGAGGCGCTGCGAAGCGACAAGGTGGGCCAACAGCCCTCATCGTCTAGTGGCCCAGGACGCCGCCCTTTCAAGGCGGTAGCACGGGTTCGAATCCCGTTGGGGGCACGCAAGATCCTGTGCGAGACTTGTCTCGCACACGCTTGGTCCTGTGGAGCAGTTTGGAGTGCTCGCCACCCTGTCAAGGTGGAGGCCGCGGGTTCAAATCCCGTCAGGACCGCTGCGATCCCTCGCGGATTGCGTGGCTGGGTAGCTCAGTTGGTACGAGCGTCCGCCTGAAAAGCGGAAGGTCGCCGGTTCGACCCCGGCCCCAGCCACAACGAGCCCCTCGTCTTCGGACGGGGGGCTCAGTGCTTTCCCGGGCACCTCTAAATGCGTTCGCCGCTTCGCGGCGGCTGGTGCGATCCTGGATCCCGTATGTCTACGCAGCCTGCCCTCGCCACCTTCGCCGACCTCTCCGGCCGCCTGCCCGAGCTGACGCTCCGCGATCAGCAGCGGCTGGGGCGCCGGCTCGACGGCGCGCGCCGTATCCGCAAGCCCGAGGCCCGTGCGGCCGTGCTGGCCGAGATCACCGAGGGGATCACGGAGGCCGAACTGCGCGTCGAGGGCCGCCGCGCGGCCGTCCCGGCCATCACGTATCCCGAGCAGCTGCCGGTCAGCCAGAAGAAGGACGAGATCCTGGCGGCCGTCCGCGACCACCAGGTCGTGATCGTCGCGGGCGAGACGGGCTCCGGCAAGACCACCCAGATCCCCAAGATCTGTCTGGAACTGGGCCGCGGCGTCAAGGGCCTCATCGGGCACACCCAGCCGCGCCGGATCGCGGCCCGCACGGTCGCCGAGCGGGTGGCCGAGGAGCTGCGCACGCCGCTGGGCGAGGCGGTCGGCTGGAAGGTCCGCTTCACGGACCAGGTCGGCGACGACACGCTCGTCAAGCTGATGACGGACGGCATCCTGCTCGCCGAGATCCAGACGGACCGCGAGCTGCACCAGTACGACACGATCATCATCGACGAGGCGCACGAGCGCAGCCTCAACATCGACTTCCTGCTGGGCTACCTCGCCCAGCTGCTGCCGCGCCGCCCCGACCTCAAGGTCGTCATCACCTCGGCCACCATCGACCCCGAGCGCTTCTCGCGGCACTTCGGCGACGCGCCGATCGTCGAGGTCAGCGGCCGTACGTATCCGGTGGAGGTGCGCTACCGGCCGCTGCTGGAGCAAGGTTCGGAGGACGCCGACCGCGACCAGATCACCGCGATCTGCGACGCCGTGGACGAGCTGCAGGCCGAGGGCGACGGCGACGTCCTGGTCTTCCTCTCCGGCGAGCGGGAGATCCGGGACACGGCGGACGCCCTGGAGAAGAGGAAGCTCCGCTTCACCGAGATCCTGCCGCTCTACGCCCGGCTCTCCCATGCCGAGCAGCACCGGGTCTTCCAGCGGCACACGGGGCGCAGGATCGTTCTCGCCACGAACGTCGCGGAGACGTCCCTCACCGTCCCCGGCATCCGCTACGTCATCGACCCCGGCTTCGCGCGCATCTCCCGCTACAGCCACCGCACGAAGGTCCAGCGCCTGCCGATCGAGCCGGTCAGCCAGGCCAGCGCCAACCAGCGCAAGGGCCGCTGCGGCCGGACGAGCGACGGCATCTGCATCCGGCTGTACTCCGAGGACGACTTCCTCTCCCGGCCGGAGTTCACCGACGCGGAGATCCTGCGGACGAACCTGGCGTCCGTCATCCTGCAGATGACCGCGGCCGGCCTGGGCGACATCGAGAAGTTCCCCTTCATCGACGCGCCGGACCGCCGCAACATCAAGGACGGCGTGGCCCTGCTGCAGGAGCTGGGCGCGGTCGACGCCGAGCAGAAGGATCCGAAGAAGCGGCTCACCCCGCTCGGGCGCAAGCTCGCGCAGCTTCCGGTGGACCCCCGGCTGGCCCGGATGGTCCTGGAGGCCGACCGCAACGGCTGTGTCCGCGAGGTCATGGTGATCGCGGCCGCGCTGTCCATCCAGGACCCGCGCGAGCGGCCCTCGGACAAGCAGCAGCAGGCCGATCAGCAGCACGCGCGCTTCAAGGACGAGACGAGCGACTTCCTCGCCTTCCTCAACCTCTGGCGCTACGTGCGCGAGCAGCAGAAGGCTCTGTCGTCCTCGGCCTTCCGCCGCATGTGCAAGTCGGAGTATCTGAACTACCTGCGGATACGCGAGTGGCAGGACATCTACTCGCAGCTGCGCACGGTCGCCAAGCAGATGGGGATCCATCTCGCCGAGGAGGACGCGGCGCCGGAGCGGATCCATCAGTCGCTGCTGGCGGGTCTGCTGTCGCATCTGGGCCTGAAGAACGCCGGGGGGGAGGGCGGGAAGGAAACAGCCAAGAACGAGTATCTGGGCGCCCGCAGCGCCAAGTTCGCGGTCTTCCCCGGTTCGGCGCTCTTCCGGAAGCCGCCGCGCTGGATCATGTCGGCGGAGCTGGTGGAGACCTCCCGCCTCTGGGCGCGCGTCAACGCCCGTATCGAGCCGGACTGGATCGAGCCGCTCGCCCAGCACCTCGTCAAGCGCACCTACAGCGAGCCGCACTGGGAGCAGAAGCAGGCCGCCGTGATGGCCTATGAGCGCGTGACGCTCTACGGCGTGCCGATCGTGACCGAGCGGAAGGTCAATTACGGGCGGATCGACGCGGAGACCAGCCGGGACCTGTTCATCCGCAATGCGCTCGTCGAGGGCGACTGGCGGACGCACCATCAGTTCTTCCACGACAACCGGAAACTCCTCGGCGAGGTCGAGGAGTTGGAGCACCGTGCGCGGCGCCGCGACATCCTCGTGGACGACGAGACGCTTTTCGACTTCTACGACCAGCGGCTGCCCGAACACGTCGTCTCCGGCGCCCACTTCGACTCCTGGTGGAAGAACAAGCGGCGCGAGGAGCCGGAGTTGCTCAATTTCGAGCACTCCATGCTCATCAACGAGAACGCCGAGGCGGTCACCAAGGCCGACTATCCGGACTCGTGGCGCCAGGGTGCCCTGAAGTTCCGGGTGACCTATCAGTTCGAGCCCGGCGCGGACGCGGACGGCGTGACCGTCCACATTCCGCTCCAGGTGCTCAACCAGGTCTCGGCCGAGGGCTTCGACTGGCAGATCCCCGGTCTGCGCGAGGGCCTGGTGACGGAGCTGATCCGCTCGCTGCCCAAGCCGATCCGGCGGAACTGCGTCCCGGCGCCGGACTTCGCCGCGCGGTTCCTCGACGGCGCCGTCCCGCTGCAGGGGCCGCTGACGGCCGCCCTGGCGCGCGATCTGCACCGGATGACGGGCGTGCGGATGGAGGCCGAGGACTTCGACCCGGCCAGGGTCCCGGACCACCTGAAGATCACGTTCCGGGTCGTGGACGAGCGGCGCCGGAAGATCGCCGAGGACAAGGACCTGGAGGCGCTGCGGCTCCTGCTCAAGCCGAAGACGCAGGCCGCGATCAACAAGGCCTTCGAGCAGGCGGCGTCCGGGAAGCGCACCGCAGCCGGTCCGGCCGGCGGCACGGCCGCCGCGGGCCCGGAGCAGCGGTCGGGGCTCACCCAGTGGACCGTCGGCACCCTGCCGCGCACCTTCGAGACCCGCCGCTCGGGCCAGCCCGTCAAGGCCTATCCGGCCCTGGTCGACGAGGGCTCTTCGGTGGCGGTGCGGCTCTTCGACACCGAGCCCGAGCAGCGCGAGGCGATGTGGCGCGGCAACCGCCGGCTGATCCTGCTCAACCTGCCGTCGAACCCGGCCAAGTTCACCCAGGACAGGCTCGGCAACCAGCAGAAGCTCGCCCTGTCCCGCAATCCGCACGGCTCCATCCCGGCGCTGTTCGAGGACTGCGTCGCGGCCTCCGCCGACAAGCTGATCGCGGCGCACGGCGGCCCCGCGTGGGACGAGGAGTCCTTCCGCAAGCTCTTCGACGCCGTGCGCGCCGACATCATGGACGCCACGCTGGACACCGTCCGCAAGGTCCAGGAGGTGCTGGCCGCCTGGCAGGCGTGCGAGCGCCGCCTGAAGGCGACGACGAGCCCGGTCCTGCTCACGTCCCTGACGGACGTCAAGGAACAGCTGGCCGCGCTCATCAAGCCCGGTTTCGTGACCGCCCACGGGGTCCGCCGGCTGCCCGACCTCATGCGCTACCTGGTGGCGGTCGACCGGCGGCTGACCCAGCTGCCCACCAACGCCGAGCGGGACCGCACCCGGATGGCCAAGGTCAAGGAGATGCAGGACGAGCACGCCTGGCTCCTGGAGCAGTTCCCCAAGGGCCGTCCGGTGCCGCAGGAGGCGCTCGACATCCGCTGGATGATCGAGGAACTGCGGGTGAGCTACTTCGCGCACGCCCTCGGCACCGCGCACCCCGTGTCCGACAAGCGGATCGTGAAGGCGATCGACGCCCTCGTGCCGTAGATCACCCCCGGGCCGCGTGATCGGGTTCGACCGCACCCCCTGACCTGCTGTAGAGTCATCCACGCAACGCCGCGAGAGCGGAAAGTGCAGCAAGGTCCTGTGGAGCAGTTTGGAGTGCTCGCCACCCTGTCAAGGTGGAGGCCGCGGGTTCAAATCCCGTCAGGACCGCATCGAGTCGGAGCCCGCTTCCCCCGCTGGGAGCGGGCTTCGTGCTGTTTGCCGGGGAGTCCAGGGCGGCCGCGCCCGCGGCGGAGCCGCCGTCGGACACAGCAAATCCCACCAGGACCGCACTGGTTGAAGGCCCGGATCCATCGGATCCGGGCCTTTTCACACGTGGGCTTGCAACTTGACCTTGACTGGGACACGTGCCAGGGGTACCCAGTCAGTGGGAGGTGCTGCCCCCATGCCCACGACCACCCGCACCGACGCCGCTCGGCACGAGACGCGGGCGTTGCTGCGCGCCCACCTCGCGGCCGCGTCGGGCTACCGCCATCTGACCAGACACTGCCCGGTCTGTCACCGCCTCCTACGGCTCGCCCAGGAGGCGGCCGACGCAGTGTCCGAGCAGAACGCTCCCTGACGGCCGGCATCACCGCCGGCACCGCGGCCAACGGCAGCCGCCCCCGCGGCAGTCGGGCCTCATTACCGCAGCAGCGCGACGCATTCAAGAAAACTGCACTGTGACGGGAGTCACGTAAAGAGTTCCCGCGGATGGGGAACTCACGCCCTCCGGGCGGCCGGTCAATTTAATATGTGCAATTGCACCGCCCCGGAGGGCCTGCGCAGCAGCACGGTGAAGACATAAAAAGATCGCGCTGGGCCCGGCGGAGCCCAGCGCGATCGACGACTCGCCCAAGTCGGTGGGCAGGGAACCTGTTGGGGCAGGCGCCCTCGTCGTTTTGCTGCTTGGTGAAGCGTGGTGCCTGAGTGGGCGGCGTCCGGGTTGGGGGCCCCGGTCAACACCCGGTCATTTCAGTTGTTCAGGCCTCACTGCGCTGCTGCGGAATGCCCGCCAGCAGGGCACGGACCTCCGCTTCGCGGTAGCGCCGGTGTCCTCCGAGCGTGCGGATGGACGTGAGCTTGCCTGCCTTGGCCCAGCGGGTGACCGTCTTGGGGTCCACGCGGAACATCGTGGCAACCTCAGCCGGGGTCAGCAGCGGCTCGGCATCAGGGGTGCGAGCGGTCATGAGCGGCCTCCTCGGGAGAACCGAACCATCACGTCGGTTCTTTCCTCTAAATTCTGCACCTTGACCCGCGTTGCCCGAAATGGCGGACGCGGGCCGAGTCGGTTATAGGACGAACGGCTTGTCCTCGGCACTACAACTACACCATCTGTCCAGCCACGTCGGCCAAACCGATGGAATTGCCCTCTCAGGTGTTCAACCTCGACGGAAGCCGACCGACCGTGCCATAGCGGACAGTCACGCCACCGTGACGATCAGTCACAGCGGGATCAGGGGTCACCAGACCCGCCAAGGAGTGCAATACCGATCTATCCGCCCTTAGTTGGACGGAAGGAGCCCTTCCCGGACTCCTTGTCCTATTTTGCCACGGCGATGGGTGATGGGCGCAAGACCTGACGAAAGTGCGTTAGGTCACGGTTGCCGCAATGGCCCGGATCGGGACCTAGGTCCTGGAGACACCCTGCCAGACCCGCCGCCCCGATCCCGTTCAGTTGGCGAACTGGCGGTCCCGTACGACCCGCCAACGCTCAGTCAGCCGCTCGTACGCCTCGCCCGCCCGCGCCCCGTCTCCCGCCCGCAGCGCCGCCAGGCCCTCCTCGGTGTCCGCCGCGGAGCGGTCCTCGGCGAGCCGTGCCTCCGGAACCATATGCACCAGCCCGCCGTAGTCCAGCTCGACCAGCGAACGCGGATGGAATTCCTCCAGCCACCGCCCCACATCTACCAGGCCGTCGATGAGCGGCCCCTCCTCTATGGCGTCCCGGAGGGTGCGCAGCCCCCGGGCGACCCGGCGCCTGGCCTGGACCATGGGGGTGCGGTAGCGGAGCGCGACCTCCTCGCCGCCCGGCTCGCCCTTGCCGTACTCCCGCTCCTCGCCGGAGAAGAGGACGAACCAGCGCAGCGGCACCTGCCACGTCGCGGTGCGGATCCACGGGCGGGCGTCCGGGTTCCGCTCCTGCCAGCGCTCGTAGTCCGCCTGCGCCTGGCGGCGGACCACCGGGGGCAGCGCCGCGTCCAGCACCGGCGCCGGCAGCCGCGCGGCGAGCTCCTCCAGCGCCAGCCAGCCGCGCAGCCGGGTGCGCCAGGGACAGACGCAGACGACGCCGTCCACGACCGCGACGAAGGCGTCCCCGCTCTCGTGCACCGGGACCGGGACGGGCGGGATGGGCAGCAAGTCGGCCAGCGAGCGACGCAGTTCGTCCTGGGCGGAGGGCAGGCCCGTCCGGCGGGCGTAGCGGGCCCAGTGCGAGCGCTCCGGTTCGGGGAACGCCGCCAGCGGCTCGTAGACCCGCAGGTATGCCGCGTACGGGACGGTCACCGACGATGCCAGGCCCACGCTCGCTCCCTCAAGCCGCTGGAGAAGGGGGAGTTGACGGGCGCCCTCCCCATACGGTCCAAATCGTCCCACGGCGCCGGACCACGGGAGGGTGATCCTCGGCACGGGACCCGTCCGCGGGCTTTCCAGGCCCTACCCTCGTCCCAACCGGCCCTCCGCCACCCCAAAGGAGGGCGACCGACGCGACATATGGAGTCACCACCGTGACTGACGTACGTCCTCTCTCCGGCGCCGCCGACGGCGTCCTGCACAGCCTGTTCACGTCCGACCAGGGCGGCCATGAGCAGGTCGTGCTCTGCCAGGACCGCGAGAGCGGCCTCAAGGCCGTCATCGCCCTCCACTCCACCGCCCTGGGCCCCGCTCTCGGGGGCACCCGCTTCTACCCGTACGCCTCCGAGGAGGAGGCCGTGCGGGACGCGCTGAACCTGTCCCGCGGCATGTCGTACAAGAACGCCATGGCAGGGCTCGGGCACGGCGGCGGCAAGGCCGTGATCATCGGCGATCCCGAACAGATCAAGACCGAACAGCTGCTGCTCGCCTACGGCCGCTTCGTGGCCTCGCTCGGGGGCCGTTACGTCACCGCCTGCGATGTCGGCACCTACGTCCGGGACATGGACGTCGTGGCCCGCACGAACCGCTGGACCACCGGCCGTTCCCCCGAGAACGGCGGCTGCGGCGACTCGTCCGTGCTGACCGCCTTCGGCGTCTTCCAGGGCATGCGGGCCGCTGCACAGACGCGGTGGGGCGAACCCACGCTGCAGGGCCGCCGGGTCGGCATCGCCGGCGTCGGCAAGGTCGGCCATCACTTGGTCGAGCACTTGATCACGGACGGCGCGGAGGTCGTGGTCACCGACGTCAGGGCGGACGCCGTCGCCCGCATCACCGCCCGCCACCCGCAGATCACGGCCGTCGCGGACGCCGACGCGCTGGTCCGCACGCCGCTCGACGTCTACGCCCCCTGCGCCCTGGGCGGGGCGCTCGACGACGCCACCGTGGCCGCCCTGACCGCCACCGTGGTCTGCGGCGCGGCCAACAACCAGCTCGCCCATCCGGGCGTCGAGAAGGACCTCGCCGACCGCGGGATCCTCTACGCGCCGGACTACGTGGTGAACGCGGGTGGCGTGATCCAGGTCGCGGACGAGCTGCACGGCTTCGACTTCGACCGTGCCAAGGCCAAGGCGACCGCGATTTTCGACACGACCCTGGCGATATTCGACCGGGCCACGGCCGACGGCATCCCGCCGGCCGCCGCGGCGGACCGTCTCGCCGAGCAGCGCATGGCCGAAGCGCGCGCCTCCGTTCCCCGCCAGGCCGGCGGCCGCTAGCCCGATCGGGTGAACGCTCCCCGCACAGGGGTCCCCACAGAAGGCCGCCGGGAGGCATGAAAGGAGAGATCCCTCTCACCTCTCGGCGGGTCGGCGTCCAGGACACGTTAAAATCGCAGCTGACCAGCGGGGACAGGGCGCCTCGCCGGTTGTGCTGCGTGGCACGTCATGCGGGCGACGTACCGTATGGCCGCGGAAGCAGGTACCGTTGAAGCCCTACAGGCCGGACACCTATCCCAGGGGTCCGCTCTGACTCATGAACGTGAACGCGTGTCAAGACTCTGGGGCCGTCGAGCCCCGTCAATGAGGGGGTCGAGCCATGGGGCGCGGCCGGGCCAAGGCCAAGCAGACAAAGGTCGCCCGCCAGCTGAAGTACAACAGCGGCGGGACCGACCTCTCGCGTCTGGCCAATGAGCTGGGCGCAACGCAGCCGTCGAAGCAGCCGCCGCCGAGCGAGCCGCTCGAGGACGAGCTGGACGACGACCCGTACGCGCAGTACGCGGCGCGCTACAACGACGAAGAGGACGAGGACGAGCACAGCGCGTCGTCCGATCAGTCCGCTTATCGTCGTCGCGCTTGACGCGCTGACATTCTCCACCGACCCGGTCCGGGGCCCTGCCTCGGACCGGGTTCTGTGCTGTCTTGCAGGTGCGGGCCGGATGTGGCTGGTCGCGCAGTTCCCCGCGCCCCTTTCGGGGCACGGGGCACGGAAACGGCTCAGCTCGCGTAGTCACCGGTCAGGGCCACTGCCTCTGCGGTGTCACCGCGCTCGGTGATCTCCCCCGCCACCCACGCGTCCATGTCGCGGTCCGCGAGGGTGGTCAGGGCCACGTCCACCGATTCCTGCGGGACGACGGCGATCATGCCGACGCCCATGTTCAGGGTCTTCTCCAGCTCCAGCCGCTCGACCCCGCCGAGCCTGCCGACCACGTCGAAGACCGCGTCCGGGGTCCAGGTCGACCGGTCGACGGTCGCGTGCAGGCCGTCCGGGATCACCCGGGCGAGGTTGTTGGCGAGCCCGCCGCCGGTGATGTGCGAGAAGGCGTGCACCTCGGCCGTCCGGGTGAGGGCCAGGCAGTCGAGCGAGTAGATCCGGGTCGGCTCCAGCAGTTCCTCGCCGAGGGTGCGGCCGAACTCCGGGACCTCCCGGTCCAGCTCCCAGCCGGCCCGGTCGAAGAGCACATGGCGGACCAGTGAGTACCCGTTCGAGTGAAGTCCGGACGAGGCCATCGCGATGACGGCGTCACCCTTGCGGATCCGGCCGGCACCCAGCAGCCGGTCCGCCTCGACCACGCCCGTGCCCGCGCCGGCCACGTCGAACTCGTCCGGCCCCAGCAGACCCGGGTGCTCGGCGGTCTCGCCGCCGACCAGGGCGCAGCCCGCGAGCACGCAGCCCTCGGCGATGCCCTTGACGATCGAGGCGACCCGGTCGGGGTGGACCTTGCCGACGCAGATGTAGTCGGTCATGAACAGCGGCTCGGCACCGCAGACGACCAGGTCGTCCACGACCATGCCGACCAGGTCGTGGCCGATGGTGTCGTAGACGCCCATGCGCCGGGCGATGTCGACCTTGGTGCCGACGCCGTCGGTGGCGGAGGCGAGCAGCGGGCGCTCGTACCGCTTGAGGACGGAGGCGTCGAAGAGGCCGGCGAAGCCGCCGAGGCCGCCGACGACCTCGGGGCGGGTGGCCTTCTTCACCCACTGCTTCATCAGTTCGACGGCGCGGTCGCCCGCCTCGATGTCGACGCCCGCGCTTGCGTAGCTGGCACCGGTGCCCGGCTGCGGAGCAGCCTCAAAAGGTTCAGCAGACATTGCTGGGAACTTTCGTGTCGTTCGTTACTGCGGGGCTACGGAGTGCTACGGACGGCGCAGCGCATCGGCGGCGTCGTGGCCGCCGGCCAGCTCGGTCTCCAGGAGGTGCTTGCCGAGCCGCTCGGGGTCGGGCAGCTCCATGGGGTACTCGCCGTCGAAGCAGGCGCGGCAGAGGTCGGGCTTGGCGATCTTCGTCGCCTCGACCATGCCGTCCAGGGAGATGTAGGCCAGCGAGTCCGCACCGAGCGACTTGCCGATCTCCTCCACGGTCATGCCGTTGGCGATCAGCTCCGCGCGGGTGGCGAAGTCGATGCCGAAGAAGCACGGCCACTTGATCGGCGGGGACGAGATCCGGATGTGGACCTCGGCCGCACCGGCCTCGCGGAGCATCCGGACCAGGGCGCGCTGGGTGTTGCCGCGGACGATCGAGTCGTCGACGACCACCAGGCGCTTGCCCCGGATGACCTCCTTGAGCGGGTTGAGCTTGAGGCGGATGCCGAGCTGGCGGATGGTCTGCGAGGGCTGGATGAAGGTCCGGCCGACGTAGCTGTTCTTCACCAGGCCCGAGCCGTACGGGATGCCGCTCGCCTCGGCGTAGCCCACGGCGGCCGGGGTGCCGGACTCCGGAGTCGCTATCACCAGGTCGGCGTCGGCCGGGGCCTCGGCGGCGAGCCGGCGGCCCATCTCCACACGGGAGAGGTAGACGTTCCGGCCGGCGATGTCGGTGTCGGGGCGGGCGAGGTAGACGTACTCGAAGACACAGCCCTTGGGGCGGGCCTCCGCGAAGCGGCTGCTGCGCACGCCGTTCTCGTCGACGGCGACGAGCTCGCCGGGCTCGACCTCGCGCACGAAGCTCGCGCCCACGATGTCCAGGGCGGCCGTCTCGGAGGCCACCACCCAGCCGCGCTCCAGGCGGCCGAGCACCAGCGGGCGGATGCCCTGCGGGTCACGCGCGGCGTACAGCGTGTGCTCGTCCATGAAGACGAGGGAGAAGGCGCCCCGGACGTCGGGCAGGACCTTGGAGGCGGCCTGCTCGACGGTCAGCGGCTTGCCGTCGTCGTCGGTCTGGCCCGCGAGCAGGGCCGTGACCAGGTCGGTGTCGTTGGTCGCGGCGACCTGGGTGGCCCGGCCGTTCTCCCGTGGGAGGGCGGCGACCATCTCGGCCAGCTCGGCCGTGTTGACCAGGTTGCCGTTGTGGCCGAGCGCGATCGAGCCGTTCGCCGTGGCCCGGAAGGTGGGCTGGGCGTTCTCCCACACCGAGGCTCCGGTGGTGGAGTAGCGGGCGTGACCGACCGCGATATGGCCCTGGAGGGAGCCGAGGGAGGTTTCGTCGAAGACCTGGGACACCAGTCCCATGTCCTTGAAAACGAGGATCTGGGAGCCGTTGCTCACCGCGATGCCCGCGGACTCCTGTCCACGGTGCTGCAGCGCATACAGCCCGAAATAGGTGAGTTTTGCGACCTCTTCCCCCGGAGCCCAGACACCGAAGACGCCGCATGCGTCCTGGGGGCCCTTTTCGCCGGGGAGCAGGTCGTGGTTGAGTCGTCCGTCACCACGAGGCACACCTTGAGTCTATGGCAGGGACGAGGTTCATCCGAACCGGGGACGGGCGGGATGTCTCACACCACGCTGAGCCACACGATGCGCACAGCGCATCACCGGCGGCGTCATCTCCTCAGCCGAGCAGGGGGAGTTGCTCGGAGATGTCGGCGCGCTCGCCACTCACAGTGACGGACGCGGCGGCCACCGCTTCCGGCCAGGCGACACGCCCTGCGGCGAGTCGGATCCAGGTCAGCGGATCGGTCTCCACGACGTTGGGCGGGGTGCCGCGGGTGTGCCGGGGGCCCTCGATGCACTGGATCACCGCGAAGGGCGGGACACGGACCTCCACGGAGCCGCCGGGGGCCCTGGCGGCCAGGGTGTCGGCGAGCAGGCGGGTGGTGGCGGCCAGGGCCTGGCGGTCGAAGGGGATCTCCGTGCCGAGGGCGGACGCCAGATCGTCGGTGTGGACGACGAGTTCGGCACAGCGGGTGACCAGGAAGTCGTCCAGGCGCATGGCGCCGGAACGGACCGCCAGGAGGCGGTCCGGGGGCGCGACGGCGGTCAGTTCGGCGAACCGGGCCGCGATGCCGTCGAGGAGGTCGAGCGGCTTCGTGTCCGCGGCCGTTCTCCGGGCCACTTCGTCGGCGTGCACCGCCAGGGCGGCCGTTGCCGCGGGCCACTCCACCGGGGTCATCTCCCGGGCCGGCGCGGCGGGGGCCTCCAGCGTGCGGTTGACGACGCCGACGGTGAGGGGGATGTGCGTGACCAGCTCGCGCACCGTCCACCCTTCGAGGCGGGTGGGCAGGCCGAGTTGACCCTCGCCGAGGCCGGCGACGGCGGTCCGCACGTGCTGCAGCTGTGCGGTGATGGCTGCCGCCAGCTTGGCGGCGTCGTACCTGCGGGCACGCGGAGTCGGAGGCATGGCCTCAGCGTAGGGCCGACCTCCGACAATCCCCGGCAACCGTGCCGGAGGGGCGGGTTGCCGGGGGTCGGGGGTGCCGTGCACAGTTCGGCACCCCCAACCCCCTTGCGCCGCAGGCGGCTACGCCAGCAGCGCCGGAATCGTGGCCTCGTGCGCCTCGCGCAGCTCGGCCAGCGGGATGCCGAACTGCCCCTGGACGTCCAGGGAGTCGCCGTCCACCACGCCGATCCGCACGGCCGGAAGGCCCCGCGCCCCGCACATGTCCGTGAAGCGGAGCTCCTCGCTGCGGGGGACCGAGACGACGGCGCGGCCCGCCGACTCGGAGAAGAGGAGGACGAACGGGTCCAGGTCGTCCGGGACGATCAGGCGGGCACCCCGTCCGCCGCGCAGGCAGGACTCCGTCACGGCCTGGATCAGGCCGCCGTCCGAGAGGTCGTGCGCCGCGTCGATCATGCCGTCGCGCGAGGCCGAGATGAGGATCTCGGCGAGCAGCTTCTCGCGTGCCAGGTCCACCTTCGGCGGCAGCCCGCCCAGGTGGCCGTGGACCACCTGCGACCAGGCGGAGCCGCCCAGTTCCTCGCGGGTGTCGCCCAGCAGGTAGAGCAGCTGGCCCTCCTCGCGGAAGGCCATCGGCGTACGGCGGTTGACGTCGTCGATGACGCCGAGCACCGCGACCACGGGGGTCGGGTGGATGGCCGTGTCGCCCGTCTGGTTGTACAGCGAGACGTTGCCGCCGGTCACCGGCGTGCCCAGCTCCAGGCAGCCGTCCGCCAGGCCGCGCGTGGCCTCGGCGAACTGCCACATCACCGCCGGGTCCTCGGGCGAGCCGAAGTTGAGGCAGTTGGAGATGGCCAGCGGCCGGGCGCCGGTCGCGGCGACGTTGCGGTACGACTCCGCGAGCGCGAGCTGCGCACCCGCGTACGGGTCGAGCTTGGCGTAGCGGCCGTTGCCGTCCGTGGCGACGGCGACGCCGAGGTTCGTCTCCTCGTCGATGCGGACCATGCCGGAGTCCTCCGGCTGTGCCAGCACCGTGTTGCCCTGCACGAAGCGGTCGTACTGGTCGGTCACCCAGGACTTGGACGCCTGGTTCGGCGAGGAGACGACCTGGACGACCTGCCGGCGCAGGTCCTCCGGGGTCGCCGGCCGCGGCAGCTTCGCCGCGTCGTCCGCCTGGAGCGCGTCCTGCCAGCCGGGGCGGGCGTACGGGCGCTCGTAGACCGGGCCCTCGTGGGCGACGGTGCGCGGCGGGACGTCGACGATCTGCTCGCCGTGCCAGAAGATCTCCAGCCGCTCGCCGGCGGTGACTTCACCGATGACGGTGGCGATGACGTCCCACTTCTCGCAGATCTCCAGGAAGCGGTCGACCTTGCCGGGCTCGACGATCGCGCACATGCGTTCCTGCGACTCGCTCATGAGGATCTCCTCGGGCGAGAGGGTCGCGTCGCGCAGCGGCACGTGGTCCAGTTCGACGCGCATGCCGCCCGAACCGGCGCTGGCCAGCTCGCTGGTGGCGCAGGACAGGCCCGCGCCGCCGAGGTCCTGGATGCCCTCGACCAGGTGCTCGCGGAAGAGCTCCAGGGTGCACTCGATGAGGAGCTTCTCCTGGAAGGGGTCGCCGACCTGGACCGCCGGACGCTTTGCCGGGCCCGTGGAGTCGAAGGTCTCCGAGGCGAGGACCGAGACGCCGCCGATGCCGTCGCCGCCCGTGCGGGCGCCGTAGAGGATGACCTTGTTGCCCGTGCCGGAGGCCTTCGCGAGGTGGATGTCCTCGTGCTTCATCACGCCCACGCACAGGGCGTTGACCAGGGGGTTGCCCTGGTAGCAGGAGTCGAAGACGACCTCGCCGCCGATGTTGGGCAGGCCCAGGCAGTTGCCGTAGCCGCCGATGCCCGCGACGACGCCGGGCAGCACCCGCTTGGTGTCGGGGTGGTCGGCGGCGCCGAAGCGCAGCGGGTCCATCACGGCGACCGGGCGGGCGCCCATGGCGAGGATGTCGCGGACGATGCCGCCCACGCCGGTGGCCGCGCCCTGGTAGGGCTCGATGTAGGAGGGGTGGTTGTGCGACTCGACCTTGAAGGTGACCGCGTAGCCCTGGCCGACGTCGACGACGCCGGCGTTCTCGCCGATGCCGACGAGGAGGGCATCGTTCTCGGGGGCCTTCTCGCCGAACTGGCGCAGGTGGACCTTGCTCGACTTGTACGAGCAGTGCTCGGACCACATCACGGAGTACATCGCGAGCTCGGCGCCGGTGGGCCGGCGGCCGAGGATGGCGCGGATGCGCTCGTACTCGTCCTGCTTGAGGCCGAGTTCGGCCCAGGGCTGGGCGGTGTCCGGGGTTTCGGCCGCGTGCTTGACCGTGTCCAGGCTCATGCGGTGACCAGCTTCTTGAGGAGCGAGGTGAAGAATCCGAGGCCGTCCGTGCGGCCGGTGCCGATCAGCGGCTCCACGGCGTGCTCGGGGTGCGGCATCAGGCCGACGACGTTGCCGGCGGCGTTGGTGATGCCGGCGATGTCGCGGAGCGAACCGTTCGGGTTGCCGTCGAGGTACCGGAAGGCCACCCGGCCCTCGGCCTCCAGCTCGTCGAGGGTGCGCTCGTCGGCGACGTAGCGGCCGTCGATGTTCTTCAGCGGGACGGAGATCTCCTGGCCCGCTTCGTAGTCGGCGGTCCAGGCCGTCCCCGCGTTCTCCACCCGCAGCTTCTGGTCGCGGCAGATGAAGTGCAGGTGGTTGTTGCGCAGCATCGCGCCGGGCAGCAGATGCGTCTCGGTGAGCACCTGGAAGCCGTTGCAGATGCCGAGGACGGGCATGCCCGCCTTCGCCCGGTCGATGACCGTCTCCATCACGGGCGAGAAGCGCGAGATGGCGCCCGCCCGCAGATAGTCGCCGTAGGAGAAGCCGCCCGGCAGGACCACGGCGTCGACCTGCTTGAGGTCCTTGTCGCGGTGCCACAGCGGCACGGGCTCCAGGCCGGCGATCCGGACCGCGCGCTGGGTGTCGCGGTCGTCGAGGGTGCCGGGGAAGGTGACGACTCCTACGCGTGCCGTCACGAGTCGACCCGCACGGTGAAGTCCTCGATCACGGTGTTCGCGAGAAACGTTTCCGCCATCTCGTGGATGCGGGCGAGGGCGGCGTCGTCGACCGGACCCTCCACCTCGAGTTCAAAGCGCTTGCCCTGACGGACGTCGGCGATCCCCTCGAAGCCCAGGCGTGGCAGTGCGCGCTGCACCGCCTGCCCCTGCGGGTCGAGGATCTCCGGCTTGAGCATGACGTCGACTACGACGCGTGCCACTGGCACTCCCGGTGTGTGGTGCGTGAGCTGAAGCGGTGAGGCCCACAGTACCGCCCCAAAAAATCTACGCGCATAGATATGCTGGAACCGTACGGCGTGTTTTCGCGTCACCACCGACGACGCCGGGAAAAAATTCCGGAAAGAAGCCCGTCGGCCACCCGGTTCCCATTGCACCGCCCGGCCCGGACGGAATTAACTGGGCTTCACCCCGCAATGGCCTTTGCTGTACAAATGAATATGTATTGGCCGAGAACACGTCGGCAAACCATAGAAACCCCAGCATCGCCGCAGGTCAACGCGGCGATACCGGCCGAAAGGACCGATTTCCGTGGCGCAGCGCGTAGTGGTCACCCTCTCCGACGACATCGAAGGCGGGGAAGCCGCGGAGACCGTCGCCTTCGGGCTCGACGGCAAGTCGTACGAGATCGACCTGAACACAGCCAATGCGAAGAAACTGCGAAAGCTGCTGGCGCCTTACGTGGCGGTCGGCCGCAAGAAGTCGCGGTCGGGGCGTGTCTACCGGCGCACGTCCATCGCCCCGGACCCGGCCGCGGTGCGCGCCTGGGCCCGCTCGCACGGCATGGACGTACCGCCCCGCGGGCGCATCCCCAAGAAGGTCTACGAGGCGTTCAACGCGGGGGCCTGACCGCCCCCGACCCCGCGTGCCCGCCCGGCCGGACCCCCGGCCGGGCACCGATTTGCCAAGCACCCCCGGTGATCAGCTAGAGTTTGGATCACGCCGAGGGGCAAGTCCGGGAAACCGGGCGGCACTTCGGAGGTCATGCGGGTGTAGCTCAGTAGTAGAGCGCCCCCTTTCCAAGGGGGAGGCGCAGTGTGCGATTCCTGTCACCCGCTCTGACCGTTCACCGGCCGCATCCGCGGCCGTGTCGGACGGACATGCGGGTGTAGCTCAGTAGTAGAGCGCCCTCTTTCCAAGAGGGAGGCGCAGTGTGCGATTCCTGTCACCCGCTCTCACCGCTTACCGACCACTCCCCGGAGTCCGGTACAGTGGTGTCCGCGCCGCCCGGTGAAAGCCGAGCCGGTTGCATGCGGACGTAGCTCAGTTGGTAGAGCACCACCTTGCCAAGGTGGATGTCGCGAGTTCGAGTCTCGTCGTCCGCTCAGAGAACGAAGGCCCCGGTCATGACGACCGGGGCCTTCGTCGTGTGTGCCGCCGGCGCCGATGACATTCGTCATCCCGATTCGTGACAGCTCGCACTGTCGTCCGCCCGGATCCACCGGGAGGCTTGAGGGCATGAACCACGGGGACAGTGTGATCACGGCCTCAGGGCTGCGGCGGCGCTACGGTCCGGCCGGCGCCAAGGGATACGAGGCGGTACGGGACGTCTCCTTCGACGTCCGGCGCGGGGAGCTCTTCGCGCTGCTGGGGACGAACGGTGCGGGCAAGACCTCCACCGTCGAACTGCTGGAGGGCCTCGCCCGGCCGACGGGCGGCTCGGCGCGGGTGCTCGGCCACGATCCGTACGCCGAGCGCAGGGCCGTACGGCCACGGATCGGGATGATGCTGCAGGACGGCGGCTTCCCGGCCGAGCTGACGGCCGCCGAGACGGTGACGATGTGGGCGGGCTGCACGAGCGGCGCCCGGCCCGTCGACGAGGCGCTCGGCCTCGTCCGGCTCGGCGGGCGGCGCGACGTGCGCGTCAAGCAGCTCTCGGGCGGCGAGCGGCGGCGCCTCGACCTCGCGCTGGCCCTGCTCGGGCGGCCCGAGGTGCTCTTCCTCGACGAGCCCACCACCGGGCTGGACCCGGAGGCCCGGCACACCACCTGGGAGCTGGTCCGGCAGCTGCGCGCGGAGGGCACCACGATCCTGCTCACCACGCACTACCTGGAGGAGGCCGAGGCCCTCGCCGACCAGCTGGCGATCATGCACCGGGGGCACATCGTGGCCTCCGGGACGCCGGGCGAGGTGATCGGCGCGTACCCCGCGCGGATCCGCTTCGCGATGCCGGACGGCTGGTTCGTCGGCGACCTGCCGCCGCTGGCCGAGCTGGGGGTGCTCCGGCACGAGGAGACGGACGGACGGGTGGAGCTGCAGACCAAGGAGCTGCAGCGGACGCTGACCGGGCTGCTGCTGTGGGCCCGGGACAAGGACGTCGAGCTGGAGGGGCTCGACGCGCGGACCGCCTCGCTGGAAGAGGCGTTCCTGGCGATAGCGGGTACGGCGGCGGAATCCGGGAGGGACGCGTGATGGCGGCGGGCACGACGGGTACGGGGGTATCGACGAGCACGACGACCGTCGTGGGACGGGCGCTGGCGCTCGGCCGGGCGGAGCTGAAGCTGCTGGCGCGCAACCGGGTGGGGCTCTACACGGCCCTGATGATGCCGTTCATCATGATCTACGCGCTGCGGTCGGCGACGAAGAACGCGAACCTGAGCGGCACGGGGATGTCCCTGACCGAGGTGACCATGACGGGCGCCTTCGGCTACGTCCTGCTCTTCGTCGTCCACACCAGCCTCATCACCGTCTACA
This sequence comes from Streptomyces sp. AM25, assembly GCF_058146165.1. Classification (NCBI taxonomy): domain Bacteria; kingdom Bacillati; phylum Actinomycetota; class Actinomycetes; order Kitasatosporales; family Streptomycetaceae; genus Streptomyces; species Streptomyces sp. AM25. Next base: position 204,337 of record NZ_JBKIWN010000010.1, on the reverse strand, counting down.
CCGCGCGCCGCCAGGAGCTCGTGCTCAAGCGGCTGCGGACGGGCGAGGCGGGGGACGCGGAGATCCTCGCGGGCACGGCGCTGCCCGCCGCTGCCATCGCCCTCGCGCAGTGCGTCCTGTTGGTGGTGATCGGTTCGGTGTGGCTGCACATGCGGGCGCCGGCCCGGCCCGAACTGCTGGTCGCGGGCATGCTGTTGGGGATCGTCCTGCTCGCGGCGCTGGCCGCCCTGTTCACCCGGTTCACCAAGACCTCGGAGAGCTCGCAGCTCACGGCGCTGCCGTTCGTCATGGTCTCGCTGATCTTCTCCGGGATCTTCTGGCCGCTGGAGTCCATGCCGGGCGGGCTGGCGAAGTTCTGCGAGGTGCTGCCCATGACGCCGGTCCTCCAACTGGTGCGCATCGGCTGGCTCGGCGGGGCGAGCACGGGCGAGGCGCTGGGGCACCTCGGGGCCGCGTTGGCCTGGACCGTGGTGGCCGTGTTTGCTGTACGCCGGTGGTTCCGCTGGGAACCGCGGCACTGAGCGAGGCAGCAGGGGGGACGGCTCGTGGTCGGGTGGGTGCGGACGTTTCGCAGCCGGAACAAGGTCGGACAGATCGACCTGTACATGCGCTGGGCGCTGAACGTCCTCCCGTGGTTCTCCTTCGTGGTCCAGGCGGCCGCCATCGTGGCCGGCGCGGACGGCAGCACGGCGGGCCGGATCGCCCTGGCGCTGGCGGCCGGGACCGCGGCACAGTGCTGGATCGGCATGGGCCTGCTGCAACGGGCCCTCGACCGCTACCTCGGCAAACCGGCCGAGCTGCGGCGGCGGATGGCCTGCTCGATGGTGCTGCTGGCGGTGACGACGGGCCTCATCATCGCGCTGCCCTCCCCGGCGGAGCCGGGCGTGCACCCCGGGCTCATGATGACGATGTCCACCGCCACACCGCCCCTCGGCGCCTACTGCCTGCTCGTCCGCAAGCGCGTCTACGCAGCGGTGACCACGGCGGGCTCGGTCCTGACGGCGCTGTTGTTCACCGCGACCGGGGCGAAGGCGCCGGAGACCGTGGGCGACGCGGTCTTCCTGCTGTTCATCTGCGGATGGATCATGCTGGTGGTGCGGATGTCCGGCTGGATGCTCGCCATCGTCTGGGAGGTCGACGCCGCCCGCGAGGTCCAGTCGCGGCTCGCCGTGGCCGAGGAACGGCTGCGGTTCTCACGGGACATGCACGACGTGATGGGCCGCAACCTGGCGGTGATCGCGCTCAAGAGCGAGCTCGCGGTGCAGCTCGCGCGCCGCGGTTCGTCCGCCGCGGTGGACCAGATGGCCGAGGTGCAGCGCATCGCGCAGGAGTCCCAGCGCGAGGTCCGCGAGGTCGTGCGCGGCTACCGGGAGGCCGACCTGCACACGGAACTCGTGGGCGCGCGCGGCGTGCTGAGCGCCGCCGGGATCGAGTGCCGCATCGACGACTCGGGCAGCGACCGGCTGCCGGTCCCCGTGCAGTCGGCCCTGGCGTGGGTGGTGCGCGAGGCGACCACCAACGTGCTGCGGCACGCGGAGGCGACCCGCTGCGCGGTGCGGCTGCGCGTGGTGGACGCGGGGGCGCGGACGGTGCTGGTGATAGAGAACGACGGCGTCCGCGAGGCGGGCCCGGCGCCGGCCGGCCGGGGCGGCTCGGGGCTCGCAGGGCTCCGGGAGCGGCTGGCCGTACTGGGGGGCACGCTGGTGGCCGGGCCCGGGGACCGGGGTACGTTCCGGGTGACGGCGGAGATCGGGGAGGGGGCGGCCGCATGACCGGGGAGCCGCTGCGGGTGCTGCTCGCCGACGACGAGCACCTGATCCGCGGCGCCCTCGCCGCCCTGCTCGGGCTGGAGGACGATCTGCAGGTCGTCGCCGAGGCCGCCTCCGGTCCGGAGGCGCTCGCGATGGCGCGGACGCACCGGCCCGATGTGGCGGTGCTGGATCTTCAGATGCCGGGTGCCGACGGTGTGACGGTGGCCACATCCCTGCGCACCGAACTGCCTTCGTGCCGCACCATGATCGTGACGAGTCACGGCCGCCCCGGGCATCTCAAGCGGGCCCTGGAGGCGGGGGTGCGCGCGTTCGTCCCGAAGACCGTCTCGGCGCAGCGGCTCGCCGAGATCATCCGCACCGTGCACGCCGGAAACCGCTACGTGGACCCCGAATTGGCGGCCGATGCGATCAGCGCGGGCGACTCCCCGCTGACCGCGCGCGAGGCCGAACTGCTCGAACTGGCGGAAGACGGGGCCCCCGTCGCGGAGATCGCGGAGCGGGCCTCGCTGACGCCGGGGACGGTCCGCAACTACCTCTCCTCGGCCGCCGCGAAGCTGGGTGCGGAGAACCGTCACGCAGCAGCGCGCACCGCGCGGGCTCAGGGTTGGCTATAGTGGTCCTCGCACCGCACGCAAGAGCGGAGCGAAATGCGGACGTAGCTCAGTTGGTAGAGCGCAACCTTGCCAAGGTTGAGGTCGCGAGTTCGAGCCTCGTCGTCCGCTCTGGAACGAAGGCCCCGGTCATGACGACCGGGGCCTTCGTCGTTCTCCCGCGCTTCCTCAGACTGCGGGGAAGTGCAGGCGGAAGCGCGCTCCCCCGCCCTCGGCCCGTTCCGCCGTGAGCTCCGCCCCGTGGGCCCGGGCGATCTGCCGGGCCATGGCCAGGCCCAGGCCGGAGCCGGGCAGGGCGCGGGCCTGGCGGGAACGGTAGAAGCGGTCGAAGACGTACGGGAGATCCTCGGCGGAGATGCCGGGGCCGTGGTCGCGCACGGTGAGGTCGACGGCGCCGTCGGTCCGGACCAGGCGCACTTCGACCGGGGCCTCGGCCGGGCTGAATTTGGCGGCGTTGTCGAGCAGGTTGGACAGCAGCCGGGCCAGCCGGGCCGGGACGCCGGGGACGGTGACCTCGGTCACGTCCACGGTGAAGACCGTGTGCGGCCAGTGGCCGCGGGCCTGGGCCACGCAGCGCTCGGCGAGGAGGTCGAGGCGCACCTGCTCCACCAGTTGCTGCGGCTCCTCGTCGCGGGCCAGCTCGATCAGGTCGTTGACCATGCCCGTCACCTCGCGCATCTGCCGTCCCAGGGCCTCGGCGGCGCGGTCGCGCTGGGCGGCGGAGAGACGGTCGGCGCGGGCCAGGAGTTCGGCGTTGGTGCGCAGCGCGGTGAGCGGGGTGCGCAGTTCGTGGGAGGCGTCGGCGACGAGCCGGCGCTGGGCGGCGACCGCCTCCTCCAGTTCGCCGAGCATGGTGTTGAAGCTGGTCGCGAGGCGGGTGATCTCGTCCTGGCGGCGCGCCTCGTACGGGGGCAGCTCGATCCGGTGGGCGGGGTCGCGGGTGACGGCGATGCGCTCGGCGGTGGCCGTGAGCCGGGTGACGGGGCGCAGGGACGTCCGGGACGCGGCGTAGCCGAGGCCGGCCGCGAGCAGGACGCCGGCGCCGCCGACCGCGCCGAGCAGCAGGCCCGCCTGCCGGACGCCCTGGTCGACGGTGTCGGAGCGGACGGCCACCTGGAGGGCGAGGTGCCCCGGGAACTGCAGCGTGTACATGCGCAGGGCACGGCCGTTGTGGCTGATGTTGCTGTAGTACGGGCCCAGGGTGCCGGCCGCGACGCGGCGGGTGGCGCCGGTGACGGGCAGCACCAGGCCGCTCTGGCCGGGGGCCGACGGGTCGGCGGGCACCAGTTGGGCACAGGCGGGGGCGGCCAGCCAGGAGCACTCGCCGTAGAGCGTGCCGGGGCCGTTGTGGTTGCGGTTCTGCTGGGTGATCAGGGATGCCTGCTGCTTGAGCTGGAGGTCCAGCTGGCGGCCGAGTTCGTAGCGGATGACGACGTACGCGGCGGCCAGCACGCCGAGCGCGACCAGGGCGACGGCAGCGGAGGTGACCAGGGCCAGGCGGCCGCGGAGACGGAGGCGCTTCACGGCTTCACCTCACCGGTCGCCCGGCTCGCTGAGGCGGTAGCCGATGCCGTGCACGGTGTGGATCAGGCGGGGCGCACCGCCCGTCTCCAGCTTGCGGCGCAGGTAACCGATGTAGACCGCGAGGGAGTTGGACTCCGGGCCGAAGTCGGTGCCCCAGACCCGCTCCTGGATCACCTCGCGGGGCAGCACCTGTCCCGGGTGCCGCAGGAACACCTCCAGGAGGGCGAACTCGGTGCGGGTGAAGTCCAGTTCGGTGCCGCCGCGCACACCGGTGCGGGTGACGGGGTCGACGCGGAGGTCCGCGAAGGCGAGGTCGGTGCCCTCGGCTTCGGGGGCGGCCTGCCCGGCCGGGGCCGCGCGGCGGAGGAGGGCGCGGAGGCGGGCCAGGAGCTCGTCCAGGGCGAAGGGTTTGACGAGGTAGTCGTCGGCCCCCGCGTCCAGGCCCGCGACGCGGTCGGAGACGGCGTCGCGGGCGGTGAGGACGAGCACGGGGGTGCGGTCGCCGAGGGAGCGGAGGCGGCGGCATACGGCGAGGCCGTCGAGGACGGGCATGGCGAGGTCGAGGACGATGGCCGCCGGGGCCCTTTCGGCGATGGCCGAAAGGGCCTCCAGGCCGTCTGCCGCGGAGCGGACGTCGTAGCCCTCGACGGTGAGGCCGTCGACGACCGCTGCGCGGACGTCCGGGTCGTCGTCGACGACCAGGACGGACGTCGGGGTCGTCATGCGGGCCTCCGTGATCGCGCGGGCACCGCCCACTCTGGCACGCCGTGTCTGAGAGCGCTCTTATCCAGTGCGGGCCGGTGGGGGCTGATCGCGCAGTTCCCCGCGCCCCTTACGGGGCGCGGACACCACAGGGTCAAAGGGGGGCGCCCCCCTTGAATCCGCCGCAACGGTGCTCCGCGGCCCCCGCTCCCAGGGCCGTCAGGCCCACTGGCTGCCCGTGAGGCGTTCGTACGCCTCCGCGTACTTGGCATGCGTGCGCTCCACGACCTCCGCCGGGAGCTCGGGCGGAGGGAGTTCGCCGTGGCGGTCCCAGCCGGACTGCGGGGACGTCAGCCAGTCGCGGACGAACTGCTTGTCGTAGGAGGGCTGCGCCCTCCCCGGCTGCCATTCCTCCGCGGGCCAGAAGCGGGAGGAGTCGGGGGTGAGGACCTCGTCCGCGAGGACCAGGTCCCGTCCCCCGAAGCCGAATTCGAACTTGGTGTCCGCGACGATGATGCCGCGGTCCCGCGCGATGTCCCGGGCGCGCCCGTAGACCGCCAGGGTCAGCTGCCGCAGCTGTGCCGCCGTCTCGGCGCCCACCCGGCGGGCGACCTCCTCGTACGGGACGTTCTCGTCGTGCTCGCCGACCTCCGCCTTGGTTGCGGGCGTGAAGATGGGGGACGGGAGTTCGGAGCCGTCCTCCAGGCCCTCGGGGAGGGCCAGGCCGCAGACGGTGCGGGTCTGTTCGTATTCCGCGAGGCCGGAGCCGGTCAGGTAGCCGCGGGCCACGCACTCGACCGGGAGCATGTCCAGGGAGCGGCAGACGAGAGTGCGGCCGGCCCAGTCCGCGGGGGCGCCGGCCGGGACGTCGGTGGAGATGACGTGGTTCGGGACGAGGTCCGTGAGGCGGTCGAACCACCAGAGGGACAGCTGCGTGAGGATGCGGCCCTTGCCGGGGATCTCGGTGGGCAGCACCCAGTCGTACGCGGACATGCGGTCGCTGGCGACCATCACCAGATTGCCGTGCTCGTCGCGGTAGAGGTCACGGACCTTGCCCGTGTGCAGGTGCACGAGCCCCGGCACCTCGGCCGGTTCGGGCTTCTCGACGAATCCGGACACGCAATCCTCCTGGTGGTTTGTCCAAGCCCCTCGATTCTGCCGCATGGGTCCGGACGGCGGCGGGGCGGGGATCAGCAGCGTTTGCAGATGCGGTCGAGGAGGTTGGCCGTGGCCCGCTGGACGCGGGCGTCCGTGTGGCCGGGCCGGTCCAGGGCGGGGGACCAGGCGAAGGTGCCCGCGGCGAAGACCAGGGCGCCGCTCGGGGCCCGGTACAGCGAGGTCTCCTGGTGGCGGACGGCGCCTTCGCCGTCCCGGTAGGGCGAGTGCGCGAGGAGGATGCGGCGGGTGTGCTCGGGCAGGGCCGTCCGGGGGTAGTAGCGGTCGGCCTCGCCCGCGACGAGGCCGGGCAGTTCGTCGCCCTCGCCCGCGCCCGTGGCCTCCCACAGCCAGTGGTCGGCGTTGCGGACGACCAGGGGGGCGGGCTCCGGGACCCGGCCCGCGTACTGGATGCCGAGCAGCTGCTGTTCGGGAGGAGAAACGTCCCTCCAGAGGGCCGGCCGCCCGGGGCCGCGGCGTTTTCGGCAGCTGAGCAGGTGGTCGGGGCCGGCCGGCGAGGGCGCGAGCTCGACCTGCCAGTACATGGTGTTGGCGGAGAGGAAGACCAGCGACGTGCCGGCGTCCCGCGCGTCCTCCACGGCCTGCCGCATGGGCACCGACCAGTACTCGTCGTGGCCGGGGAAGACCATGCCCCGGTAGCGGGAGGGGTCGATGCGGCCCGCGTGCAGGTCGCGGGTGTCGGCGTAGGCGAGGCCGTAGCCGTAGCGCTCGGCCCAGCGGATGAAGTCGTAGGCGTGGCCCACGTGCAGCGGCAGGCCGGCGCCCGCGAAGGGGCGGTCGAAGGAGACCGTGGTGGCCGCGCCCTCCTCGCCCAGCAGCCGGCCGTCCGCGTCCCACGCGTGGTAGAGGCTGGCGCCCGTGCGGCCGTCCTCCGGGTAGAGGTTGTAGGCCTGCCAGGTGATGTCGGGCAGGACGAGCAGCAGGTCGGCGGGGGTGGCGTCGCGGATGAGGAAGGGGATGTGGCTGCGGTAGCCGTCGGCAGTGGTCAGCACGGCCACATGGGCGCCGGTGCTCCAGTAGCCGGGGATCTGCAGCCGCCAGGAGAGCCACCAGTGGTGGCAGGAGACCGTGCGCTCCACGGTGAGCGGCGACGGCTGGACGATGCCGGAGAGCCGGGGGCTGCTGCTGATCTTCGCGGCGCCGTCGCCCCCGTAGTGGCCGATGCGGTAGACGTCCACGCCGAACTGCTGCGGGGGGTCGACCGTGATGCGGAAGTCCACGGCCTCGCCGGGGGCGACCGTGCTCGCGGTGGCGAAGCCCTTGATCTGGCGGTGGACGTCGTCGGCCGTGCGGGGGCCGGGGCGGCGGGGCGCGGGCACCCCCGCGCCGCCGCGGGCCGGGACCGGGTCCACGTACCAGGGGATGATCTGGCCGGTGTCGGCGAAGTAGTACTCGTCGCCGCGGAGCCAGGGCAGCGGGCCCTGGCCGAAGGGATCCGAGACGGCGTGCGCGAGTGCGCCGGACTCCCAGCGGCGGATCTGGTCCGTACTCATCTGCGCTCCCTCCCCTGTGCCCCCGTGGCGCCGGTTCCGTCCCGCCTCAGCCGTCCCAGCAGAGCACATGGACGGTCCGGCTCGTCACTGGTCGTCGCGAAATTCCCCGAAAGTGATGGTCCGAGCCCATACGCAGCGTCACATCGTCACATCAGCCAGGCCTGTTCGCCAGGGGTCAGACCAGCCGTACCGGCTTCTCCGACCGCACACCGACCTCTCCGAGCCAGGCGCGCAGCGGCTCGCCGTCCCCCTCCTCGACCAGACTCAGGACCGTACGGGCCAGATCCGCGCGGCGGGCGCCGCCCACCAGCAGGGCCGGGCCGTCCAGCCAGTCCAGGCCGGGGACGGCGCCCGCGGTGTCCACCGCGGCGCAGCACACCATGGCCGTCACGTGGTCGGTGAGCAGCTCGCGGCCGCTGCGCGGCGGCTGCAGCGGGAACAGCGGGGCCAGGCCGTCGCACCGGGGGTCGCCCGCGGGGACGGCCGCGCCGGGGTACTCCGGGCGCTCCTCCACGGCGGCCTCGCGGGCCACCTCGGCGCTCAGCCGCACTCCCAGCTCCTCCCCCAGGCCGCTGCCCGCGGGGCCGCTGAGGCGCTCCAGGACGCGGGCCACGGTGGGCGCCGCCGGGGTGGCGTCCGGGCCGGCCAGGGCGCCGGCGGCACCGCAGGCCGCCAGGTCGTCGAGGACGCGGTGCAGCCGGGCGGCCTCCAGCCGCCACTTGCGGTCCACGACCTCCTCCGGGTACTGGCTCCAGGCGACCGGGGACCAGCCGGGGCCGGGCTCCTGCGGGCCGCCGTGGAAGAGCCGGGCGGCCAGCAGCGAGGCGGCCTCGTCGATGACGCCGGGCTCCTCCAGCAGATCGCACGCCGGCCGCTCGCCCAGCCGGGAGGCGAAGCCCTCCGCCAGCCGGTCGCGGCGGGAGAGCTCGGTGAGCGCGGAGACCACGCCCGCGTCCAGCCGGGAGGGCCAGCGGCCCATCCGCCAGGCGGGCAGGGCGACCCGGTTCAGCAGCCGGTCCCAGCCGGCGTAGGCGAGGCCCACCTGCTCCTGGGCGACGATCCGCAGCCCGTAGTCCACGGTCTGGGCGCGCTCGGAGGCGGCTGCGGCCACGCCGCGCTCCATCTCGGCGGCGTGGCCGCGGCAGGACCGCAGCAGCAGCCGGGCGGCCCAGCCCACGAAGGCGAGGACGGGCCGCCCGGCCGCGACCGCCACGGCGGCGTCCAGCCCGCGGACGAAACGGCGCGCGGCCGCTATGTCGGGGTGGGCGGAGGGGCCGGTGCCCGCCACCACGGGCGCGAGCAGGGCGCGCAGCTCGGCGACGCGCATCCACCACAGGAACGGGGAGCCGATCACCAGCACCGGGGCCGCGCAGGCCCGCCCGCGGGCCGGCAGCACACCGCGCGCGGAGGCGTGCGCGGGATGCGTGCGGTCCTCCAGCCAGCTGTCGCAGTCGGGGGTGAGCGCTATCGCGGAGGGCGCCGGGACGTCCAGCCGGTCGGCGAGGTCGCGGACCAGGCGGTAGAGGTCGGGGGCGGTCTCCTCGGGGATCGGGACGGTGGGGCTGAGGGCCGGTCTCGCCCGGGCGACCACGGCGGCCACGGCGGCCGCCAGCAGCAACGCGACGACGGCCAGGGCGGCCACCGCCCCGCGGACGGTCTCCCAGCCGGGGCCGTCCGGGATGTGGCCGGTGAGCCGGCCGGTGAGCAGCACGACCGCCGCCGCCGCGGGCAGCAGGGCGACGGCCAGCGCGGCGCTGCGCACGCGCAGCACGGCGAGGGCTCGGGTGCGCGCGGCGTGCGCGCCGGTTTCGGGAACTGCCACGGGACCTGATCACCCCCAGTTGCCGGTAGTGCTCCGCCGAGGTGTGCGGCGCGGGCCCGGCGGGGCCCGTGCCGCAGTCCTTTGCCTGTCTCCCCCACTGTGGCACCGGCCTCCGACATCGCAATGCCGGTGGGCCAGTTGGGCCGCCCCGTCAGTCGGACGGCAGGCGGCCTCCGCCGACCCTAGATTGCAGGCACGGCATCCGTCAGCCGGTTGGGGGATCGGTCACCCGATCGAATGGCTTTGGCTAGAGCTTGTCCGGCGCCGGGTCCCGTTCAGCCCCGCGCGGCCTGCTCCGCGATGTCCGTGCGGTGGTGCGAGCCCTCCAGCCGGATCCGGGACACCGCCGCGTACGCCCGCTCCCGGGCCGCGGCCAGGCCGGCGCCGGTCGCGGTCACGGACAGCACCCGGCCGCCCGCGCTGACGACGCGTCCCTCGGCGTCCCGGGCGGTGCCCGCGTGGAGCACATAGGCCTCGTCCGCCCCGGCGGACTCCGGCAGCCCCTCGATCACATCGCCCGTGCGCGGGGTGCCCGGGTAGTTGTGCGAGGCGATCACGACGGTGACGGCCGCGCCGTCGCTCCAGCGCAGCGGGGGCACCTCGGCCAGGCCGCCCGTCGCGGCGGCCAGCAGCAGCCCGGCCAGCGGCGTCTTCAGGCGGGCCAGCACGACCTGGGTCTCCGGGTCGCCGAAGCGCGCGTTGAACTCGATCACCCGCACCCCGCGCGAGGTGAGCGCCAGGCCCGCGTAGAGCAGCCCCGAGAAGGGCGTGCCCCGGCGGCGCAGCTCGTCCACGGTGGGCTGCAGCACGCTCTCCAGCACCTCGTCGACGAGCTTCGGCGACGCCCACGGCAGCGGCGAATAGGCGCCCATGCCACCGGTGTTGGGGCCCTCGTCGCCGTCGAGGGCGCGCTTGAAGTCCTGCGCGGGCTGCAGCGGGACGACCGTCTCGCCGTCCGTGAGCGCGAAGAGGGAGACCTCGGGCCCGTCCAGGAACTCCTCGATCACCACGCTCCCCCGTGGCCCGGACGGCACGGGAGGTACCCCCATGCAGGCCAGCGCGTGCTCGCGGGCGGCCTCCAGGTCGGCCGTGACCACGACGCCCTTGCCCGCCGCGAGGCCGTCGTCCTTGACGACGTACGGGGCGCCGAAGGCGTCCAGGGCCTCGTCGGCCTCCTCCGGGGTGGTGCACACGTAGCTGCGGGCCGTGGGGACGTTCGCGGCCGCCATGACGTCCTTGGCGAAGGCCTTCGAGCCCTCCAGCCGCGCCGCCTCTGCCGACGGGCCGAAGACGGGGAAGCCGCGCTCCCGGAGCGCGTCGGCCACGCCCGCCACCAGGGGGGCCTCCGGGCCGACCACCACGAGGTCCGCGCCCAGCGCCGCGGCGAGCTCCGCCACGGCGGCGCCGTCGAGGGCGTCCACCGGGTGCAGCTCGGCGACGTCGGCGATCCCGGCGTTGCCGGGGGCGCAGTGCAGCGCGCTGACGTCGGGATCGAGGGAGAGAGCGCGGCACAGGGCGTGTTCGCGGGCGCCGCCGCCGATGACGAGGACCTTCACAGGAGCCACCCTACGGCCTGCCCTGTCGGTCACTACGACGCGGGCCCCGGGCCGGGCTCGTAGGAACCTCCGTCGGATCCTCCGCCGGGTCCTGCGTCACCTCTCCGGCCCACTCTTTCGAGTGAGGGTGCGAGCGCCCTATACCCGATTCCCCTGCACTTACGGACGGAAAAGGCCGGATCTTGCCTCCAACGCCAACCGTTCGGCGGTAGGAAGGAGGCTGCGCACTGCCATGACGCCATGACGGCAAGACGACAAATCAAGGGAGAGCAGGGGTGAGCCAGCCTGAGATGCAGCCCGAGGGGCCCCCGCGGGAGCAGGGAGGCCAGGGAGGGCAGCACCGGGGCGACCTGCGCGGCCGGACCTTCCCCCAGGGGGACTGGGGCGAGCCCGCCGTGCGGCTCGACGAGCTCTACCGGTGGGTGGAGAGCGGCGCACTGTATCTGGCCGACTGGTATCTCGCCGACCGCGCCTGGAAACGCCGCTGGGCGCGCGCGCTGCGGCTCGCGGCGGCCGTGTGCGCCGTGATCGGGGCCGCGCTGCCGGTGCTGGAGCTGACGAAGGCGCTGCGCGGGGGCACGGCCTGGGCGTTCCTCTTCCTGCTGGGCGCCGTGGCGTGTGTGGCGTGCGACCGCTACTTCGGGCTGACGACGGGCTGGATGCGGGCCGTCGCGACGGCGCAGGCGGTGCAACGGCGCCTGGAGGCGCTGCAGTTCGACTGGGCGTCGGAGTGCGTGCGGGAGGTCCTCGGGCCGACGGAGGGCACGGCCAGCGAGGCCGCCGAGCGGTGCCTGACGGTGCTGCGGCGCTTCTCGGAGGACGTGTCCGAGCTGGTGCGGGCCGAGACGGCGGACTGGATGGTGGAGTTCCGGGCCGGGCCTGCGCCTCTGCTGACGCAGTCGCTCGTCGCGTGGTCGCCTCGCGGCGAGGGCGGGGGGGCCGTCGGGCGGTTCCCGTTGCCGCCGGGGACGCGGCCGAACATGCCGCGGCAGCGGCCGCCGGAGTCGCCGCGGTAGGCGTGTCCCCTGCGGGGCGCCCGGTGGGCGTTCGACTGCGGGTCGGTTGGGGGTTGCTCGCGCAGTTCCCCGCGCCCCTTACGGGGCGCGACTTTACGGGGCGCCCCCTCAGCTGAAGACGATCATTGATCCCTGGCCCAGGCTCCTCGTCGCCGCCGCGTGCAGTCCCAGCCATACGTGCCGTTCCCTCGCGAACGGGCTGTCGTCGTCCGGGGCGGGGGCCGCGCGTTCGTCCAGGCGGGTCGGGCGGCCGGGGCCCGCCGGGGCGGGCGGGGGGTTGTCGGGGTCGATGCCCAGCGCCGGTGCCACCGTGCGGAGTTCGCGCAGCAGGCCGTGGCTGGAGCCCAGCGGGCCGCCGCCTTCGAGGAGTTCGTCGGTGGACAGCGGGTGCGCGAAGTCCACGGGGACATACGCCCCCGCGTGGTCGTAGTGCCAGACCAGGTGCGACTGCTGGGCCGTGGTCTCGAAGATCTCCAGCAACTGTTCGTAGTCGCCGCCCAGTTCATCCACCGGAGTGACCTCCAGACCGCACAGGTTGAGCAGATGGGCGCGGCGCAGGAAGTGCAGGGCGTCGTAGTCGAAGCCCGCGACCGGTGCCACGTCCCCCGACAGGCCCGGCATGTAGCCGAAGACCGGGACGGGCGGCAGGCCCGCCTCGCCAAGGGCCTTGTCGTACGCGGCGATCTCCTCCGCGAAGGGGTTGTCGGGGCTGTGGCAGAGCACGTCGACGAGGGGCACTAGCCAGAGGTCACAGGCCACGCGAGCTCGCTCTCGTAGGTGGTCGGGCGTCGGGCCAGAGTAGTGCCGCTCAGCCGGTTGTCATACCGCCCCGGGGGTCATCCTCGGCCATCGCGTGGACGTCCCACACCCACGTGTCACCCGTCCACTGCGGTTGCCGTCCCGTCAGCCGGGTGACCGTCTCGCGCAGCGGCAGTTCACGGTCCTGGTGCGCGAGGACGAGGACGTCCGCGCGCCAGAAGGCGAGGTCCTTGCGGAAGGCGCTGCGCTCCTGGTCGCCGATGACCGGCGCCCTGCCCGTCTCCTTCACCTTGCTCAGCAGGTCGGCCGTGGGGCGCCGCTCGGGCCCGTAGATGCCGATGTGCTCCGGGCCCCACGGGCCCATGAAGTAGCCGCCGGGGATGGGGAATCCGAGGCCGGCCTGCACCTGCCAGCCCAGTGCGGTGGTGTCGTCCGGGCTCGGCACGGGGACGGGCACCAGGGTGTGGCCGGGGCGTACGTACTGGCGCCAGGTGCCGTCCGCGACGAACGCGGGCGCCGGGTCGTGGCCCGCCGTCGGGTACGGGGTGGGGACGAGCGGGACGAGGGCCGCGGCGAGGCCCGCCCAGCCGAGCATCCGGTGCGAGGTCTCGCGCTCGCTGCGCCGGCGCCGGGCGGCGAGCCGGTCGCAGCCGAGGGCGAGCAGGATGCCGAGGGCGGGCACGCAGACCATGGCGACGCGGGACTCGATGACCGACTCGTAGAACGGCAGCTTCGCCATCAGGCGCCAGGGGCCCGGCAGCGTCTTGTCGGTGCCCAGCAGCGGGATGTTCTGGCCGAGCGAGAGGACGGCGGCGGCGAGGGCGGTGAAGCCCAGGGCGCGGACGCGCGGCTGGTCGCGCAGGCGGACGACGACCGCGACGGCGACGACGATCAGCGGCCAGCCGAAGAAGGCGTTCTCCTCGGTCCGGTTGAGCGACAGGGAGGAGGCGGCCTTCGGGTCGCCGGCCAGCGAGCGGGTGGGGAACTCCAGCAGGGCCATGGGGTTGTTGCCCACCTGCCCGTGCAGCACGCTGTGGTAGCTCTGCGCGCCGTGGAACTGCCAGAGCAGCGGGTAGGCCACGATCGGCACGCAGACCAGGGCGGCGACGCCGAGCCCGCGCAGCAGCGGCAGGGCCACGGCCCGGGCGACGTCCGGGGAGGCCACGGCGTAGCCGAGGGCGAAGAGGGCGCAGCCGGTCATGGCCAGCAGCAGGGCCTCCTCGCCGAGGAAGATCTGGTAGGCGAGGAAGAGGCCGAGGACGGCGCCGTCGCGTCCGGTGCGGCGGCCCTCGCAGAGCCGCAGCATCCGGTCGACGATGAGCGGCATCATGAACAGCACCGCGAAGTTGGGGTGCGCGGTGCCGTGGGAGACCATCGGCGGGGCGAAGGCGCAGAAGGCGCCGCCCAGGGCGGCCGCCCAGCGGGAGCGGACGAACCGCTTGGCCATCAGCCAGTACCAGGACAGCGCGGTGGCGGCCAGGCCGCCGGTGAGCACGACGGCCCAGGTGACCTGGGCCCCGAAGGCGAGCGTGACCGGGGTGAGGGGCACGGAGAGGCCCAGCATGGCGGTGTTCGCCATGAGGTTCACGCCGAGCGGGAAGTTCTGCAGGTCGCTGAAGAGCGGGTCGCGGAAGTGGGCGACGTTGTCGGCCGTGACCGCGAAGAACCACTCCCACTGCCGCTGGTCGGAGCCCGAGTCGGTGAGGTATCCGCCGCCCTCGGCGTCCCCCCACAGGCCGCGGTAGAGGAAGAACGCGAAGCCGAGGTAGAGGAGTCCGACGAGCAGGGTGGACGGGCGGAGGGAGCGGGCCCGCAGGCGTATGAGGTCGGCGAGGACGGCGGGGTAGGCCAGCGGCCGGACCTTGGAGCCGGGTTGGTGGGCCCAGCGCACGGGCACTTCGGCGACCTCCCAGTCCTGCTGGTGGAAGTGGTGCAGTATCTCCACGTCGTAACTCCAGCCGTCCAGGCGGGAGTCGGCGAAGGCGGCGCGCACCTTGTCGCCGTCGAAGAGCTTGAACCCGCACTGGGTGTCCCGTATGCCGGGCACGGCCGCCGCGCGTATCAGCCCGGAGCCGAGCCGGCCGAGGGCGACGCGCAGCGGGTTCTGGCGCACGGAGATCCGGGAGCCGGGCAGGGCGCGGGAGCCCACGGCGGCCGCGGCGCCCTCGTCCAGGCGGCGCTGCAGCAGGGCCAGTTCCTCGATGGGCGTGGCCAGGTCGGCGTCGGTGACCAGGACCCGGCGGCCGCGCGAGGCGAGCACCCCGGTGCGCACGGCGTGGCCCTTGCCGCGGTTGGCGGGGGTGCACAGCAGCCGGATGCGGGGCTCCTCGGCGGCGGCGGCCTCGATGACGGCGGCGGTGCCGTCGGACGAGCCGTCGTCGACGACGATCAGCTCCCAGGCGGCCGCGTCGGGATCAGGGGAGGCGTCGAGGTGGGCGCGGATGGCGTCGAGGCTGGGGGCGAGCCGCTGTTCCTCGTTGTAGGCGGGGACCACCACCGTCAGGCCGACGGTCGCTCCTCCGGGCGTCATGGCCGCCGGCGTCGCGGGCGTCATGGGCACTGTCACTCGGCATCACATTCGGCATCTCGACGACCATGGGCGCATTCGACCCTATTCGATCGGAGTTCGGCCCAAGCTCGTCGCGAGCGATCTGATCAGGTCGAGCGAGTGGTCGTTGTACGCGGCGACGAGCTGCTGCGCCCGGTCCCCGTCCCGGCAGGCCACCGCCTCCACCAGCTCGGCGTGGCCGTGCCACAGGCGCCCGCGCAGGTCGCCGATGCGGCGCAGCAGGGGCACGGTGAAGGCCCAGCTCTGGATGCGCACCCGGTCGAGAAAGTCCGATATGTACGGATTGCCCACAAGGCCGGCCAACTCCCGCCAGAAGCGCAGGTCGTAGCCGATGAGGATGTCCAGATCCCCCGCGACCGCCGCGCGCCCGGCCTCGTCGGCCCGCCGCCGCACCGAGGCCAGCGCCTCCGGGGTGGCCGCCTGCAGGGCCCGCTCCGCGGACCGGCGGAAGACGCCCTCGACGATCAGCGTGCGGGCCTCGATCATGTCGAGGAAGTCGGCGTACGAGAACTCCCGCACCCGGTAGCCCTTGTGCAGCTCCACGTCGAGCAGCCCCTGCGCGCACAGGTCGAGCAGCGCCTCGCGGACCGGGGTCGCCGAGACGCCGTAGCTCTCGGCGATCTCCTTGACGGTGAACTGCCGCCCCGCCGGGAGGCGCCCCGCGATCACCTCGTCGCGCAGGGCGTCGGCGATCTGCGAGCGCAGCGTCGTGCGCTTGACAGCGTCGCTGCCGGGCATGGTCGTGCGTCTCCCCTTCCGTGGCCGCGCGCTGGCCCGCGCGACGGAATGCGACGCTACACGCCGGGGGGCCGGCGGGGGCAGTCCGGGGTCAGACCGTGCGCTCGTCCGCGACGGCCAGCGCCTCGTCCAGGGCGGCCAGGCCCTCCTTCGCCTCGGCCTCGGTGACGGTGCACGGCGGGACCACGTGGGTGCGGTTCATGTTGACGAACGGCCACAGCCCGGCCTTCTTGCAGGCGGCGGCGAACGCGGCCATCGGGGCGTTGGCCTCGCCCGCCGCGTTGTACGGCACCAGCGGCTCGCGGGTGGCGCGGTCGCGGACGAGCTCGACGGCCCAGAACACGCCGAGCCCGCGGACCTCGCCCACCGAGGGGTGCCGCTCCGCGAGCGCGCGCAGCCCCGGGCCGAGCACGGTCCCGCCGATGTGCGCCGCGTTCTCCACGATGCCCTCCTCGGCCATCGCGTTGATCGTCGCGACGGCGGAGGCGCAGGCCAGCGGGTGCCCGGAGTAGGTGAGCCCGCCGGGGTACGGGCGCTTGTCGAAGGTCGCGGCGATCTCCGCGGAGATGGCCACGCCGCCGAGCGGCACATAGCCGGAGTTGACGCCCTTGGCGAAGGTCAGCAGGTCGGGCGTGACGCCGAAGTGGTCGGCGGCGAACCAGCGGCCGGTCCGGCCGAAGCCGGCCATGACCTCGTCCAGGACGAACACGATCCCGTACCGGTCGCACAGCTCCCGGACGCCCGCGAGGTAGCCGGGCGGAGGAACCATGATCCCGGCGGTGCCGGGGACGGTCTCCAGGACGATCGCGGCGATCGTCTGCGGCCCCTCGAAGGCGATCGTGTCGTCGAGGTGCTGCAGCGCGCGCTCGCACTCCTGCTGCTCGTTCTCCGCGTGGAAGGGCGAGCGGTAGAGGAACGGCGCCCAGAAGTGCACCACTCCGGCGGCGCCGCTGTCGGACGGCCAACGGCGCGGGTCCCCGGTCAGGTTGATCGCCGCGGCGGTCGCACCGTGGTACGAGCGGTAGGCGCTGAGCACCTTGGGACGGCCGGTGTGCAGCCGCGCCATGCGCACGGCGTTCTCCACCGCCTCCGCCCCGCCGTTGGTGAAGAAGATCTTGTCGAGGTCGCCGGGCGTCCGTTCGGCGATCAGCCGGGCCGCCTCGGAGCGCACGTCCACCGCGAAGCCCGGCGCGATCGTGCACAGCCGGCCGGCCTGCTCCTGGACCGCGGCCACGACCTTGGGGTGCTGGTGACCGATGTTGGTGTTGACCAGCTGGGAGGAGAAGTCGAGATAGCGGTTGCCGTCGTAGTCCCAGAAGTACGAGCCCTGGGCGCCGGCGACGGCGAGCGGGTCGATGAGGCCCTGCGCGGACCAGGAGTGGAAGACGTGGGCGCGGTCCGCCGCCTTGACGGCTGCGCCGGCCTCGGGGGTGCTGTGCGGGTGCAGGCTCATGGTCCGAGCCTAGGGAGTGCGGGCGGGGACGGGGCACCGGCACTGTGTACGGCTCGGGGCCGGTGCCGGGGACACCCTGCCGGGTCCCTGCGGGAAGCGGGTGCGCTGCGCGGAGTTGCGGTGAATTCGGCCCCGCCGGACAACCTCGGGAAGGCCGGGCGCCGCTCCGGCGGACACAAGGGGGGCGGCCCCCTGGAAATCCCGATTCGCCACCCTTTTGCGTGCTACGGTCCCTCGCGTTTCCCTTCCGGAATCCCCGTGGAACACGGAATTCCGTCTCAACCCTCTCTCGAGGAGATCGTCTTGGCCACCGGCACCGTGAAGTGGTTCAACTCCGAAAAGGGCTTCGGCTTCATCCAGCAGGACGGCGGCGGCCCGGACGTCTTCGCCCACTACTCGAACATCTCCGCCCAGGGATACCGCGAACTCAGCGAGGGCCAGAAGGTCACCTTCGACATCGCGCAGAGCCACAAGGGCCCCCAGGCGGAGAACATCATCCCGGGCTGAACCGCCCCCGGCAGGGCCGGGATCCCGCACTTTCGCCGTGCGGGGTCCCGGCCCTTTGCCGTGCCGCTATTCTCCGCGGAGAAACAGGGGGGAAGGAGTACCCGGCATGGAATCCCTGACGCCGGAGGACCCGCGCACGCTCGGCGCCTACCGACTGCTCGCCCGGCTCGGCTCGGGCGGCATGGGCCGCGTCTATCTGGCCCGCTCCGACCGCGGCCGGACGGTCGCGGTCAAACTGGTCCACCCGGAGCTGGCGACGCAGGAGGAGTTCCGCAGCCGCTTCCGGCAGGAGGTCCGGTCCGCCCTGCGGGTCGGCGGGGAGTGGACCGCGCCCGTCCTCGACGCCGACACCGAGGCCGCCGTCCCCTGGGTCGCGACCGGTTACATCGCGGGCCCCTCGCTGCGCCAGGTGGTCGGCCAGGACTTCGGGCCGCTGCCCGAACGTTCCGTCCGCATCCTCGGCGCAGGCCTGGCCCGCGCACTGCAGGCCGTCCACGCCGCGGGAATCGTCCACCGGGACCTCAAGCCGTCCAACGTGCTGATCACGCTGGACGGTCCGCGCGTCATCGACTTCGGCATCGCCCGCGCCCTGGAGACCGTGACCGACGGCGGCCTCACCCGCACCGGGGCGGCCGTCGGCTCGCCCGGGTTCATGTCCCCGGAGCAGGTGCGCGGCACCCAGGTGACGCCGGCCAGCGACGTCTTCTGCCTCGGCTCGGTGCTGGCCTACGCGGCCACCGGCCGGATGCCCTTCGGCACCGCGGACAGCGGCGTCCACGCGCTGATGTACCGCATCGCGGAGGAGGAGCCGGACCTCGCCGCGGTCCCGGAGGCCCTGCGCCCGCTGGTCGCGGCGTTCCTCGCCAAGGACCCCGCCGCGCGGCCCACGCCCGAGGAGGCCCTGGAGCGCACGGGCGCGGCCGGCCTGCTGGCGAACCTGGGGTCGGGCGAGCCCTGGCTGCCCGGCGGCCTGGTCGCCCGACTCGGGCGGCACGCGGTGCAGCTGCTGGACGTGGAGGAGCCCACGGCGTCCATATCCGCGGAACCGCCCACCCAGGTGGTGCCCCCGGCGGACCCGCCGACCGTCACCGCCCCGCCCGCCCCCGGGTACGGATACGGGTACCCGCCACCGGCTCCCCCGCCCCGCTCGAAGACGCCCTACCTGCTGGCCGCGATCGTGGTCGCCGGGCTGCTCGCGGGCGGCGGCACCGTCTACCTGCTCCGGCACCAGCAGACCGGGAGCGGCACCGGACCGGCGACGTCGTCATCGTCCACCGCTCCCCCGGTCCCGGCACCCGCCACGACGCCCGCCGCCGCACCCACGCCCACACCGTCGCCCTCGGCCCCCGGCCACGGCAACGGGGCGCAGGCGTACGCCGGGACCTGGCAGTCGGGCTTCGACTCCGGCGGCGGCCGCAACACCCGCGTCCTCACCGTCCGGCCGGGAGCCGGCGGCTCCGGCACGGCCGAGATCCGGGGCGGCGGCCACCTCGACGACGGCACCGCCTACACCTGCGCCTGGACCGCCTCCGTCGCCGGCGGCGACGGCGGCGCCCCGCTGCGCCTCGGCCCGTCCACCGTCGTCCAGGCGCAGCCGGCCTCGGCCTGTCAGCCGGGCTCGCCCTCCGACCTGGTGCTGCTCCCGGACGGCCGGATGCGGCGCGACTTCACCGACTCGGGCACCAAGGACGCGTCGCTGGTCTACAGCAGAACGGGGTGACGCAACGCGAAGCGCCCCGACCGCCGGGCGGTCGGGGCGCTTCGTCGTGGAACACGCCTTACGAGAGGAAGGAGTTGATCTCGATCGTCTCGTCACGGCCCGGGCCGACGCCGATCGCGGAGATCGGGGCACCCGACATCTCCTCCAGCGCCTTCACGTACGCCTGGGCGTTCTTCGGCAGTTCGGAGAACGTCTTGGCCTTGGAGATGTCCTCGGTCCAGCCCGGCAGCATCTCGTAGATCGGCTTCGCGTGGTGGAAGTCGCTCTGGCTGTAGGGCAGTTCCTCGACGCGCTTGCCGTCGATCTCGTACGCGACGCAGACCGGGATCTGCTCCCAGCCGGTGAGCACGTCGAGCTTGGTGAGGAAGAAGTCCGTCAGGCCGTTGACGCGGGTCGCGTAGCGGGCGATGACGGCGTCGAACCAGCCGCAGCGGCGGTCGCGGCCGGTGGTCACACCGCGCTCGCCGCCGATGGTGCGCAGCGCCTCGCCGTCCTTGTCGAACAGCTCCGTCGGGAACGGGCCGGCGCCGACGCGGGTGGTGTACGCCTTGAGGATGCCGATCACACGGTTGATCTTCGTGGGGCCCACGCCCGCACCCGTGCAGGCGCCGCCCGCGGTCGGGTTGGAGGAGGTCACGAAGGGGTACGTGCCGTGGTCGACGTCCAGCAGCGTGCCCTGGCCGCCCTCGAAGAGGACGACCTTGCCGTCGTCGATGGCGTTGTTGAGGATCAGCGTGGTGTCGGCCACGAACGGCTTGATCTGCTCCGCGTAGCCCAGCAGCTCGTCGACGATCTTCGCCGTGTCGATCGCGCGGCGGTTGTACAGCTTCGCCAGGATCTGGTTCTTGAAGTCGAGGGCCGCCTCGACCTTCTGGGTCAGGATCGACTCGTCGTAGAGGTCCTGGACCCGGATGCCCACGCGGTTGATCTTGTCCGCGTAGGTGGGGCCGATACCGCGGCCGGTGGTGCCGATCTTCCGCTTGCCGAGGAAGCGCTCCGTCACCTTGTCGACCGTCGTGTGGTACGGCGTGATCAGGTGCGCGTTACCGCTGACCAGCAGCTTCGACGTGTCGACGCCGCGCTCGTTCAGCCCGCTCAGCTCGGAGAGCAGGACCGCCGGGTCGACGACCACACCGTTGCCGATCACCGGGGTGCACCCCGGCGAGAGGATCCCGGAAGGGAGGAGGTGGAGCGCGTATTTCTGGTCACCGACGACGACCGTGTGGCCGGCGTTGTTGCCACCTTGGTAGCGCACCACGTAGTCCACGGAGCCACCGAGCAGGTCGGTGGCCTTTCCCTTGCCCTCGTCACCCCACTGAGCACCGAGCAGCACAAGTGCGGGCACAGGCGTACACCCCTTCCGGGCGGGGCATGTCCAACGTGCACGGGTGGCCTCACGCCCGCCTTGGTCAGGGCGTACGCCACCGCTAGAGCCGTCGAACCGGTGCCCCGGATAGACGAAGCCCCTGGCGCAACAGCGACAGGGGCTCTTGCACCGAGAGGTTACCTGAGGAAGGACGAACGTGTCGGCTGCAGACCCGTCCGGACAGCGGCTGCTCGTCGTCGTCGACCCCGTCGCCCGCCGTGTGGACGGCGAGTCCGTACGGATCGCGAGGGACGTGCTGTGCGCCGGATCGGTGGCGAAAATCTGTCTCCCGGAGGGCCCCGACGAGGTGGCACGGGCCGTCGGGCGGCGCGGCCGGCGGCGGACGGTGGTGATCGGCGACGACCGCGCGCTGCTCCGGGTCGTCGCCCTGCTGCACCGGCAGCGGGAGCTGGCCGCGGCACCGCTGGCATGGGTCCCCGTCGGCTCGCTGCCGTCCGTGTCGGTCGCACGGGCGCTCGGCGTCCCGCTGGGGGCCGTGGCGGCCGCACGGGCCGTCCTGGACGGCGTGGAGCGGCGGCTCGGCCTGCTGGCCGACGACAGCGACGGCGTCGTCCTGGGGGGCCTCTGGGTGCCCGCGGGCGATGCCGGGCGCCGCTACGCGGCGGTGCGGGGGGCGCCGGCCGTGTCGGCGCGCAGCGCCCTCGCCCTGCTGGCCCGCACCGGTCCCCGCCGGGGGCCGCGCCCCGGGGCACGGCTCCGCGTCGAGGCGGACGGGGTCCTGCTGGCCGACATGGACCGCCCGGTCGGGCGTGTTGCGGTGTCCGCTCCCGCGGGGGGCTCCGCCGGGCTGGCGGAGGTCGAGGTGCACGCCCGTGCGGGTCACCACCCGGTGCGGGCGCGGGCCCGGACGATCACGGTGTCCGGGCCGGACTTCCGCTACCGGGCGGACAACCGCGTCCGAGGCCCGGTCCGGGTCCGCACATGGACGGCACTGGCGGAGGGGTGGCGGCTGACGGTGCCGGGCGCTTGACCGGGGGCGCCCCGTAAGGGGTGGTGCGGGCCGGTGGGCACAACCCGCAGGGTTGGACCGGGGGTGCGCCCCGAAGGGGCGCGGGGAACTGCGCGACCAGCCACGACGCACCCGCACTCACCCCCCGGGCGTCACCAGCCCCGTCTCGTACGCAAAAACGGCCGCCTGCGTCCGGTCCCGCAACCCCAGCTTCACCAGGATCCGGCTCACATGCGTCTTCACGGTCGACTCCGCCACGACGAGATGCTCCGCGATCTCGGAGTTCGAGCGCCCCTGGGCGACCAGGACCAGAACCTCCGTCTCGCGCTCCGTGAGATCCCCGATGCGCTCCTGCGTCGGCGCCGTCTTCGGAGCGCCCAGCCGGGAGAACTCCTGGATCAGCCGCTTCGTCACCGTCGGCGCGAGCAGCGCCTCCCCGTCCGCCACCACCCGCACGCCGTCCGCCAGCTGCCGGGCCGACGCGTCCTTGAGCAGGAAGCCGCTCGCCCCGGCGCGCAGCGCCTGGTAGACGTACTCGTCCAGGTCGAAGGTCGTCAGCACCAGCACCTTGGCGTCGCCGTCCGCCGCGACGATCTCGCGGGTGGCGTCCAGCCCGTTCATGCCGGGCATGCGGATGTCCATCAGCACGATGTCCGGCCGCAGCTCGGCCACCTTCTCGACCGCCTGCCGTCCGTCGACGGCCTCCCCGATCACCTCGATGTCGGGCTGTGCGTTCAGCAGCACGGAGAAACCCTCGCGGACCATCATCTGGTCGTCGACGATCAGTACCCGGATGGTCATGCCGCACTCTCCCCCTGCGCCGCGACCGGGATGAAGGCGGCGACCTCGTAGCCGCCGTCCTCCGTCGCCTCCGCCGTCATCTCGCCGCCGAGCATGCCGACCCGCTCGCGCATGCCCAGCACTCCGTGCCCGGCGCCCGGCGAGGGCTTGGCCAGGCGGTCCTCCCCCATTGCCTGAACGGCATGGGAGGTACCCCCATGCCCGTTGACGATGCGCAGGCCGAGCCCGCCGAGGACGTACGAGACCTCCACGCGCGCCTCGGCGCCCGGCGCATGGCGCAGGACGTTGCTGAGCGCCTCCTGCACGATCCTGTACGCCGACAGCTCCACGCCCTGCGGCAGCGGCCGCACCGCGCCCGTGGTGACGAGCTCGGCCTCCAGCCCGGCCGAGCGCACGTTGGCCAGCAGCAGGCCGAGGTCGGCCAGCGTGGGCTGCGGCGCCTCGGGCGCGGCGTCCGGGTCCTCCTCGGACCGAACGACGCCGAGCACCCGGCGCAGCTCGGTGAGGGCCGCCACGGCGTTCTCCCGGATGGTCTGGAACGCGGCCGCCAGCTCGGGCGGGGTGTCCTGGACCCGGTACGGCGCGGCCTCGGCCTGGATGGCGACCACGGACATGTGGTGGGCCACCACGTCGTGCAGCTCCCGGGCGATGGTGGTGCGCTCCTCCAGCAGCGTCCGCCGCGACCGCTCGACCTCCGTGACGGCCGCCTGGGCCTCGACCTGCTGCTTGCCCTCGCGCAGGCCGCGCACGGCGACCACGGCGAAGAGCACGAAGCCGGTGAAGGCCATCATCTGGAACGTCCCCCCGCCCAGGGCCGACCCGTACGGCCGGATCACGCCGAGGAGGACCGTCAGCACCCCGGTCAGCAGCCACATCCCGACCGCGACGCGCGGCCGGGTGCGCAGCGCCACCAGGATCATCACGGCGAGGTGCGGCAGGAAGCCGCCCGGCGACCACGGCGAGATGCCGTAGCCGGCCGGCAGCACCATGCCGGTGAAGAACATCACGCCGAACGACAGCCACCACGCGCCGACCGGCCGGACCAGGGTCGTCATGATCGGCACACCGATGCACAGCGCGAGGAAGAGGCCCACAAGCCCCGAGCCGGTGTAGTCGAGGGTGGCCAGCATGATCATGAGGGCGAAGCCCACGACGACGGTGTGCGGCAGCCACCGCGTGTACCGGGCGGCCCGGCGCGGCAGCGCCCGCACCAGCCGGTGGTCGGCGGGGAGCGGCGGCAGCGGCCGGAAGGCGAAGGCGTCGGTGAAAAGGTCCTCCCGGAGGCGCTGGAGGAGGCTCTTCGCCACGCGCAGCTCCTCGCTACGGGGGCTGGAGTGGAATGTGTCGGTCACACGTTCCACGCTAAGCGGGCGGGCCTGCGGCCGGCGTCCGTACGAGTGGGGATTTCCGGGGGTCCGCCTCAAGTACTACACGCGCCCGTAAGGGGCGCGGGGAGCTCTGCGGGCACGCTGTGGCTGATCGAGCAGAACCCCGCGCCCCTGTCGGGGCGTCGCCCTTACGGGGCGCCCGTCACCGCTGCCAGCACCACCCCGCACGCCTCCGTCCCCGGCGTGACGGGTGCGAAGTGATCGACCCCGTCCAGCTCCCGGAGCACCGCGCCCGGCACGGCGCGCGCGTACCTCCGTGACAGTTCGAGCGGAACGTCCTCGTCGGCCGTGCCGTGCACCAGCGTCACCGCGCACCCCAGCGCCGGCAGCCGCACCGGATCGGCCTCGGGGCGGTAGCGGCCGCCCAGCAGTTCGTCCACGGCCCCGTCGCTCAGCGCGAGCGCCCGGGCCCGGGCCAGGTCCGCCACCGGCGCGACGGCGACCACGTGGTCCACCCCCGGCACCCGTGCCGCCGCCCACAGCGCGAGGTGGCCGCCCGCGGAGTGCCCGACCAGGACGTGACGGGCCCCCGGAGCGGGCCCCGCCACCTGCGCGACGTCGTCGAACGTCGCCGGCCAGCCCCCGCCTCCGCCCACCCGGCGGTACTCCGCGAGCGCCACCCGCGCGCCGAGCCCGGCGAGCGCCCGCGCCAGCGGCAGCAGGTACGTGCGGTCGTAGCGCTCGCGCCAGTAGCCGCCGTGCAGCAGCGTCACCCGGACCGGCGCGTCCGCGGGCCCGTGGAGGTCCACCACCTGGCTGGGGTGCGGCCCGTACGCGATCACGCGCCCACCACCTCGCCCAGCACCCGCGCCGCGCGTTCCGTGTCGGCGAAGCCGACGTAGAGCGGTGCGAAGCCGAAGCGCAGGACGTCGGGCGGGCGGAAGTCGCCCACCACGCCCCGCCGGACGAGCTCCGCCATGAGCACCCGCCCGTCCCCCGAAGCCGTCCGCAGGGACACCTGGCTGCCCCGCTCCCCGTGTGCCGCCGGCGTCACGGGCGTCACCGCGCCCGGCGCGTACGCCGCCACGCAGCGCAGGAAGAAGTCCGTGAGGGCCAGGCTCTTCGCCCGGACCGCGGACAGGTCCACGCCGTCCCAGACGTCCAGCGCCGCGTCGAGCGCCAGCAGCGAGAGGATCTCGGGCGTCCCGACCCGGCCCCGGACCGCGCCGTCCGCGGGGCGGTAGGCGGGGGACATGCCGAAGGGGTCGGCGTGGGAGTTCCAGCCGGGCAGCGGCGAGTCGAAGCGGGGCTGGAGGTCGCGGCGCACGTAGAGGAAGGCGGGCGCCCCGGGGCCGCCGTTGAGGTACTTGTACGTGCAGCCGACCGCGAAGTCCACGCTGTGCACGTCGAGTTCGACGGGCAGTGCGCCCGCGCTGTGGCACAGGTCCCAGACCACGCGGGCCCCGGCCAGCCGGACCGCGGCCGTCGTGCCGGGCAGGTCGTGCAACCGCCCGGTGCGGTAGTCGACATGGTTGACCAGTGCGACGGCCGTGTGCGGCCCGGCGGCGCCCGCCAGTTCCGCGGCGGGCACGGCCCGGATCCGGCAGCCCGTCATCCGGGCCGCGGACTCCGCGATGTACCCGTCCGTCGGGAACGTCGCCGCGTCGACGAGCACCTCGTCACGCCCGCGGCCGCCCCCGGCGACGGACCGCACCGCCGCCACAACCGCCTTGAAGACGTTGACGCTTGTCGAGTCGCCGGCCACCACCTGTCCGGGCGCGGCCCCGACCAGCCGGCCGATCCGGTCGCCGACCCGCTCGGGCGCGGTCCACCAGGCGGACTCCGTCCAGGAGCGGATGCGCAGCCGCCCCCACTCCCGTCCGACGACGTCCGCCAGGCGTGCGGGGACGGCGCGGGGCAGGGCGCCGAGCGAGTTGCCGTCGAGGTAGACGGTGTCGTCCAGCACGAACTCGGCGCGCTTGGCGCGCAGTTCGTCGGCGGCGTCGAGGGCGGCCGCCTCGCCCGCCAGTTCAGACACGGCTGCGTGCCGTCCACAGCTCGGGGAAGACGCTCTTCGCGGCCCGCTTCTCCAGCCAGGCCACCCCCGGCGAGCCGCCGGTGCCCACCTTCGCCCCCATCGCTCTTCTCGTGGCGACGAGATGGTCGTTGCGCCAGCGCCAGACCAGTTCCGCGACCTCCGTCAGCGCCTCGCCGAGGCGGCACTCGTCGCTGTTCTGGTCACCGGCGTAGATGCGCTGCCAGACCCGCTCCACCGCGAGGTCGCCCGCGTACCGTTCGGAGACGTCCCGGCCGAGCACGGACACGGGTATCGCGTGCCCCCGGCGGGCGAGGTGCCGCAGCACCTCGTCGTAGAGGCTCGGCATGTGCAACGCCCGCTCCAGCTCGGCGTGGACGTGCGGGGCGCCGCGGTGCGGGAGGAGCAGGGAGGCCGACTTGTCGCCGAGCAGGAACTCCATGCGCCGGTGCATCGCCGACTGGAATCCGGAGGCCTCGCCCAGCGCGGAGCGGTAGGAGTTGAACTGGGCCGGCGTCAGGTGCGCCACCGGTTCCCAGGAGGCGTTGAGGGAGGCGAGTTCGTAGGTGGAGCGCTTGAGCGCCGCCATCGCCACGGGAAGGTCGTCGTGG
This sequence comes from Streptomyces sp. AM25, assembly GCF_058146165.1. NCBI lineage: Bacteria > Bacillati > Actinomycetota > Actinomycetes > Kitasatosporales > Streptomycetaceae > Streptomyces > Streptomyces sp. AM25. The sequence continues at coordinate 177,808 of NZ_JBKIWN010000010.1, read as the reverse complement.
CGCAGCGCGCGCGAGGCCGTCTCCCACTCGTGCACGAGGACGGTGAACCACAGCTCCATGACCTGGGTGGTCACGAGGAAGACCATTTCCCCGGGGTCGTCGGAGAGGGGTTCCTGGAGCCGGCTGAGCACGGAGGCCCGTACGTAGTCCTCGTACGGGGTGGTGCCGGCGAAGTCGAGGTTGGGGGTGTGGTTCTGAGTCACGACGCCCTCCACTGGCGGGGGTTCACCGGGTGGTCACGCCGGGATCATCCGTGCCGGTGAAGCCCTGCGGCAAGGGGCCGTACGCGGCCCCTTGCCGGGGGAGGGCGGCTCAGCCGAGGGTGTTGGCGGCCGTCGGGGAGCTGTCCCGCAGGAACGTCGAGCAGCGCTCGTACTCCTCCTGCTCGCCGATCGCCTGCGCGGCCCGCGCGAGGGCGTGCAGGGCGCGCAGGAAGCCGCGGTTGGGCTCGTGCTCGAACGGCACCGGCCCGTGGCCCTTCCAGCCGCTGCGGCGCAGCGCGTCGAGGCCGCGGTGGTAGCCGGTGCGGGCGTACGCGTACGACTCGACGGTGCGGCCGGCCTCGAACGCGTCGTCGGCGAGCTGTGCCCAGGCGAGCGAGGACGCCGGGTACTTGGCGGCGACCTCGGCGGGCGCGGCCCCGGAGGCGAGCAGCTCACGCGGCTCGGGGTCGTCGGGCAGATGGGTCGGGGGCGGTCCCCCGAGCAGATTCTCGTGAATGGCCATGGCTTCCAGTCTGCCGCACCCCGGGCCCCGTGGGCTGCGCCCCGTAGGGCTGCGCCCCGTAAGGGGCGCGGGACTGTGCCGGATATGCGGCTCCGCCGCGTGGGCGCGACAGGCCACACACGACCCGCAGCTTCAGACGTCCCCAGGATCCAACGGCGGCGAGGCCACACCACAGTGATACGTGCACTCCGGATGGCACGGTGCCGTCTCCTCCGCAACCGCCGGAGGCACCCGCACCGTGGCGAAGGCCAGCACGGCGGCCACCACCAACGACCCCGCACAAAAGACCATGGCGGTGTCGAACGCCCCCGAGAACGCCACGGGGTCCCGATACGTATCCGCCCCCATCCCCGCGGCCAGCGGCAAGGCGGCAACCGCAATGAGCCCAGCGGCACGCGCCGCCGCATTGTTGATGCCGCTGGCCAGCCCGGCCCGCCCCACGTCCACCGAGGCCAGCACGGTGGACGTCAGCGGAGCGACCAGCACCACCATGCCCAGCCCGAGCACGACCAGCGCCGGCAGCACGTCCCGCCAGTACACGGCCCCCGCCCCGGCCCGCGTCATCAGCAGCATCCCCGCCGCGCACAGCAGCGGCCCCACCGTCAGCGGGATGCGCGGGCCGATGTCCTGCGCGAACTTCCCGGACCGGGCGGACAGCAGCAGCATCAGCACGGTCGTGGGCAGCAGGGCCGTACCCGCCTCCAGGGCGGACCAGCCGGCGACCACCTGGAGCTGGAGCACGGCGAGGAAGAAGAAGCCGCTGAAGGCCGCGTAGACGAACACGGTGACGCCGTTGACGGCCGAGAACATCCGCACCGAGAAGATCCCGGGCGGCAGCATCGGCTCGGCCCGCCGCGACTCCACGTACACGAACGCGGCGCCCAGCAGCAGCCCGGCGACCGCGGGGACGACGACCTGCGGCGACGCGCCCTTCTCCGGCGCCGCGATCAGCGCGTACGTCACCCCGCCCAGCGCGAGCGCCCCCAGCACCGCGCCGAGCACGTCGAACCGGCCGCGGGCCCCGGGGGCCCGCGTCTCGGGCACGTACCGCAGCGCGACCGGCACGCACACGGCCGCCACCGGCAGGTTGATCAGGAACACCCAGCGCCAGCCCGGCCCGTCCACCAGCCAGCCGCCGACGAACGGTCCGACCGCCGCGGCCACCCCGCCCAGCCCGGACCAGGCGCCCACGGCGGCGGCCCGGTCGTCCTCGTGGAAGACCGCCTGGATCAGCGCCAGCGACCCCGGCGTGAGCAGCGCCCCGCCGATGCCCTGCAGGGCCCGGGCCCCGATCAGCACCCCGGCGTTCGGAGCGATTCCGCAGAGCAGCGACGCGAGCGCGAACCACACCACGCCGACGACGAACACCCGCCGCCGCCCGAACCGGTCGCCGAGCGCCCCGCCCAGCAGGATCAGCCCGGCGAGGGTGAGCATGTAGGCGTTGACGGTCCACTGCAGCACGGCGAGGCCCGCGTGCAGGTCCCGGCCGATGTGCGGCAGCGCCACGTTGACCACGGTGCTGTCGAGCATGGCCATGCCGGAGCCGAGCACGGTGGTCAGCAGGACGGCGCGCCCCACGCGGGTGCCGAGCCGGACGGCGGGGAGCGGATCGGTCATGCCCGGATCATCCCGCGCCCGGGCCCGGGCGGCCATGCGAAGGGGCCCGGTACGCCGTCGGCGTACCGGGCCCCTTCCGGAACCGCTGTGGGCTACTTCAGCTTGGTGCCGGTGGAGCGCAGGTCGGCGCACGCCTTGGTGACGCGCTCGGCCATGCCCGCCTCGGCCAGCTTGCCCCAGGTGCGCGGGTCGTAGGCCTTCTTGTTGCCGACCTCGCCGTCGACCTTCAGGACGCCGTCGTAGTTGGCGAACATGTGGGCCGCGACCGGGCGGGTGAAGGCGTACTGGGTGTCGGTGTCGAGGTTCATCTTCACGACGCCGTTCTCCAGCGCGGTGCGGATCTCCTGCTCGGTGGAGCCGGAGCCGCCGTGGAAGACGAAGTCGAACGGGTCCTGCTTGCCGAAGCGCTCGGCGACGCCCTGCTGCAGGTTCTTCAGCAGCTCGGGGCGGAGGACGACGTTGCCCGGCTTGTAGACGCCGTGGACGTTGCCGAAGGAGGCGGCCAGCAGGTAGCGGCCCTTCTCGCCCAGGCCCAGGGCCTCGGCGGTGCGGATGGCGTCCTCGACGGAGGTGTAGAGCTCGTCGTTGATCTCGTGGCTGACGCCGTCCTCCTCGCCGCCGGTCGGGGTGATCTCGACCTCGAGGATGATCTTGGCGGCGGCGGCCTTGGCGAGCAGCTCCCGGCCGATGGCCAGGTTGTCGGCCAGGGTCTCGGCCGAGCCGTCCCACATGTGCGACTGGAAGAGCGGGTTCTCGCCCTTGGCGACGCGCTCCGCGGAGATGTCGATCAGCGGGCGGACGTAGCCGTCCAGCTTGTCCTTGGGGCAGTGGTCGGTGTGCAGCGCGATGTTCACCGGGTACTTCTTGGCGACGACGTGCGCGAACTCGGCGAGCGCCACGGCGCCCGAGACCATGTCCTTGCTGTACTGGCCACCCAGGAACTCGGCACCGCCGGTGGACATCTGGATGATGCCGTCGCTCTCCGCCTCGGCGAAACCGCGCAGGGCGGCGTGCAGAGTCTGCGTCGAGGTCACGTTGATGGCCGGGTAGGCGAACTTGCCTGCCTTCGCCCGGTCGAGCATCTCGTTGTAGACCTCGGGGGTTGCGATGGGCATCTGTCCGCTCCTTGGGGGTGTTGCGGGTAAGGGGGCGACGGTCATCGTCGCCCCCATCTTCCCAGACTCCTCGGATTACTCCACATGAGGCCCCCCGCGCTCATTTGAGAGGGGGGAGGTTTCACGTGAAACATCGGGGGTGAAATGTCAGGCGAGGTCCAGATCGCCCAGCGTGTAACCGGTGATGTAGCGCAGTCCGGCGCCCCCGATCGCGGACTCGGCCCCGCGGTCGACGATCGTCGCCACGGCCACGACCTCGGCACCGGCCTCGCGGGCCGCCTCGACGGCGGTCAGCGGGGAGCCGCCGGTGGTCGAGGTGTCCTCGACCACCAGGACGCGGCGGCCCTTGATGTCCGGACCCTCGATGCGGCGCTGCATGCCGTGCGTCTTCTGGGCCTTGCGCACGACGAACGCGTCCAGCCTGCGGCCGCGGGCGGCGGCGGCGTGCAGCATCGCGGAGGCGACCGGGTCGGCGCCGAGCGTGAGACCGCCCACCGCGTCGAACTCCAGATCGGCGGTGGCGTCCAGCATCACCTGGCCGACCAGGGGCGCGGCCTCGGCGTCCAGGGTGATCCGGCGCAGGTCGATGTAGTAGTCGGCCTCCTTGCCGGAGGAGAGGGTCACCTTGCCGTGGACGACGGCCTTGTCCTTGATCTGCTGCAGCAGGGCGTCACGCGCGTTGGTCATGGCCATGAGCTTAGGCCAGGCTCCGCCAGGTCCACGTGGTGGAGACCTCGAGGGGGTCGATGGGCGTGACCAGGCGCGGCAGGGTGTTGAGCCCGTTCGGCGGCCCGCTCTGCGGCTCCACGCAGACCGCCTCGGACTGCTCGTCGTAGACCACGACCCACTCGGCGCGGCTGGTGACCTTCAGCTCCAGGGCGCCGGGCCAGGTGAGGGTGACGTCGACGCCGTCCGGCATCCCGAAGCAGTCGTCCCAGGGGCCGGGGAGCGGGTCGATGCGCTCGCCGGTGGGCAGGTGGTCCGCGCCGCGCTCCTCCTGCCAGGACGGCCGGAAGTCGAGCTCCACGTCCTTGCCGGTGCCGAGGTTGCGCCGGAACCAGGGGTGCCAGCCGGCCTGCGCCGGGAACGAGTCGGAGGCGGCCTCGACGCCCATGGTGAGGGTCAGGGAATCCTCGCCCAGTTCGACCAGTTGAGTGACGCGGCCGGGGTACGGCCAGGGGTCCGTCAGGTCGAAGGTGAACGCGGCGGACGTCCCGTCCGCACGCGCGGTGGTCCAGGCGGTGTCCCGCCCGGTGCCGTGGATGGCGTGCGGCGGGGAGTTGACCGGCATCTGGTGAAGGTCGCCGCCGTTGCGGAACCGCCCTTCGGCGATCCGGCCGCACCAGGGGACCATGGGGAAGGCGCCGTACTTCGCTCCTTGGCGGAGCAGTTCGATGCCGTCGACGGTGATGCTGCTGATCCGGCATCCGTTGCCGGGGTCGACGACGACCTCGGCGTTGCCGTGTGCGAGTCGCACGGTCTGCTCGTTGCTTGTCACAACTCCGACGATACGGCCGATGTCGGCATCGGTTGCGGCGAGTTCGGCACCCCGCGGCGCCGGGCACCGCCCCGTGCCGTCAGCGCCTCCGGCGCAGCACCCGGCCCACCGCCACCGCCGACGCGAGGGCGACGGCAGCGGCGGGGACGGCCCAGCGGAGGGCTGCCGTGCCTGTGGTGGTCTCGGGCGCCGGGACCGGCGCATAGCGGCCGCGCGGCGGTGCGTGGTCGACCTCCTCCGCGCTGCGGCCGATCATCGTGCGGCGCGCGTGCGCCGCCTCGGCCGGCGGCTCCTCGCCCTCCAGCGCCTCCTCGATGACGGCCTCCAGGGTCGCGCCCTCCAGTTCCTCGGCGTCGATCTCCTCGTCCACGTCCGCCGCCGGGTCCAGCGAGGGCGGCGGGACCTCCGCCTCGAACACCTTGCCGCCGGTATCGCCGTCCTCCCGGAGCTCCTCCGCCAGCGCGGCGGCGAAGCGGTCGAGCAGCCGGCGCCCCGCGGACTCCGCGGTCTTCGGGTCGAAGCCGGTCAGCCGCCCGGCGCCGCCGACGGTGCCGGTGCACGTCAACCGCGTACCGCCGGGCGTCTCCTCGGGCACCGCGCTCAGCGCGAGCGTCACCGTTCCGGAGCCCCGCGCCTCCGTGCCCTCGCCCGACAGCTCGTAGGCGCCGTCGTGCTCGGTGAGCCGCAGCGCGCCCCGGTAGGTGATGGTGGAACCGCCGATGCGCAGCCGCAGCCGCCCGGCGAGAGGCGTTCCGGAGGCGTCCGCCGCGTCCTGTTGCAGGCCCGGGATGCAGCGGGCCACGCGCGCGGGGTCGGAGAGGGCCCGCCGGACCGCACCGACGGGAAACGGAACGAACACCTCGTGCTCCATAACCAGCGAGCCTACCCACCGGACCCGGCAGCGGTGCCTTCCCGGTCGAATCCTGTCGAACTTTCCGTCAGAAACCGACCAACCTCCGGCCCCGTAGTCTCACGCTCCGACCGTGAAGCGCTCACCGATGTGGTTCGCCTCCTCGATCTCGTCGACGAGGGCCACCGCGTAGTCCTCGGCGGAGATCCGGCTGGTGCCGTCGGCGTCGACGATCAGGTCGTCGAGGGCGGTGCGGTAGGTGCCGGTGCGCTCGCCGGGCGCGATCTGCGCGGCGGGGCTGAGGTTGGTCCAGCGGACGTCGTCGACGGTCCGGTAGAAGTCCAGCGCGTCACCGTGCGCGTGCATGATCTGCAGCAGGAACTCGGGCAGCCCCTCGGCGTCCCACACCTGCTTGCCGTCGGGCGTGCGCAGCGACCCGGCACCGCCGACGGCGATCAGCCGCGGGGCCTTCTCGCCGAGCGGACGCAGGCCCGCCACCAGGGACTTGGCGGCCGGCGCGATGGTGGCGACGTGCCCGGGGCCGTCGCCGCCGCCGACGGCGCTGACGACGACGTCCTGGCCCTCGGCGACGGCCGTCACCGAGGCGGGGTCGAGGACGTCGCCGGTGGCGACCGTGAGATTCGGGTGCTGCTCGGTGAGCTTCTTGGGGTCACGGACCACGGCCGTGACGTGGTGGCCACGGTCCAGGGCCTCGCGCAGCACACGGCTGCCGATCGTGCCGGTGGCGCCGAAGAGTGCGATCTTGGCCATGGGGGGGTTCTCCTCACGGGGGACGGGAGTTGTACGTGAGAACCACGCTACGAGCGGGGCAACGCCCCGGCCAGGTAAGCTCGCGCCCCGTCATGGTGAAAAAGCGACACGAACCGCCGGAGATCCTGGATCTCGTCTACCGGGCCCCGCCGGGCACCCCGGCCGGCGTCGAGGTCCTCACGCTCGCCGACCTGCGCACCCGGGCGCCGGAGGGCATGCTGCCCGCACCCCAGCGGCTGGACTTCCACCAGATCATCGCCGTCGACTCCGGGACCACCGTGCACACCGTGGACTTCACGGGCCACCGCCTGGCCGCGGGCTCGGTGCTGTGGGTACGTCCGGGTCAGGTGCAGCAGCACGGCGACGTATCGGCCATCGAGGGCACGGTGATCCTCGTACAGCCGGGCTTCCTGCCGCCCGGCACGGCGGTCGCGGCGGTCGCCGACGACCCGTTCCGCCCGGTGCTGCTGCGCCCGGCGGGCGAGGACCGCGAGGCGGTCTTCTGCGCGGTGCGGCACCTCGCGGCCGACTTCCGCACCGGGGCCGGGCTGCCCGGCGACGTCCACCGCGAGATCCTGCGGCACCTGCTGTCCGCCCTGGTGCTGCGGCTGGACCGGATCGGCGCGGCGGAGCGGAGTGCCGCGCCCGCCGACGCGTTCGTCCGCTTCCGGGCGGCCGTCGAGCGCGACTTCACGCGCAGCCACCGCGTCGCCGACTACGCGCAGGCGCTCGGCTACTCCCCCCGCACCCTCGCCCGGGCGACGCTGGCCGCGGTCGGGGTGGGGGCCAAGGAGTTCGTCGACCGGCGCGTGATGCTGGAGGCCAAGCGGCTGCTCGCGCACAGCGGGCTGCCCGCCGTGCGGATCGCCGAGCGGCTGGGCTTCGACGACGCCGCCAACTTCGCCAAGTTCTTCCAGCACCGCGAGGGCGTCGCCCCCGGCGCCTTCCGCGCGGCACTGCGCAGCCCCGCGCCCGTCATTCCCCGTAGCGCGGGTGCATCAGGGTCGACGGCGGCAGCCCCGCCTCCTTCCTGTGCACCTCGGCGGTCCCGTCCGCCACGGTGAACCGGTCCAGCCGCGGCTGGACGGGGAGGCAGGAGCCGAGCACGAAGCCCCAGTCCTCGCTGCGGCCGCCGTGCGGGGAACCGGCGACGACCCGGTAGGGCACGGTCCGCAGGCCCACGGACTGCACGGTGGCGTCCACGGTCCAGAAGGTGTGCGGGCGCGCCGCGGGGGCGCCCCCGTGGACCGCGAGCCGCCCGTCGGACGCGAGGGCGCGCGCCACGAGCCCGTAGAACTCCTGGGAGTACAGCTTGGCGTTGGGCGTGACGTCGGGATCCGGCAGGTCGGAGACGACCACGTCGTACGGCAGGTCGGTGTCGCGCCGGGCCCGCAGCCAGTCGAAGGCGTCGGCGGCCTCGACCCGGACCCGCGGGTCGCGGTACGCGCCCTGGTTGAGCGCGACGAGGCCGGGATCGGTGCGGGCCAGCCGGAGTTCGGCCGTGTCGGGCTCGACGACCGTCACGTCCGTCACGTCCGGGTAGCGCAGCACCTCGCGCACGGCGAGCCCGTCGCCGCCGCCGAGGACCAGGACGCGGCGGCGCGGCCCTTCCATCGCGGGGTGGACGAGGGCCTCCTGGTAGCGGGAGGCGTCGCCGCCGCCGGCCCGCAGCCGCCCGTCCAGGAAGAGCGCGGGCTGCCCGCCGGGCCCGCCGCCGGTGAGCACCACGTCCTGGACGCCGGTGTGCACGGCGACCCGGACGTCGGCGCCGTACACGGCCTGCAGGGCGGCCTTCTCGAACGGGCCGGTGAGCACCGAGCCGGCCGCCAGCAGCAGCAGGACCAGGACGTTGGCGGCGACGAGCGACCAGCGCGCCCGCACGGTGAGGTCGCCGCGGAAGAGCCACAGCACCAGCGCCCCGCCGGCCACCGCGTTGACCGCGCCGGTGAGCAGCGCGCCCGACAACTGGCCGAGGACGGGCAGCAGCAGGAAGGGGAAGGCGAGCCCGCCGACGAGCGCGCCCACGTAGTCCGCGGCGAACAGGTCGGCGACCGCACCGCCCGCGTCCTGGCGGCGGATCCGCTGGATGAGCGTCATCAGCAGCGGCACCTCGGCGCCGATCAGCACCCCGATGGCCAGCGAGAAGCCCACCAGGGCGGGTTTCGCCTGCCCGTACCAGGCGAAGCAGGCGTGCAGGGCCATCGCCGAGAGGCCGCCCGTCAGGGCGAGCACCGCCTCCACGGCGCCGAAGCCGAAGGCCGCGCGCCCGCGCAGCCGTTTGGCGAGCAGGGAGCCGATGCCCATGGCGAAGACCATCACCGACAGCACGACGGAGGCCTGGGTGACGGTGTCGCCGGTCAAGTACGAGGCCAGGGCGACCAGTTCCAGCTCGTACACCAGCCCGCAGGCCGCGCAGACGAAGACCGTGGACAGGACGAGGAAACGGCCGAGCCCGGCCGGTACGGGCAGCCGCGCTGGTACCGGGCGGTAGATCATGCGGGAACGCTACGTCACGGGCGGGCGCCTCCCTGTCACCCACACGGGTTCAATCGCAGGATGCGGGTTTCCCCGGGAACCACACCCAGGGGGCAACGGCGCCACACTCAGGGGGCATTGAGGGGCAAAGCACCGGCAGCGGCCCTTCGCGTCCGTCACAGCGGGGCGGGCAGCCGCACGCCCACCCGGGTGCGGGTGGCCACCAGCCGCCCCTCCTGCGGATAGGCGTGCCAGGTGCGCCAGCTGACCTGGCCGTCGCGGCGCTGGGCGAGCATCGCCGTAAAGGCGTGGGGGCTGCCGGGAAACGTTCCCGCCAGCCCCTGGGGATGCTCGGCGACCAGCGCCAGCAGCTCTTGTGCGCGCCCTGCGAAGGAACAGCGCGAGAGCGTCTCGACGCGGGCCGCGAATTCGTACTCCCATGCCCCCACCCGCTTGGCGACGCCGAGCGGCAGCGGGGTGCTGCTGCCGGCTATGCAGGCCACCGTCTCCGAACAGGTGCCGCCCTCCTCCTCCAGCAGGACCTGGTGGGAGGCGCCGAGGAGCCGCAACTGCACGAAGGACGCTTCGAGTCGGAGGTCGAGCACCGCCAGCGCCGGGAGGGGATCCTTCCCCAGGCACCAGGCGAGATCGGCGGCTCGGGTGTCGGTATAGGCGGTCTTGAGCGTGGTGAGCATGGGGTCGGCTCCGCGAGCGAGCAGTGAGGGTGGGCCGGCCCGCCCCGAGGAGGACCAGATTCCTTTTCGGTGCACCGGCTCATGCCCACTGGGGGTCCTTGGCCCGGGCCTTCGATTCCGGTGGAGCCGTGAATCCGGCCCGGGAGGGAGAGGCAATCATGAATGACCGGCGCTCACAGCCTTTTTACCCATCATCTGCATCTTTCCATACCCGGGAGGGCCGGATAGTTCACTTGTTCAACAGCCCGGCACCCGGCGGATGTTCGAGTTCCGCCGGGCGCATATGCGGGCAGCCATGGGCCGCTTGCACATCCACTGCGAACCCACTGCAGATCAGCGAATCAGACGGCGCGGGCCAGCTTCTCCACCGCATCCCGCACCGAGTTCTCCAGCTTGCAGAAGGAGAAACGCACCAGATAGGACGGGGCGTCGGGGCGCACATAGAAGGCGGAGGTGGGAATGGCCACCACCCCGGCGCGCGAAGGGAGTTCACGGCAGAAACGCACGCCGTCCGAGTGCCCCCACGCGCGGATGTCCGCCTGCACGAAATAACCGGCGTCCGCACGATACGGGCGCAGCCCGGCGCGTTCGAGCCCCTCGCTCAGCAGGTCACGGTTGCGCCGCAGCGTGAGCCGCAGCCCCGCCGCCCACGCCTCCACTCCCCCCAGCGCCCGCGCGAGCGCCTCCTGGTAGGGCGTGCCGGAGGCGTACGTCAGGAACTGCTTCGCCGCGGCGACCGCCGCCACCAGCGGGGCCGGGCCGCACACCCAGCCGACCTTCCAGCCCGTGACGTTGAAGGTCTTGCCCGCCGAGGAGATGACCAGCGTCCGCTCGCGCATGTCCGGCAGCGCGGCGATCGTCCGGTGCCCGAGCGCCTCGTCGTACACCAGGTGTTCGTAGACCTCGTCCGTGACCACCGTCAGGTCGTGCTCCCGGCACACCTCGGCGACGGCCGCCAGTTCCTCGTCCGTGAACACCTTGCCGGTGGGGTTGTGCGGGGTGTTGAGGATCAGCACGCGGGTGCGCGGGGTCACGGCGGCGCGCAGCGCGTCCGCGTCCAGGGCAAAGGACTTGCCTTCCTTCTCGTGGTGTTCCGCGAGCGGCACCCCCACCAGCGTCGCCCCCGCGAACCGGACGACCGCCGGGTAGGCGTCGTAGCAGGGGTCGAAGGCCAGCACCTCGTCACCGGGGTCGCACAGCGCCAGCAGCGTCGCCGCGATCGCCTCGGTGGCCCCGGTGGTCACCAGCACCTCGTCCTGCGGGTCGTACGCGACCCCGTGGCGCTGCAGCCGGTGCGCGGCCACGGCCTCGCGCAGGACCGGGAAGCCGTGCGCGGGCGGGTACTGGTTGCGGCCGGCGAGCACCGCCGCCGCCACCTCGTCCAGCAGCCCCTGGGGCCCGGCCAGCTCGGGCACCCCCTGCCCCAGGTTGACCGCTCCCGTGCTCCTGGCCAGCTCGGTCATCTCCGTGAACACGGACGTCCCGAGCCCCCGCACCCGAGCCGCCGGATACCACTTCTCCATGCGCCCTCCCTCGACGTGATCAACCCACGATAGGTGCCCCGTCAGGGGCGCGGGGAACTGCGCGACCGGCCCCCACCGACCCGCACCCGAAGTGCGCCCGAGCGGGTGGAAGCGTCACCGCTTCCGGGCGTACCTGATCCCCCGTGCGAGGCACACAACGGAAGGCCGGGGATGGTCGGTACGCCCGTATGCCCCGCACCCCACCGGAGGTGCCCCCGTGTTCGCCGACACCGCCGTGCCCGTCCGCACCCCCGAGCCGCGCCGCGCCCCCGGCGCCCGGCCCGACCGGCGGGTGGACCGGGTGCGCGAGGCACTGCGCCGGGCCCTGCCCGCGCTCGGGCTCTACGCGGCCGCCCGGCTGACCGGGATGACGGTGATGGCCGCCTGGGCCTGGTGGATCGGCAAGCACCCGCGCACGCTGCTCGGGCACCTGTGGGACGGCATCTGGTACGCGGGCATCGCCCGCCACGGCTACGGGACGGTCGTGCCGTCCCCCACCTCCCCCGGCGTGATCTTCAACGACCTGGCGTTCTTCCCGCTCTTCCCCGGCCTGGTCAAGGCCCTCACCACCGTCCTGCCGCTCACCGTCGTCACCGCCGGGCTGCTGGTCGCCTGGGCCTCCGCGGGCGCCGCGGCCTGGGGCGTCTACGCGGTCGGCGAGCGGCTGCACGGGCGCCGCACGGCCACCGTGCTGGTGCTCCTGTGGGGCCTGCAGCCGCACGCGATCGTGCAGACCATGGCCTACACCGAGTCGCTGATGACCGCGCTGTGCGCCTGGTCCCTCTACGCCCTGATCACCGGGCGCCGGCTGTGGGCCGGGGTACTGGCCCTGCTCGCCGGGCTGTCCCGGCCCAACGCCGTCGCGGTCGCCGCCGCCGTCTGCTGCTCGGCGGCCGTCGCGCTGTGCCGGGACGGCCGGGCCCGCACCGACTGGCGCGTCTGGGCGGGCGCCGCGCTCGCGCCGCTGGGCTGGGGCGGCTACGTGCTGTGGGCCGGGGTGCACTCGGGGCGCGGGCCGCTCGGCTACTTCGAGGTGCAGCGGCTGTGGGGCTCGCGCTTCGACTTCGGGCGCAACGCGCTGGGGTTCGTCCGCCACCTGATCGTCGGCCGCGACTGCCTGGCCTACTACATGGCCCTGGCCACCCTGGTGGTGGCGCTGGCGGCGCTGGTGTACCTGCTCGTCGACCGCCCGCCGGCCGCCCTGCTGGTCTACGTCGTCGTGCTCGCCGTGATCGCGGTCGGCGGCTCCAGCTACTTCGCGTCCAAGCCGCGCTTCCTGCTGCCGGCCTTCCCGCTGCTGCTCCCGGCGGCCCTGGCCATGACGAGAGCCCGGCGGCGCACCGCCGTCGTGACGGCGGGTGCACTGGCCGGGCTCTCGTTCTTCTACGGGACCTACCTGCTGACCGTGGCCCGCATCCCCATGTGAGCGGGGACGGGCCGTGGCGAACCGGTGATCAGGCCTCGTCGTCGGGCTTCTCGCCGTCGTCGGACTCGGCGTCGGCCTCCAGGCCGAGCTGCTCGACGAGCCAGCGGTCGAACTCGATGGAGGCGCGCACCCAGCTGACCGTGCTGGAGACGAAGTGCTCCAGCGAGACGCCGACGCCGATCAGCATCTGCGCCTCACCGATGAGGCGGACGGTGCCGTCGTCATTGGTGTGGGTGTAGACCTTCGGCCACAGGGTGCGGCGGTTCCAGTCGTCGATGGCCTCGAGGAGCCGGCCCTTCTCCTCGATGGCGTGCGGGCGGTCGTAGAACGTCCGCACGGAGAAGACCTGCTGCTCCTCCTCGCCACGGAACATGAAGTACGTGCGGAAGAGCTCCCACGGCGCGGCGAGGTCGCCCTCGTCGTCGACGACGTACTTCAGCTCCATCTGCTCGAGGAGCTGCTTGACCAGGTCCTGGTCGGGGATGACGGGGCCTGCCGGGCCCGTCTCGTGCGGTTCGGGCTGGCCCCCGAAATTCGGAATCGAGGACGGGTCGATGCTCACCGTGTATTTCCCTTCATGCGGATAAGACTCATCCTCCCCCATGCCCGGCGGTCACTGGCAACCCCTGGGGGCGCCGCCGGGGGGCTCACGCCTCCTGGGGCACCCGCTCGCTGGCCGTCACCGACAGACCCTCGGACCGGCCGGGCTCCCGGTCGACGACGACGGTGTCGCCGTCGCGGACCTCACCTCCCAGGATCGCGCGCGCGAGCCGGTCGCCGATGGCGGTCTGGACCAGACGGCGCAGCGGCCGGGCGCCGTAGCTGAGGTCGGGCGCCTCTGCGCCCTCCTTGTCCTCCTTGCCCAGGGTGGCCAGCCAGTGCAGGGCGGCGTCCGTGACGTCGAGGGTGAGGCGGCGGTCGGCGAGGCGGCGCTGCAGGTGGGCGATCTGGATCCGGGCGATGCGCTCCAGCTGGTCGGTGCCCAGCGGGTGGAAGACGACGATGTCGTCGAGCCGGTTGAGGAACTCGGGCCGGAAGGAGGCGCGGACCGTCTCCAGCACCCTCTCCTTCTTCTGCTCCTCCTTCAGCAGCGGGTCGACGAGGAAGGCGGAGCCGAGGTTGGAGGTCAGGATGAGGATGGCGTTGCGGAAGTCCACCGTCCGTCCCTGGCCGTCGGTGAGCCGCCCGTCGTCCAGGACCTGCAGCAGGATGTCGAAGACCTCGTGGTGGGCCTTCTCCACCTCGTCCAGCAGCACCACGGTGTACGGGCGCCGGCGCACGGCCTCGGTGAGCTGGCCGCCCTCCTCGTAGCCGACGTAGCCGGGGGGCGCGCCGACGAGGCGGGCGACGGAGTGCTTCTCGCTGTACTCCGACATGTCGATGCGGACCATGGCCCGCTCGTCGTCGAAGAGGAAGTCGGCCAGGGCCTTGGCCAGTTCGGTCTTGCCGACGCCGGTCGGGCCGAGGAAGAGGAAGGAGCCGGTGGGGCGGTCGGGGTCGGCGATGCCGGCGCGGGAGCGGCGCACGGCGTCGGAGACGGAGCGCACGGCCTCGGTCTGCCCGATCAGGCGCTTGCCGAGCTCCTCCTCCATGCGCAGCAGCTTCTGCGTCTCGCCCTCCAGCAGGCGGCCGGCGGGGATGCCGGTCCAGGCGGCGACGACGTCGGCGATGTCGTCCGGGCCGACCTCCTCCTTGACCATGAGGTCCTTGGCCGCGGCCTCCTGCTCGGCCTCCGCCTCGGCCTGCGCGGCCTCCTCCAGCTCGCGCTCCACGGCGGGGATCTCGCCGTACAGCAGCTTGGAGGCGGCGTCGAAGTCGCCGTCGCGCTGGGCGCGTTCGGCCTGCACGCGCAGGTCGTCCAGCTTCTCCTTCAGCTCGCCGACCCGGTTGAGGGACTGCTTCTCCTTCTCCCAGCGGGCGGTCAGGCCACGCAGCTCCTCCTCCTTGTCGGCGAGGTCGCGGCGCAGCTTGGCCAGGCGCTCCTTGCCGGCCTCGTCCGTCTCGTTCTTGAGGGCCAGCTCCTCCATCTTCAGCCGGTCGACGGCGCGCTGGAGCTCGTCGATCTCGACGGGCGAGGAGTCGATCTCCATGCGCAGCCGGGAGGCGGCCTCGTCGACGAGGTCGATGGCCTTGTCGGGCAGGAAGCGGGAGGTGATGTAGCGGTCGGAGAGGGTGGCGGCGGCCACCAGCGCCGAGTCGGCGATCTGCACCTTGTGGTGCGCCTCGTAGCGCCCCTTGAGCCCGCGCAGGATCGCGACCGAGTCCTCCACCGACGGTTCGGCCACCAGCACCTGCTGGAAACGGCGCTCCAGCGCCGGGTCCTTCTCGATCCGCTCGCGGTACTCGTCCAGCGTCGTCGCACCGACCATGCGCAGCTCGCCGCGCGCCAGCATCGGCTTGAGCATGTTCCCGGCGTCCATCGCCGAGTCCCCGCCGGCACCGGCGCCCACGACGGTGTGCAGCTCGTCGATGAACGTGATGATCTGGCCCTCGCTGGACTTGATCTCCGCCAGGACCGTCTTCAGCCGCTCCTCGAACTCGCCGCGGTACTTCGCACCCGCGACCATCGCGCCCAGGTCGAGCGAGACCAGCCGCTTGTTCTTCAGCGACTCGGGGACGTCGCCCTTCACTATCCGCTGCGCGAGCCCCTCGACGACGGCCGTCTTGCCGACGCCGGGCTCGCCGATCAGCACCGGGTTGTTCTTGGTGCGCCGCGACAGCACCTGCACCACGCGCCGGATCTCATGATCCCGCCCGATGACGGGGTCGAGCTTGCCCTCGCGCGCCGCGGCCGTGAAGTCCGTACCGAACTTCTCCAGCGCCTTGTACGTGCCCTCCGGGTCCGGCGACGTCACGCGCTGCCCGCCGCGCGCCTTCCCGAAGGCGTCCAGCAGCTTCTTCGCGGAGGCGCCCTGCCGGCCGAGCAGCTCCCCGGTGCGCCCGCCCTTGGTGGCGAGGCCGGTCAGCAGGTGCTCGGTCGAGATGTACTCGTCCCCCAGGTCCCGCGCGCGCTCGGCGGCGTCCGCGATGACGGCCAGCAGCTCCCGGTTCGGCTGCGGCGGCGAGACGGTGGACCCCTGCACGCTGGGCAGCTCGGCGAGCTGCCGCTCGGCACCGCCGCGCAGCGCGGCCGCGTCCGCATCCACGGCGGCCAGCAGGTCGAGCAGATTCTCGTTGTCCCGGCCGGCGAGCAGGGCCAGCAGCAGGTGCGCGGGCGTCAGATCGGCATGCCCGGCCGACACAGCCCGTTCCTGGGCGGCGCTCAGCGCCTCACGGCTCTTGTTGGTCAGCTCGGCATCCACGGTTCGGAACCCTCCTTGCTCATACCTGCGTGCAGTAAGTTGAGTGTAGTCGACTCAACCCGGATCCGGGAGGGGCGGCTCCGCAGATCACGTCCCTTTTGCGAGTGAAGCGGTACGAAGAAACGCCCGCCACTTGGGGGCGGGCGGTCAGGAAGGCGCTCCGAGCCGATCCTCCGAGCCGGCGGCAGGCCACTACGCTGCACCCATGGCCCAGGACCTCCGGAACCCCGACCCCGCCTACCTCGACTTCTGGCGCGAGCGGCACGTCTGCACCCTCACCACTCCGCGCCCGGACGGCTCTCCGCACGTCGTCCCCGTCGGGGTCACGTTCGACCCGGAGACCCTGACGGCCCGCGTCATCGCGGACAAGAACAGCCGCAAGGTCGCCAACGTCCAGGCAGCCGGCCCCGAGGGCGCCCGGGTCGCCGTCTGCCAGATGGAGGGCCGGCGCTGGGCCACCCTGGAGGGCCGCGCCGTGGTCCGCGCCGAATCCGACGCCGTGGCCGACGCGGTCGCCCGCTACGCGGTGCGCTACGGCCGCGACCCGCGCCCCAACCCGGACCGCGTGGTGATCGAGATCGCGGTGACGAGGGCCCTGGGCAGGGGCTGAAAACACGAGTTCCCCGCGCCCGTCAGGGACGCGGGGAACTGCGCGAGCAACCGAAGACGAACCCGCAGGCTCAGTCCTTCCGCTTGGGCCGCCAGACCACCAGCGCACTGGTCTGCTGCGCCTCCGCATACGGCACCAGATCCCGCCGGTACGACGCATGCACCTGCGCCTCCCGCTGCTGCATGGCGGCAGCGGCCCCGTCGACGACGGCCTGCAGCTCCGCCACCCGCGCGCTCAGCGCGGCGACCTGGTTCTCCAGCTCGATGATGCGCTTGATGCCGGCCAGGTTGATGCCCTCGTCCTGGCTCAGCTGCTGCACCTGGCGGAGCAGCTCGATGTCGCGCGCCGAGTAGCGGCGGCCGCGCCCGGCCGTGCGGTCGGGCGAGACCAGGCCGAGGCGGTCGTACTGGCGCAGGGTCTGCGGATGCAGACCCGACAGCTGAGCCGCGACCGAGATGACGTAGACCGGCGACTCGTCGGTCAGCTCGTAGTGGAGATTCCGTCGACGGCCTTCCATCTCAAGCTCCCTTCGCCGCCTGGAAGAGCTCGGCCCTGGGGTCCTCGCCCGAGGTGGCCTGGCGGTACTGCTCCAGGGCCTCACGGGCCTTGTCGTCGAGCGCGGTCGGCACCGCCACCTCGACGGTGACCAGGAGGTCGCCGCGGGTGCCGTCCTTGCGCACCGCGCCCTTGCCGCGGGCGCGCATCGTGCGGCCGTTGGGCGTGCCGGGGGGCAGCTTGAGGGTGACCGGCGAGCCGCCCAGCGTCGGCACCTTCACCTCGCCGCCGAGCGCCGCCTCCACGAAGGAGACCGGCACGGTGACGGTCAGGTTGTCGTCCTTGCGCCCGAAGACGGGGTGGTCGCCGACGTGCACCACGACGTACAGGTCGCCGTTGGGGCCGCCGCGCTCGCCCGGAGCGCCCTTGCCGCGCAGCCGGATCCGCTGACCGTCGGAGACGCCCGCCGGGATCCGCACCTGCATGGTGCGGGAGGACTTCGCGCGCCCGCTGCCGTGGCAGACGTCGCAGGGGTTCTCGGGGATCAGCCCGCGGCCCTTGCAGTCGGGGCAGGGGTCGGTCAGCGAGAAGCCGCCGCCCGAGCCGCGCGAGACCTGGCCGGTGCCCACACAGGTCGGGCAGACCCTGGGCGTACCGTTTTTGTCGCCCGTGCCGGAGCAGGCCTTGCAGGCCGCCGCGGAGGACATCCGCAGCGGAACCGTGGCCCCCTCCACCGCCTCGGTGAAGCTGAGCGTCACCTCGGACTCGATGTCCTGGCCGCGGCGCGGCTGGGTGCGCGTACCCGCGCCGCCGCCACCGCGGTTGAAGAGACCGCCGAAGACGTCGCCCAGACCGCCTCCGAAGCCGCCGCCCCCGCCCTGGGCGCCCCCGAAGAGGTCGCCCAGGTCGAAGTTGAAGGAGCCGCCGGCGCCGCCCGGCCCGGGACGGAATCCACCGTTCCCGAACAGGGCGCGCGCCTCGTCGTACTCCTTGCGGCGCTTGGGGTCGGCCAGGACGTCGTTCGCTTCGGAGATCTCCTTGAAGCGCTCCTCGGCCGAGGCGTCGCCCTTGTTGGCGTCCGGGTGGAACTCGCGGGCGAGCTTCCGGTACGCCTTCTTGATCTCCGCCTCGGTGGCGTCCTTGGGGACGCCGAGGACCTTGTACAGATCCTTCTCCAGCAGATCCCTGCTCAGGCTCATCGACGTCCCTCCTTCCTCATGTGCTCAGCCCTCGTCCGGGCCACCGCTCGCCTCGTCCGGTGCATCCGCTGCGTTCGGTGCCTCGCCGTCCTTGCCGGACGGCTGCGCGCCCGGCTGCGGCTCGGCCACGGCGACCCGCGCGGGGCGGATCGTCCGCTCGCCGATCCGGTACCCCGGCTGCAGGATCTGCACGCACGTGGTCTCGGTGACGTCCGGCGCGTAGCTGTGCATCAGGGCCTCGTGCACCAGCGGGTCGAAGGGCTCGCCCTCCTTGCCGAACTGCTGCAGGCCCATCTTGGCGACGACCGTCTCCATCGACTCGGCGACGGACTTGAAGCCGCCGACCAGCTCGCCGTGGTCACGGGCGCGGCCGATGTCGTCGAGCGTGGGGAGCAGCTCGGACAGGAGGTTCGCCACGGCGACCTCCTTGACCGCGACCCGGTCCCGCTCCACCCGGCGACGGTAGTTCTGGTACTCGGCCTGGAGCCGCTGGAGGTCTGCGGTGCGCTCGCCGAGCGCAGCCTGGGCCTGGTCCAGCTGTGCCTGGAGGCCTGCCTCGACGAGTTCCTCGCCCTTGGCCGGGCCGGCCGGGCCCGCCTTGTCGGCGGACCCGGCGGCCTTCGCCGCGTCGTCGGGTGCGGTGGCGTCGGAGGTGCCTTCAGGCTTCTCGTTGTCGAAGCCCGGGGTCTCCTCCGTCACGCGGACGCACCGCCCTTCGGCTTCTCGTCGTCCACGATCTCGGCGTCGACCACGTCGTCCTCGGCCTTGGCCTGCTGGCCGGCACCGGCACCCGCGCCCGCGGCACCGGCGGCGCCCTGCGCGGCCTGGGCGTCGGCGTACATGGCCTGGCCGAGCTTCTGGCTGACCGCGGCGACCTTCTCGGTCGCGGTGCGGATCTCGGCCGTGTCCTCGCCCTTGAGCTTCTCCTTCAGCTCGGCGACGGCGGTCTCGACCTCGGTCTTCACCTCGGCCGGAACCTTGTCCTCGTTGTCCTTGAGGAACTTCTCCGTCTGGTAGACGAGCTGCTCGCCCTGGTTGCGGGACTCGGCGGCCTCGCGGCGGCGGTGGTCGTCCTCCGCGTACTTCTCGGCCTCCTCGCGCATGCGGTCGACCTCGTCCTTCGGCAGCGAGGAGCCGCCGGTGACGGTCATCTTCTGCTCCTTGCCCGTGCCCAGGTCCTTGGCGGTCACGTGCATGATGCCGTTGGCGTCGATGTCGAAGGCGACCTCGATCTGCGGGACGCCGCGCGGGGCCGGCGGCAGGCCCGTCAGCTCGAACATGCCGAGCTTCTTGTTGTACGCCGCGATCTCGCGCTCGCCCTGGTAGACCTGGATCTGCACGGACGGCTGGTTGTCCTCGGCCGTCGTGAAGATCTCGGAGCGCTTCGTCGGGATCGTGGTGTTGCGCTCGATCAGCTTGGTCATGATGCCGCCCTTGGTCTCGATGCCGAGGGACAGCGGGGTCACGTCGAGGAGCAGGACGTCCTTGACCTCACCCTTGAGCACACCGGCCTGCAGGGCGGCGCCGATGGCGACGACCTCGTCCGGGTTGACGCCCTTGTTGGCCTCCTGGCCGCCGGTCAGCTCCTTGACGAGCTCGGCGACGGCGGGCATACGGGTGGAGCCGCCGACCAGGACCACGTGGTCGATCTCGGACAGGGCGATGCCCGCGTCCTTGATGACGTTGTGGAACGGGGTCTTGCAGCGCTCCAGCAGGTCCGCGGTCAGCTGCTGGAACTGGGCGCGGGTGAGCTTCTCGTCCAGGTGCAGCGGGCCCTCGGCGGACGCCGTGATGTAGGGCAGGTTGATCGTGGTCTCGGTGGACGAGGAGAGCTCGATCTTCGCCTTCTCGGCGGCCTCGCGCAGGCGCTGCAGCGCCATCTTGTCCTTGGACAGGTCGACGCCGTGGCCGTTCTGGAACTGCTTGACCAGGTAGTCGACGACGCGCTGGTCCCAGTCGTCACCACCGAGGTGGTTGTCGCCGTTGGTGGCCTTGACCTCGACGACGCCGTCGCCGATCTCGAGCAGCGAGACGTCGAAGGTGCCGCCACCGAGGTCGAAGACGAGAATGGTCTGGTCGTCCTTGTCGAGACCGTAGGCCAGGGCGGCCGCGGTGGGCTCGTTGACGATGCGCAGGACGTTCAGACCCGCGATCTCACCGGCCTCCTTGGTGGCCTGGCGCTCGGAGTCGTTGAAGTACGCCGGCACGGTGATGACCGCGTCGGTGACCTTCTCGCCCAGGTAGGCCTCGGCGTCCCGCTTCAGCTTCTGCAGGATGAAGGCGCTCATCTGCTGCGGGTTGAAGTCCTTGCCGTCCAGGTTGATCTTCCAGTCGGTGCCCATGTGGCGCTTGACCGACCGGACGGTCCTGTCGACGTTGGTCACGGCCTGGCGCTTGGCGACCTCGCCGACCAGCACCTCGCCGTTCTTCGCGAAGGCGACAACGGACGGCGTGGTCCTGGCGCCCTCGGCGTTGGTGATGACGGTGGGCTCACCGCCTTCGAGAACACTGACGACGGAGTTCGTCGTACCCAGGTCGATGCCGACCGCACGTGCCATGTCGATTCCTCCAGCTGACTTGAGTGGAACAGACTCAAGAGTGCAACACCGGAGCGCCGGTGTCAACGGAGCTGAGTCGGGTGGGCTCAACTTTTATATCGGTCTTACGATCATCCACCGCCGTGACGTCGCCACGAGACCCGTTCGGGCGACGCAGATCACCGGCTTTGCGGGTATGGCACGCGCGCGAGAGTGAGTAGTCTCGTACGGACTGGATAAGTTACTGATTGGTAATCCGGCTGGTGATCCAGCCCGGTCCCGCTCTCGCAGGTTCGAGGAGCCTCCCCATGCAACTCGCCGCGATCATCGTGGTGCTGGTCCTCAGCGCGGTCGGTGTCGCGCTGATCGGCCGCGCCATCGCGCAGTTCGTCCGCTTCTTCCGGCTCGGCGCACCCGTACCGGCCGGCACCCGTACCGACGACCCGGCAGGCCGCACGGTCACCCTGGCCAAGGAGTTCGTCGGCCACACCCGCATGAACAAGTGGGGCGTCATCGGCGTCGCGCACTGGTTCGTCGCCGTCGGCTTCCTCACGCTCGGCCTGACGATCGTCAACGCCTACGGCCAGCTGTTCAAGGCCGACTGGACGCTTCCGATCATCGGCGACTGGCTGCCGTACGGGCTCTACATCGAGTTCATCGGCACCACGACCACGCTGGGCATCCTCGCGCTCATCGTGATCCGGCTGATGAACCTGCCCTCCAGGGCCGGCCGCAAGTCCCGCTTCGCGGGCTCGACCGCCTGGCAGGCGTACTTCGTCGAGTACGTGATCCTGGTGATCGGCCTGGCCATCATGGTGCTGCGCGGGCTCGAGGGCGCGCTGCACGGCGTCGACCACTACGAGGCCGCCTACTTCGTCTCGTACCCCCTGGTCGCCGCCTTCAAGGGGCTGAGCGTCGGGACGCTGCAGAACCTGGTCTACCTGGTCGCGATGATCAAGCTCGGCGTCACCATGATCTGGATGATCACGGTCAGCCTGAACATCGACATGAGCGTCGCCTGGCACCGCTTCCTCGCCTTCCCCAACATCTGGTTCAAGCGCGAGGCCAGTGGTGACGTGGCGCTGGGCGCGCTGCAGCCGATGACGAGCGGCGGCGAGCCGATCGACTTCGAGGACCCGGCCGAGGACGCCCAGTTCGGCGTCTCGCAGATCGAGCACTTCTCCTGGAAGGGCCTGCTCGACTTCTCCACCTGCACCGAGTGCGGCCGCTGCCAGTCGCAGTGCCCCGCCTGGAACACCGGCAAGCCGCTGTCGCCGAAGATGCTGATCCTGGCGCTGCGCGACCACTCGCACGCCAAGGCCCCGTATCTGCTCGCCGGTGGCGGCAAGACGGTGGAGGGCGAGGAGAAGGCGACCGAGGAGCAGCTCAAGGACGTCCCTGCGGCCGCCCTGGCCGAGGCCGGGCGCCCGCTGATCGGCACCCTGGAGGAGAACGGCGTCATCGACCCGGACGTCCTCTGGTCCTGCACCACCTGCGGTGCCTGCGTGGAGCAGTGCCCGGTCGACATCGAGCACGTCGACCACATCGTCGACATGCGCCGCTACCAGGTGATGATCGAGAGCTCCTTCCCGTCCGAGGCGGGCACGATGCTCAAGAACCTGGAGAAGAAGGGCAATCCCTGGGGCCTCGCCAAGAAGCAGCGCCTGCAGTGGACCAAGGAGGTCGACTTCGAGATCCCGGTCGTCGGCAAGGACGTCGAGGATCTCACCGAGGTCGACTACCTCTACTGGGTCGGCTGCGCAGGCGCGTTGGAGGACCGGGCCAAGAAGACCACCAAGGCCTTCGCGGAACTGCTGCACATCGCGGGCGTCAAGTTCGCCATCATGGGCGGCGAGGAGAACTGCACCGGCGACTCGGCACGCCGCCTGGGCAACGAGTTCCTCTTCCAGCAGCTCGGCCAGCAGAACGTCGAGATGCTCAACATGGCGTTCGGTGAGGATGCCGAGGAGGGCGTCAAGGTCGAGAAGGCGAAGAAGAAGATCGTCGCGACCTGCCCGCACTGCTTCAACACCATCGCCAACGAGTACCCGCAGCTCGGCGGCGAGTACGAGGTCATCCACCACACGCAGCTGCTGCAGCACCTGATCGACGAGGGCAAGCTGATCCCGGTGACCCCCGTCGAGGGTCTGATCACCTATCACGACCCCTGCTACCTCGGCCGCCACAACAAGGTCTACACGCCGCCGCGCGAGATCATCGCCAAGGTGCCGGGCCTGCGCAACGAGGAGATGCACCGTCACAAGGAGCGCGGCTTCTGCTGCGGCGCCGGCGGTGCGCGCATGTGGATGGAGGAGCGCATCGGCAAGCGCATCAACAACGAGCGCGTGGACGAGGCCCTGTCGCTCAACCCCGACATCGTCTCGACGGCCTGCCCGTTCTGCCTCGTCATGCTGACGGACTCGGTCAACGGCAAGAAGGCTGCAGCTGACAGCGGCTCCGCCCCGGGCGGCCAGGCGAAGGAGTCCATCCAGGTCGTGGACGTGGCCCAGCTGCTGCTGGAGTCCGTCAGGACGCCCGCCGCGCCGGAGGGCGACGGCGAGACGGCGGACGAGCCGGAGCCCGAGCCGGTGAAGTAGCCCTTCCGAGCTGCCTGCTGCGGCCGGTGCCCCGCGATGAGCCGGGGCACCGGCCGCAGCCGTTCCCGGCGTGAAACCTCTTACGGGATGGCCTGTTCCCGGAGCTTTCCCCTAGGGGATGTCACAGCTCGGCCGCAAAGCCGGGCCCGTTCCCCTTTGCCCGGGTCCGGGGGCTCTCCGGACCGGGTACGTTCGAAGACGTGGCTGGATTCAGGATGGGACGCGGACGGGACGACCGGCACCCGAACCCCGCGCCGCAAGGACAACAGCAGTGGCAGCAGCCCGGCGGGTACGACGAGCCGGAGTACTTCGGCGGCGCGACGGCACCGCAGCCGGGATACGGGCAGCAGCCACCGGTGCAGCACGGCTATGCCCAGGGCGCGCAGCAGGGCGGTCCGTACCAGGACCCGTACTACGGCGGCCCGCCCGCCGGCGACCCCGGGCGCACCCAGCAGTTCGCCTTCGGCGAGGCCCCGGACGCCTACCCGCCCCAGGGGCAGGGCGGCCCGGACCCGTACGCGGGCTACGGCACCGGCAGCACCTACGGCCCCGGGCAGCCCGCCGCCCCCGCGCCGCCCCCCGGGCCGCGGCTGCACTGGAAGGAGCTGCTGAGCGGCATCGTGCTGCGCCCGTCGGCCACCTTCTGGCAGATGCGCGACCACGCGATGTGGGGTCCGGCCCTGATCGTGACGTTCGTCTACGGCCTGCTGGCGGTCTTCGGCTTCGACAAGGCCCGGCAGGACGTGCTGCACGCCACGCTCGCCGACAGCATCCCCTGGGTACTGGCCACCAGCGTCATCGTGCTGATGGCCGGGCTGATACTCGGGGCCGTCACGCACACGCTCGCCCGCCAGCTCGGCGGCGACGGCATGTGGCAGCCGACCGTCGGCCTGTCGATGCTGATCATGTCGATCACGGACGCCCCGCGGCTGCTGTTCGCGATGTTCCTCGGCGGCGACAGCCCGCTGGTGCAGGTCCTCGGCTGGGCGACCTGGCTGGCCGGCGGTGCGCTGCTGACGTCGATGGTGAGCAAGTCGCACGACCTGCCCTGGCCGAAGGCGCTCGGGGCCTCGGCGATCCAGCTGGTGGCCCTGCTGTCCCTGATGAAGCTGGGCACGCTGTAACCGCACCCCGGCCACGCGGAAGCCCGGGCCCCCACTGCGGGGACCCGGGCTTCCGGCTGTTCGCTGTGCTACGCGCTCACGCGTCGAGGATCTGGCCCTCGCGCCGCACGACCGGCGGCTCCACGCTCCACGGGAAGTTGATCCAGTCGTCCGTGCGCTTCCACACGTACTCGCACTTCACCAGCGACTGCGGCTTCTCGTAGATCACCGCGCTGCGCACCTCGGCGACGTGGTCGAGGCAGAAGTCGTGCACGAGCTTGAGCGTCTTGCCGGTGTCGGCGACGTCGTCCGCGATCAGGACCTTCTTGTTGGAGAAGTCGATCGCGTTCGGCACGGGCGCCAGCATGACCGGCATCTCCAGCGTCGAGCCGACGCCGGTGTAGAACTCCACGTTGACCAGGTGGATGTTCTTGCAGTCCAGGGCGTAGGCCAGGCCGCCCGCGACGAAGACGCCGCCGCGCGCGATGGAGAGGACGATGTCGGGCTCGTAGCCGTCGTCCGCGATCGTCTGGGCCAGTTCACGGATGGCCTGCCCGAAGAGCGGGTAGGTCAGGTTTTCGCGGTTGTCACTCACTGTCGTTGCTGCTCTCAGACCTGCGTGCGATGGAAATTCTGGAAGGAGCGCGAGGGCGTCGGCCCGCGCTGGCCCTGGTAGCGGGAGCCGTGCTTCGCGGACCCGTACGGGTGCTCGACGGGGGAGGACAGCCGGAACATGCACAGCTGCCCGATCTTCATCCCCGGCCACAGCTTGATCGGCAGGGTGGCCATGTTCGACAGCTCCAGCGTCACGTGGCCCGAGAAACCCGGGTCGATGAAGCCGGCCGTGGAGTGGGTCAGCAGGCCGAGCCGGCCGAGGCTGGACTTGCCCTCCAGGCGGGAGGCGATGTCGCCGGGGAGCGTGATGACCTCGTACGTCGAGGCGAGCACGAACTCACCGGGGTGCAGGATGAAGGCCTCGTCACCGTCCGGCACGACCTCGCGGGTGAGGTCCGCCTGCTCGACGGCGGGGTCGATGTGGGGGTACCGGTGGTTCTCGAACACCCGGAAGTAGCGGTCGAGGCGCACGTCAATGCTCGACGGCTGCACCATCGATTCGTCGTACGGGTCGATCCGCACCCGGCCAGCGTCGATCTCGGTCCGGATGTCCTTGTCTGAGAGAAGCACGGGTCGAGGATACGCAAGAAGCCGGACAACCGGAGAATGCGAGAGGGCCCGGTCCTCGATCGGACCGGGCCCTCGTGCACTCAGCCCTTCTCGGATGCCACCGGTACGGAGTGCCGCAGCCGGGCGCAGCGGGGGCAGCGCAGCAGCCGTCCCGGGCCGATCCGGCCGGCTCCGAGGTTCTGCATCGGGAACGAAGCGGTGCTGAACACGTGCCCTTCGGCACAACGGACGACGGTGCGCTCCATCGAGCTCCCTTTCCCCAATGTTGTGAAAGACAAAAGCCACATTAGGGGATCTATCCGACGCACTCGCACGCGGCACTCCCGGCACCCCCCGACCGGCTTCCACGCCCCCACGGTACGCCCCAACTCCCGCGCCCCACGCCCGCGTCCCCACCCCCCGCACAGGCCCCTCACACGACAAGAAGGCCACCCGGACCAGTGCACCGGGGGCCTTCGATGGGGTAGAGTGTGCGACGATGCGACGCCCTGAGGGCGTCCCTTCGCGGGCGTAGTTTAATGGTAGAACATGAGCTTCCCAAGCTCAGAGCGCGAGTTCGATTCTCGTCGCCCGCTCTTCGACAGAGCCCCAGGCCGGACGGCCTGGGGTTCTGCGTTTGTCCAGCCGCTCACGGAGCGGCCCCGTCACGGAGCGGCCGCCTCCAGGTCGGCGATGCTGCCCGACATGATCGTCCGTACATGCCCGGTGATGTGCTCCGCGGGCCAGTCCCACCAGGCCACCGCCAACAGCCGGGCGACGTCCTCGTCGTTGTAGCGGGTGCGGACGAGGCGGGCCGGGTTGCCGCCGACGATGCCGTAGGCGGGCACGTCGCTCGTGACGACGGCGCCGGAGGCGATGATCGCGCCGTGGCCGATGCGTACGCCGGGCATGACCGTCGTGCCGTGACCGAACCAGACGTCGTTGCCGACGACGGTGTCCCCCCGGCAGGGCAGGCCGGTGAGCAGGTCGAAGTGCTCGGACCAGGAGCCGCCCATGGTGGGGAAGGGGAAGGTCGACGGGCCGTCCATGCGGTGGTTGGCGCCGTTCATGATGAAGCGCACGCCCGTGCCGAGCGCGCAGAACTTGCCGATGACCAGCTTCTCCGGCCCGTAGTGGTAGAGCACGTTGCGCGTCTCGAACGCCGTCGGGTCGTCCGGGTCGTCGTAGTAGGAGTACTCCCCGACCTCGATCAGCGGGGACGTCACCAGCGGCTTGAGCAGCACCACGCGCGGGTGCTCGGGCATCGGGTGGAGGACCGTGGGGTCGGCGGGTACGGGCATGGGGGTTCCTCCATCGGCAGCGGGTTCGCGACCCGTCCATGATCGCGGCGCGCGCCGTCCGGGAACACCGGATTTCGTCACACCCGGACCAGCCCCGTCCGGTAGGCGGTGACGACGAGTTGGGCGCGGTCGCGGGCGCCGAGCTTGGCCATCGCGCGGTTCACGTGGGTCTTGGCGGTGAGGGGCGTGACGTGGAGGCGCCCGGCGATCTCGTCGTTGGACAGGCCGGTGGCGACGAGGGCGACCACCTCCCGCTCCCGCGGCGTGAGGGCGGCCAGTCGGGGCGTCCTCTCCGGGTCGGGGGCGTCGGGCCGGGACAGGAAGCGGGCGATCAGGGCCTTGGTGGCCGCCGGTGACAGCAGCGCGTCGCCGGCCGCCACGAGCCGTATGGCGTCCAGCAGTTCACCGGGGTTGATGCCCTTGCCCAGGAAGCCGCTCGCACCGGCGCGGAGGGCCTCGGCGACGTACTCGTCGTTCTCGAAGGTGGTGAGGACGAGGACCTTGACGCCCGCGAGGTCCTCGTCCTCGGTGATGAGCCTGGTCGCGGCGAGGCCGTCGAGGTCGGGCATCCGGATCACCCCGTGTCCGGTGTCGGCGCCGGGCCGCCGCCGCCCGTACCGGCGGGGCCGTCGTCCTCGACCGTGACGCGCAGGACGTCCGTGCGGTACTCCAGGCGGACCCGCGCCGGGACGGGACCGGCGTGCTTGCGGGTGTTGGTGAGCGCTTCCTGGCCGCTCCGGTAGGCCGCCAGGTCGGTGATGGCCGCGAGTTCCACGGCCCGGCCGGTGCGTTCCAGGGCGATGTCGAGGCCGCTGTGGCGGAAGGAGTCCAGCAGGTGGCCGATGTCGCCGAGAGCGGGCGCGGGTTCGCGGGGTGCGTCGGCGGTCTCGCCGTTCCGGAGCACCCCCACGGTGGCGCGCAGTTCGTCGAGGGCCGCCCGGCCGGTGTCACGGATGCGTTCGAGCGCCTGGCCGGCGTGGCCGGGATCGGAGCCCATGAGGTGGTGGGCGACGCCTGCTTGGGCGTTGACGAGCGTGATGTGGTGGGCGACGACGTCGTGCAGTTCGCGGGCGATGCGCAGGCGCTCCTCGGTGACCCGGCGGCGGGCCTCCTCCTCCCGGGTGCGCTCGGCGCGTTCGGCACGTTCCACGGCAGGCATCAGTTCCCGCATCCGGCGGACGGTGAACTGGCCGGTGAGCAGCCGGCGGAACCGGGTGTGCTCCGGCGCGTCCATGAGGATGAACCACCCCGGCGCGGGCGGCGGCACCGCACCGTCCTCGGCCAGGGGGATGCCCGCCCGGAGCATGCGACGCCGGGAGCTGAACCGCGGATCGGCGAGCACCGTCCGGATGTCCGCGTACCGCGTGACGAGCCAGCCGGCCGCTCCGTCCGGAAAGGTCACCTGTGCGACCGGGGCCTCTTCCCGGAACGTCCGGTACTCCGGCGGCGGGTCGAACGGGCACGTCCGCGTCACAGGCTGCAGTGCGGTGACGGGCTGTATGTCGCTCACGAAGCGGTCCCTTCAAGCGGTGCGGCGTCCTGGCGTCCACCGTGCCGTTTCGCCCGGAGCATGTCGTCGCGCGTCCGCAGACACTCGGGCTACTGCGGCTGCGGTACGGATCCGGCACCGGCTACCGCGCACGCGGACGGCGCGAGCCCTCTCACCCGGCCGGCAGGGTCCACTCGTTGACCAGCTGCCGGGCCCGGCCCGCGTCCTTGGCGAACACCAGCACCTGCAGCCGCCACGGGGACCGCCGGCGGCGCGGGCAGGGGGCCGTGGTGGAACGGATCCCGCACAGGTCGAGGAAGCTGCGGACCTCCTCGGCCGCCGTCGCCGTGGCGACGCGCACCACCGGGACCAGCAGGCCGTACGGATAGGAGCTGCGGCGGACCGGGCGTCTCACGGGAGGGGGACGGGCGCCGGGTCAGTGGCTGCCCTCGCCGACCTTGGCGACGGCATGGTGCTCGTGGTGGGCCTCCTGGATCTCCCGGAACTCCTCCGCCGTCGGCTTCGGGATCTGGCCCATCTCGCCGAAGTACGCCTCGGACAGCCGGGCCCGCACGCGCTGGAGCCAGGAGATCTTGCGCGGATTGCCGTTCTCGTCGACGGCGGGCGGCAGTTCCCAGGGCGTGTGCTGCTCGTGGGCGGTGAGCGTGTAGCGCGCCTCCTGCGACAACGGCTCGTGGATCTCGACGAATTCACCGTGCGGATAGCGCGCGATGACGCCCGACTCCCGTCCGTGCAGCACCTTTTCGCGGTCGCGGCGCTGGAGGCCGAGACACCACCTGTGGGTGATCACGAAGACCAGGACGGGAATGGCGAAGAAGCCGATGCGGACCAGCCAGGTGATCGCGTTGATCGACAGGTGGAAGTGCACCGCGATGATGTCGTTGCCGCCGCCCACCAGCAGGATGACGTACTCGGAGATCCAGGCCGCGCCGAATGCGGTGCGCACCGGGTTGTTGCGGGGCCGTTCGGCGATGTGGTGTTCGCGCCGGTCCCCGGTGACCCAGGCCTCGAAGAAGGGATAGCACCAGATCGCCAGGAAGACGGTGGGGAAGACGACCAGCGGGATGAAGACGCCGAGGACGAGCGTGTGGCCCAGGAAATTGATCTCCCAGCCGGGCATGACGCGGATCAGGCCCTCGGAGAAGCCCATGTACCAGTCGGGCTGGGCGTCGGTGGTCACCATGTCCGGCCGGTACGGGCCGTACGCCCAGATCGGGTTGATCTGCGCGAAGCCCGCGAAGGCCGAGATGATGCCGCTGACCAGGAAGAAGAAGCCGCCCGCCTTGGCCATGTAGACCGGCATGAGCGGCATGCCCACGACGTTCTCGTTCTTCCGTCCGGCGTGAATTCCCTGAGTGTGCTTGTGGTAGAAGACCAGGATCAGGTGGGCCGCCAGCAGGGCCGCCATGATGCCGGGGAGCAGCAGCACGTGGACGGTGAACATCCGCGGGATCCAGATGTGACCCGGGTACTCGCCGCCGAAGATGAAGAACACCAGATAGGTGCCGACGATCGGCACGGACAGGATCGCGCCCTCCATGAACCGGACGCCCGTTCCGGAGAGCAGGTCGTCGGGCAGCGAATAGCCCATGAAGCCGTCGAACATGCCGAGGATCAACAGGCTCGCTCCGAACAGCCAGTTGAGCTCGCGGGGCTTGCGGAAGGCGCCGGTGAAGAAGACGCGCATCATGTGGACGAGCATCGCCATGATGAACACCAGCGCGGCCCAGTGGTGCAGCTGACGGAGCAGCAGCCCGCCGCGGACGTCGAAGCTGATGTCGAGCGTCGACTCGTAGGCGGTCGACATCCTGATGCCGTTCAGCGGCGTGTACCGGCCGTGGTAGAC
Source organism: Streptomyces sp. AM25 (assembly GCF_058146165.1). Lineage (NCBI taxonomy): Bacteria > Bacillati > Actinomycetota > Actinomycetes > Kitasatosporales > Streptomycetaceae > Streptomyces > Streptomyces sp. AM25. Next base: position 147,448 of record NZ_JBKIWN010000010.1, on the reverse strand, counting down.
GACCTCGTTCATGCTGGGCTTGAAGAACATCGTCAGATAGACGCCGGTCACGATGATGACGATGAACGAGTAGAGCGCGACCTCGCCCAGCATGAAGGACCAGTGGTCGGGAAAGACCTTCCGCAGATTGGCCTTGGCGAGTGAATACAGCCCGACGCGGCCGTCGAACCAGTCCGCGAGCCGCTCCCCCTTGGATGCCTGGGCAGAGGTCTTTTGCGTATTGGTCATGCGCCGCGCTCCCGGAACCTGGTGGTGGTCGTCTTCGCCACACCTGTGACCACAGTTCCGTCCATCTTCCATGCATTTGCCGAGGAAGATGGGATTTGCCCGGGAGTGTCGGGGCAGCCTGCCGAACCCCCAGGTCAGCAGCCTGATGTCACCCTTCCGGGTCCTCGAAGGGGGCCTCCTCGACGAGGCGTTCGCCGATGTCGTCGGACCACTCCTGCGCCCAGCGCCGCAGCGCCGCGCTCGCCTCGCCGTCCAGCCCGTACGCGGCGAACTCGGCGTCGCCGTACCAGTCGGCCCGGTCGAGCCGGTCCCGCAGGTCGGCGAGGTCGAGGGCGTCCCGCGCGTGCCGCCGGCCGAACTCCTCCAGCTCGGGCCGGGACCAGCGGGCCGAGGCGGCGTGCACGTCGACGAGGTCCCGCACGAAGCCCCGCTCGGCGAGGGCGCGCACCTTGGTGCCGACGACGTCCTCGACGGCGAGGGCCGGGCCCCAGGCGGTGGGGACCGGCGGGCGCCACATCGTCTCCTTGAGGACGTGCACCTGGCACTCCGCGTCCGTCACCGGGTCGCCCGCCGTGAAGCGGGCCGAGAGCGGGTCGGACTCCACGTCCCGCACCCGCCAGCCGCGTTCCGGCAGCCCGCCGCGCAGCACGGCGACGATCTCCGGCATCGGCGCCGGGGACCCCGTGGCCAGGGCCGGGCCGTGGACCGGCCGCTCCACCAGGCCGTGCGCCCGCAGCGCGTAGCCGCCGGTGAGCACCAGCGGGAAGGACGCCCCCACGGCGACCGCGTCGGCGAGCAGCCGCCGGTGCAGCTCGGGAGGGAGCTGCACTCGGCGGTCCGCTTCCATGGCCGGGATTATCGCGCACGGTCCCCGGCCGGGCCCGCAACCGCTCAGTGGCCGGGCCAGCCCTCGAGGTGGCGGTGCACGGTGACGGCCCGGGCGGCCGGGTGGTTCGCCGCTGCGACGGCGTCCTTGAGGATCCCGGTGACCTCGGCGGCCAGGGCGTCGGTCTGCTGCTTCAGCTCGGTGGCCGGCAGCCGGGAGCGGCCCAGGGCGTCGAGCCTGCGGTGGACGTCGGCCAGCCGGGCGCGGGTGGCGGCGCCCAGGCGGAGCGGGGAGGGCGTGGAGACGACGAACTGGTAGGCGCCCGCCAGGGTCTGGCAGCCGGTGCAGTGGTCGTTGACCGCCGTGCCGTCGTTGACCGCGTTGAGGTGGACGTGCTGTCCCGCGAGGGTGACGATCTGGAAGGACAGCGCCACCGAGCGGCAGGCGTCGTCGGCGGTGCAGCCGGCACCGGTCGCGGTGGCCTGGTTGCGGACGGCCGCGGTGCCGACCTTGCCGAGCTGGTGGACCGCGAAGCTGTCGCGGAACTGCACGTGGTGCTGGTGGTTCGCCGTGGTGCGGACGTTGTCCATGGTGATCTCGGCCGCCTGGGCGGGCACGGCGGTGGCGGCGGCCGCGACGCCTGCCGCCATCAGGCCGAGGCGGAGGACGGAACGGGACAGCGGTGTGGACTGGGACATGGTCGTGTTCCTTTTCGACGTACTGCTTTCGACGTACTGCTTCGGTGACGGTGCTCAGTTGCTCAGTGAGCGGGCCGCGGTGACGCGGGCGGCGATACGGCCGGCGGGCTCACCGCGGGCTTGGAGACGCCGGGCGACGGAGTCGCGCCGGCCGGCGGGGACGCGTGGGCGCTCGGGTGCGTCACGGGCGACGGGAGCGCGCCCGGGCCGACGACGGGTGCCGGCTTCGACGCGGCGGCCGAGGGGGCGGAGGCGGGCGGCCGCGGTGCCGCGGCGGTCGGGGCCAGCTTCGCGCCGGGGGGCGCGGGCGTCGTCCCCGGGTTCGGGGGCGGCAGCACCACGGCCGGGCTGCTCGGCTGCGGCGTGCGCCACGGCAGCGGCACGACCACCGGTCCCGTTCCGCCCTGGCCGCCGGACGCGCCGGGGCCGGTGTGCCCCCGGACGGGGGTGCGGCCGGGCAGGGTGGGCCGGTCCGCCGCGGGCGGAGCGGTGGGCACGTGGGGCTGCAGGATCGGTGCGATGGGCGGCGCGGGCGGCAGCGGCTTGGGCGTGACGCCGCTGAACCACGCGAAGCCCAGCGTCGTGGCCACCCCGGCGACGGCCGTCGCGAGGACGACCCGCAGCCACAGCCGGTCGGCGGTGGCGCGCAGGGCGTTGCGCGCCAGCCGCCCGGTGAGCCGGACGGACAGGTACGTCATGCCGGCCAGCGGACAGATCAGCATGAGACTGCCGAGCACTCCGGCCAGCCCGCCGGCCACCTGTCCGTCGGCGAACGCCTCGAAGGTGCCGGTGAGTTGCTGCGTGAGCGAGCGCACTCCGGTGTCGATGAGGCGGGGCAGGTTCCACAGCGCGTAACAGAGGTCGCCCAGCAGCAGCGGCACCATCGTGACGACCCAGGCGGTCACGATGACGCGGGTGCTGCGCTTGAGGTCGGCGACGGCCGGCTCGACCGGACGGCCCGGCACCATGCTCAGCAGGATCGGCCTGATCTTGCCGTAGAGGTCCGGTACTCCGGCGAGGTCGCCGAGGATGAAGTAGCCGTCCAGCCGGACGGCGGGCATCAGTTGCTCCAGCACCTCGAAGTGGCCGAGGTAGACGGCGCTCAGCAGGAACGGCTGTCCGGTGAGGAAGTACAGGCCGGTCAGGCCGAGCATGAAGACGACGTTGAAGTAGACGCCGCCGAGGTCGGTGCGGATCCGCCCGGCGCGGCCGATCCGGTAGACGTCGGTGACGTCGGTGTACATCGACGGCCAGATCAGGAAGAGCCCGCAGCCGATGCAGCCGGGATCCGCGCCGCCGTATCTGCACGCCGACGCGTGGCCGAACTCGTGGAACACGAGCGACGCCACGATCAGCCCGAACACGGCGAGCAGCAGCAGCGGTTGGTCCAGGACGTGCAGTACGGGCGTCATGGCGCCGTAGAAGCCGAACAGCCAGGTGTCCATGGCGACGGCCGCGAGCAGCACCAGCACCACCACGGTCGGCCGGTGCAGCCAGGCCAGTGCGCGGGAGATGGCGGCGACGCGGCGCTCGCCGAACAGGACGGTGTGGCCCTTGAGGCTGAGCAGCAGGTCCGACCGCGGGCCGCCGGCCGGGTCCTCCTCCTGGCCCTCGGGCACGGTGATGCCCATCGGGTCGAGCTTCTGCTCCACCAGGTAGGCAATGTTCTCGGCGCTGACCTCCCGCCCGAACTCCGCGCTGACCAGGCGGGCGATGGCGTGGGCGTCCCGTTCGCCGTCGACGGCGGACGCGGTCAGGTGCAGCAGCCGGGACAGCTGCACGACCTGGCCGTCGCCGCGGCGGGCGATGTACTTGGGCTCGGTGAAGCCCGACCCCTGGTACTCGCCGTGCAGACGCAGTCCCGCGCTGAGCCGCGGGACGACGGCCCGCGTTCCGGGCGACGGGCCGGCGGACTGCGTCTGCGGCGGCCGCTGCGGTACGGGCAGCGGCGCGACGGCGGTCTCCCCCGCCCCGTCCTCCCACGGCCGGGAGTACGGAAAGCCGCCGGGCCCCGGCACCGGGGCCCCGGATTCGTCCCCTGTCAGGACGTCCGGCCACACGGTGCCGAGCAGCGAGGTCGCGGTGTCGCCCGTGCGATGGCGGCTGCGGCCGGCGTCGTGGTCTCCGACCACCGTCATCTGTGTTCTCCCCCTCGGCGAAACCGCTGTCCCCCTCGCGGACCGCGTCCTCCCCCGGACGCGGTCCGCCTGCGTGGGTGTGCTGCGGGTGGAACTACTGGTGGATGTTGATCGACTGCGCCGCCTCGGACTGGGCCGTGGCGAACGGGGAGTCGTTGTTGAGCGCCAGCGACTGGTTGTGCGCGTGCACGTGGGCGACGTGCTTGGTGACGTGCGTGGTGCGGTGGAAGCTGAACTTCAGCTTGCCCAGGGCCTCGCGGCCGGGAAGCAGTTCGGCGGACTCGGCCTCGAGCTCCTGCGGGTTCATGCTCATGGTCTTGCCTCTCTCTGTCGGTGCGAAGTGCTACAACTGGGTGCTACAACTGGTGTGGCGGAACGAACTGCCGGTGCGGCTGGGGGTGTTGCTACTGCGAGACGGAGATCGACTGCATCGCCTCGGACTGGGCGATCGCGTCCGGCGAGCAGATGTTGACCGCGTCCGACTGGTTGTACGCGGCGACGTCGGCCGCGTGCGTGGTGAAGTTCTCCGAGCGGAAGAAGTCGAACTTCAGCTTCCCCAGGGCCTCGCGGCCCGGGAGCAGTTCGGCGGACTCGGCCTCGAGCTCGGTGACGTCCAGCATGGTCGTCCCCCTCCGGGATGGTGGTGCACGGCGTTGCGACCGGGACGCAGGCAGGACCCCCCAGCCTGCGTCCGATGCGATCGGACGAGCTGTCCAACGAGATTGGACAGTAGTGGCGCGGCACGGCTCCGCGCAAGCGGTTCGGCAACCTCCCCCATGGCGCGGCCGGCCCCCGCCCGTAGAATCGGTTCCACCCGAGCGGGCCAGAGCCAGCCGAGAGCAGGAAGCGACCGTCAGTGGCCAACGCACTGCAGCAGATCATCCGACAGCGACTCGACCGGCAGGGCTGGTCGTACGGGGAGGTCGCCCGGCGGGGTGGGATCCCCCGCTCGACGGTGCACCACCTGGCCACGGCCGAGCGCGTGGCGCGCATGCCGCAGCCGGCCACCCTCGAAGGCCTCTCCCGCGGACTCGAACTCCCCCTGGAGACCCTGCGCCGCGCGGCCGCCGAGGCCTGCGGCATCCACCTGTACACCTCCGAGGAGGAGCAGGCCGCCGAGTCCCGGCCCGACCCCGAGGTGGACCTGCTGATCGCCAGTGTCCAGCGGCTCTCCGCCGACGACCGCCGGCACGTGACCGCGCTCGTCGAATCCCTTCTCGACCGCGGCCCCAAGGGCGAATAGCCGTACGAGGCGATACGGGCAACGGCGCATATCCGCCCGGCACTTGGCGTTCCTGACGCCCGCCGTGCCCGTTCCGGTTCCCGGAACGACAGAATCCAGTGAATATTCCGGAGCGCCCGAGGATCAAGCAACCGCCCGGATATCGTCTCCACCTGCCCGAGGCGAGTGAGTGGCACGAACCCTCTGGTGGATGGGGGAACGTGTGCTCGTTGTCAGTGGTGGCTCGACGTCCAATGCCGTCGTCCGGGGCCGCTCCGGGGAGTCCGTGGTGCTGCTCTCCGGCGAACTGCCCGATGTGCTCACCGATCGCAGCGTCGCCGAACTGCTCGACCTGGCGGCCGCGGTGCTGACCGGTGAGGAGATGGAGATGTTCCGCAGATGCCTCGACGCCCTGCGCAAGGGCGAGGTCCGCGACCACCGGCGCATCGAGGTGGGCGGCGCGGTGCTCACCGTCTACCACGAGAGCCCGCACGGAACATGAAGAAGCCGCCCCCGGGTTCGCCGGGGGCGGCTTCCGTACTGCCCGCCGCGGCGGGCCGGCCGGCTGGTGGCCGTACCGGCCCGCGTGGTGGCCCTTACCGCCCGAAGCCGGGGCCGAACTCGTGCCCCTCCTCGTCGCCGGAACCGTTGCCGGAGAGGATCGGGATGTCGTCCAGGATGTGCGACAGCGGGTCGTCGCCGTCGTTGATCGTCGAGTTCTCGGTGCACATCTGCTGCTGCTGCGAGGACAGGATCGGAATGTCCTGCAGACCGATGTTGACCAGGCCGAGGACCGACTGGAGGCCCAGCTTGCCGATGGCGATGCAGGGCTTGTTGAACGAGCCGTTGATGAGGCCCATCTGCGGGCTCATGTAGCCGCCCGTGTAGGTGTTCCCGTAGGACTGGTACGCGCCGTTGGCGTTGGCGACACCGTTCTCGTTGCCCGCCGCCAGCGCGGGAGCCGTCCCTGCGCCGACGGCGGAAGCCGCCAGAGCGGCCGTGGCCACAACCTTCTTGATCACGTGATTTCCTTCGCTCCGGTCGACGAATTCCAGTGACTCAATGCCTAACTCACGGCATCGGCGGAGGTTATCCGGCATCAGTCGTTCGGCCCACGCCGCGACCCGATGAGAATCAAGTCGGCGGAATCCTCCGGGCATACGGAAATCCCCCTGTGGCAGGTCCCGCACACCCGCCACAGGGGGACTGTTCCGATGACCGGAAGGTCAGTGCCCGTTCGCCGAGCCGTTGCCCGAGAGCACCGGGATCTCGTCGACCAGGTGCGACAGGGCGTCGTCGCCGTCGTTGATCGTGGAGTTGTCGGTGCACTGCTGCTGCTGCTGCGACGTGAGGATCGGCACGTCCTGGACGCCGACGTTGATGAGGGCCAGGACCGACTGGACGCCCGCCTTGCCGACGCCGATGCACAGCTTGTTCAGCGTGCCCTGGATCAGGCTCATCTGCGGGCTTTCCTTGCCGCCCGTCGCAGTGTTGCCGTAACCGGTCTTGGCACCGTTCGCGTTGGCGACGTCGGTGTCGTTGCCGACGGCCATGGCGGGGCCGGCCATGGTGCCGACCGCGGTCGCCGTCAGCGCGGCCGTCGCGAGAACCTTCTTGAGCACGTCTATGCCTTTCGATCGAGTAGCGCCCCCATTGAGAAAGCGCTCTGCCTAACTCCGGCCCATTTGAGAAGTTCCGGGCTTTCACTCATTCGAGCCAGCGCGCCCAGAAAACAGGGGAGTTGTCGGCCGAAGGCATTCGACGGCTTTTATCGGGTGCGTCGTCGATAGGAAAAAATGCTGGTCAGGGTGACGTAGCGGTATTGCCCGCCGCGCTCGCTGACGAGTTCGCCGCGCTCTATGAGGTGGGCCACCGTCCAGGGGGAGAGGCCCAGCAGCGAGGCGGCCGTGCGGATGGGGACGCTCAGCCCCTCGAAGACGGCGGGGAGGGCGCCCTCCGGGAAGGACTCGTCCGGAAGGGAGTCGTCCGGTACCTGCCGGGCCACCACGCCGGGGTCCATCGCGTAGCGGCCCGTCGCATAGATGTCGTGTGCGGCTGCGGCAGCAAGGTGTCGTGCCATGTGACGCGCACCGTCCCCTCGGTCCGGAGTGTTGTTCTCAGATGTCGTGCGGTGCTGTGTCCAGCAAAACGGAACCAGGCATTCCGGTCAGCTCACCGGCTGCTTCTGACGACAGTTCAACTTCCTTACCTGCCGCCGGGCTAGCGTCCACCGAAAGACTAGAAACCGGCTTGCCGGGCGTCAAGTAGGCTAGGCTGCCTGCCTGCTGAGCGGCAAGAGAGCGGCCGGTCCCCGGCCCTCCCGAGCGAAGGGAACAGCCGATGGGGAGCACGACGACACCCCGCCGTAGCAACACCCGGCAGCGCATCCAGGACGTCGCACTGAAGTTATTCCTCGAGCAGGGATACGAGAAGACCGCACTCCGGGAGATCTCGGACGAGCTCGGTGTCACCAAGGCGGCCCTCTACTACCACTTCAAGACCAAGGAGGACATCCTCGTCAGCCTCTTCCTGGATCTCGGAAGAAAAATGGACGAACTCATCGCCTGGGGCAAGCGGCAGCCGCGCGAACTGGCCGTCAAACAGGAGCTGCTGGCCCGCTGCAGCGTCATCTTCCACGATGCGGCACCGCTGTTCGACATCCTGATAGCGAACCAGGCGACGCTCGACGCGCTCAGCGTCGGCCAGGACTTCAAGGACCGGGTCGCCGCCCTGTCGGACCTCCTCCAGGAGGAGAACTCCTCACTGAGCTCCCAGGTCCGCTGCGCCACGGCACTGCTCACCCTGCACTTCGGCACCTTCGCCATCCGGCAGCTGGACGGCGATCCGGAGGAGAAACGGCTGGCCCTGCTGGCCGGCGCGACCGAACTGCTCACCTCGGCGCACGAGGACGTCCTGTCCGGGGCGGCGGGGGTACCTCCGGAAGGGTGACGGCGGAGATTCCGTCGGCGTCGCGCGTCCGGATGACGCGAACCGCCCTCTCCGCAGCGATATCGCGCCAGCACCCGCCCCGCGGCGGCCGGTTCCTGCGCCATCATCGTCCTCCGCACCCCCGCGGGTGCGGGGCTCCCGACGACGGACCGGTGAACCTCCTTGCCGACCGGCCAGTTTCGTTCATAACGTAACCGGTCCGGTGGCTAACCGGGCGTCAAGTAGGCTCACCGGCCGGGGGGAGCGGACGGCTGGACGACGCGACGGAGAGCAGGAGAGCAGGTCATGGGCACAACCCCCCGGGCGCGCAGGAGCGACACCCGCGAACGCATTCAGCAGACCGCTCTCGGCCTCTTCGTGACGCATGGCTACGAGAAGACCTCGCTGCGGGAGATCGCCGAAGAGCTCGGGGTCACCAAGGCGGCCCTCTACTACCACTTCAAGACGAAGGAGGACATCCTCACCGCGCTCTCCGACCGGTTGGGCGAGCCCGTCGACGAACTCATCGCCTGGGGCCGGGAACGGCCGCCCACGCTGGCGAACAAGCGGGAGCTGCTGACCCGTTACAGCGTCGCGGTGCGCGACGCCGCACCGCTGTACCGGATCCTGCAGGAGAACCAGGCGACGCTGCGCGACCTCGGCATCGGCGCGCGGCTGCGGGAGCGGGTCGGCGCCGTCTCCCAGCTCGTGCACGCCGCGGAGGAGGGCGAGGACGCTCCCCTGGAGACCCTGGTGCGGTTCTCCAGCGCCCTGCTGACCGTGCACTTCGGCACCTTCACGCTGGACGAGATGCCGGGCGACCCGGAGGCGAGGCGGGCCGCGCTGCTCAAGGTCGCCATGGAGATCCTGGACTCCACGGACGGCGGCTCCACGGGCTGACCGGGGCCGCCGGCCCCGTCCGGGTGCGGCTGACCGATACCCCGGGCGACCGGAGTGTCCCTCGATTATGGTCGGGCGAAGTCACCGCAACCGATCGCCGCCGAGCCGAGGGAGCGCCTGCGGGATGAGTCTGACCGGAACCGCGTTCCTCGCGCTGCTCCTCGCGGTGACCGTACTGACCGTGCTGGCCACGCTGCTGCTCTGGGCGAGGATCCCCGGACCCGGGGCGGTGCGCTGGCTGGGGCGGGTGGTGCTGATCGGGCTGTGCCAGCTGACCGCGATCTGTGTGGTCGCCGTGTGGATCAACACCAGTTACGGCCTCTACGCCTCCTGGGACGACCTGCTGGGCCGCTCCGGGGACACGGGCCCGGTCTCCATGCCGGGCCCGCCCGCGCAGCGGGCCCGGTTCATCCGCGGGGACGACGGGATGAAGGAGACGTACTTCCACGGCTCCCGGTCCGGGCTCTCCGGCCAGGTCATGGTGTGGACCCCGCCGCAGTACGACGAACCGCGGTACCGCCGCACGGCGTTCCCGGTCGTCCTGCTGCTGCACGGGGTGCCGGGCTCGCCGCAGTCGTGGATGGAGCAGGGCAGGATGCCGGGGGCCTACGAGCGGCTGCTGCAGAACGGGGAGACGCGGCCGTTCATCCTGGTCGCGCCGATCATCAACCCCGGCGGCGTGGACACGGACTGCTCCGACGTGGACGGGCGCAAGGTGGCCACGTGGCTCGCCGCCGACGTGCCGGAGCTGCTGCGCAGCCACTTCCGGACGGCGCCGGAGCCGAAGTCGTGGGGCCTGCTGGGGATTTCCACGGGAGGCCTGTGCGCGGCGAAGCTGCCGCTGCAGTACCCCAAGGTCTTCGGGGCCGGCGCCGGGCTGGACCCGGATCCGCTCAACGGGGACCGGGGGGCGGTGAACGACCCGGTGCTGCGGGAGCACAACAGCCCCACCTGGCTGGTGTCGCACACCAAGGCCGAGGTGGCGCTGTTCCTCGCCACGTCGCGGCAGGACCGGGAGAGCCCGCCGAGCTACATCGAGGACTTCCAGCGGGCGGCGGCCGGTTCGCCGGTGCGGCTGAAGACGATGCTGCTGCCGTCCGGCGGCCACAACTACGGGACGTGGATCACGCTGTACCCGGCGGCGTTCGGCTGGCTGGGCGAGCAGCTGACGGGCGGGCCGCCGCGCTGATCGCTACTGGTGGTCCTGCTTGGGCTTGTCGGCGGTGTCCTGCGGGAAGGTGAGCTGCTGGCTCATCCACTCCAGGGCCGGGCCGATCTCCCGGCGCCAGGTCTGGAAGTTGTGGCTGCCCTCGGGAAGGATGACCGACGAGGCCGTCATCGGCTGCTTGACCGCCTTCAGGAACTTCTCGGTCTCCCCGAAGTTCTTCTCGCCCTTCCTGCTGCTGGTGACGAGCACCGACACCCGCGGCACCGGCATGTTCTCCAGGCGCCAGATCAGGTCGTGTTCGCGCTGGCGCTGCTTGGCGTCGGGGCCGCTGCCGAAGAGCTTGCCGGTCGTGGGGTCGCTGCCGACCTTGTAGTCGCCGGAGAGGGCGGCGGCCGCGGGGTAGACGTTCGGCTGGCGCATCGCGAGCTCCAGGGCGCAGGTGCCGCCCGAGGAGTAGCCGAGGACGCCCCAGGCGCTGGGGTCGCTGCCCACGCGGTAGGTGCTCTTCAGCGCGTCGGGCAGGTCCTTGGTGAAGAAGGTCTCCGCCTGCGGGCCGTCCGGCACGTCCACGCACTCGGTGTCGCGCGGCGGGGCGATGGTCGGGCGGACCATGACGATGATCGTCGGCTGCATCTTGTTCTGCGCGAGCAGCGTGCCCGCGGTCTGCGGCACCTGCAGGTGCTGGGCGAGATTCATGATCCCGCCCGGATATCCGCTGATGACCACCATGACGGGGAAGCGGTGGCGCTCGTACTGCTTCTGGAAGTACTGCGGCGGCAGATAGATGAAGGCCGGATTGATCGCGCGCGATTTCTGCCCCATGATCCGGACCGACTGGACCTTGCCCTCCTTCTCGGCCGGGCCGCGCGGAATTCCGCCCACCTTGTCGATGCCCTGCGGGCCGGCCGGCTGCACCAGTCCGTCCTTCGAGGCGCCGACCGTCGCGTACGGGGCGCCCTGGGTCATCTCGTTGACGTTGACCGGCGCCTTGTCGACGCGGCCGAGCAGCTGTCCCCAGGTGCCGTAGAACTGGCCCCAGGAGTTCACCGCGAGCAGCAGGGCCGCCATGATCGCCAGTTGGGTGGTCAGGATGGAGCCCAGCCGTCCCAGCACGGGCAGCACTCCGCGTCCCGCCAGCCGCGGCCACACCCACACCATGAGGGCAACGCACAACACGGCGCCGAACGTCACCGTGTAGAAGAGCGACCTGCTGGTCAGGCCCATGTGCGACTCAACTCCCTGCCCCCGTGGTGGGTACTCGTGTTCGTCCGGCAATACTCACCGATAAAGAGTCACGAACGGGACGGGAGGGTTGCCCGGCCCGCATTTATTGCCCTGCTCTTGTCCTGCCCGTGTCCTGGGCTTCCCCCCGTGTTCCCCGCTCCGAAAGGACCTCCGGGCGCTGCCGGAAAGTGCGGCCGCCGCTGGCAGAACTCCCCCTTCCGCTGGATGGTGGTCGGGAGGGCGCCGCGGGGGCGGGCCGGCGGGAGGCGGTGGGGACATGACCGGTGCGGACCGAGCGGCCAACCCCTTCCTCGGCGGCCTCTTCGCCCCCGTGCACGACGAGATCACCGCCTTCGACCTGCCCGTCACCGGCCGGCTCCCCGAGTCGCTGCGCGGGCGCTACCTGCGCAACGGGCCCAATCCGCTGCACGTCGACGAGCCCGCCGCGCACCACTGGTTCAGCGGCGAGGGCATGATCCACGGGGTGCGGCTGCGCAACGGCCGGGCCGAGTGGTACCGCAACCGCTGGATCCGCTCCGACGCCGTCGCCGGGCGGCTCGGCGAGAAGCTGCTGCACGGGCCGCGCCACCTGGGGACGGACTTCGCGCCCAACAGCCACGTGCAGTTCTTCGCGGGCCACTGCCTGGCGCTCGTCGAGGGCGGTGCGCTGCCCTACGAGATCGACTCCGAGCTCTTCACGATCGGCCCGTTCGACTTCCACGGCACCCTGCCCGGCGGGTTCGCGGCGCACTCGGTCGTCGACCCGCGGACCGGGGAGCTGCACGCGGTCGCGTACTGCTGGGCCTGGCCGTACGTGCAGTACCTGGTCGTGGGGACGGACGGCTGTGTGCGGCGCCGCGTCGACGTCCCCGTCGGGGGGCGGCCGATGATGCACGACTTCTCGCTCACCGAGCACCACGTGCTGCTCTACGACCTTCCCGTGCTCCTCGCCCCGGAGTGCGGCCGCAGCGGTTTCCCGTATGCCTGGGAGCCCGGGCGTCCGGCGCGGCTCGGGGTGCTGCCGCGGGACGGGCGGGCCGCGGACGTCCGCTGGCTGGAGATCGAACCGTGCTTCGTGCTGCACCCGGTGAACGCCTACGAGCACGACGGCGGGCGGTGCGTGACCGTCCATCTCGTGCGCTACGAGCGGCTCTTCGACGGTGACCGGCCCGCTCCGGACGAGCACCGCGGGCGGCTGGAGAGCTGGACGGCCGACCTGGCGGCCGGGACCGTGCGGCGGCAGCAGCTGGACGACCGGGCGGTGGAGTTCCCGCGGACCGATCCGCGGCGGCTGACCGGTCCGTACCGCTACGCCTATGCGGTGCACGAACGGGAGGACTGCCGGGGAACGGACGGCTACCGGGGCGGCTTCGGTGCCGGACTCGTCAAATATGACTTCCTGCGCGGAACGAGCGAGGAGTTCCGGGTTCCGCCGGGCGGCGACGTCGGCGAGGGCGTGTTCGTCCCCGCTGCCGCGGACGCGGCGGAGGACGACGGCTGGGTGCTGGCCTTCGCCTACGACCCGGCCCGCGCGGCCTCGGATCTGGTCGTGCTGGCGGCCCAGGACGTCGCGGCGGGTCCGGTGGCCCGGGTGCACCTTCCGGTGCGGGTTCCGCTGGGATTCCACGGCAATTGGATTCCTGATGACGCGTGATGACGTGTGAGGCGCGTGTTGCTGTCTGTGTGACAGCGACGCGCGCGGGGCAGGTGTGGCCCTGCGGGACGGGTGTTGACGGCTAGCCTTACTGCGTCGCACCACCGGGGAACTTTTCCCATCACATCAGATACTTCACACCAAGAGGACATCTCCCCATGGGCATTCGGAGTCTGCTGCGGAACGCATTCGGCTTGGGCAAATCCGCGAGCCGTGATGAACCGGGTGTGCCCCAGCAGAGTTCGGGGCCCGACAGCGCGGCGGCCGGTCCGGTGACCGTCCCCGCGCAGACCACCGCCGAGCGCGCGGGCGACCCGACGATCCCCGACCCCGGACCGCTGGGCCCGGTCCCCACGCCCGGCCCGCCGCGACCCGAGCCGGTCCCCGAACCGGAGCCCGCGCCGACCCCAATGCCGCAGCCCAAGCCCGTCCCGCAGCCGGAGCCCGCCCCCGCGCCGCAGCCGCACCCGGTCCCCGAGCCGGCCCCCGGCCCGGAGCCGGAGCCGTCCCCGGCCATGGGCGGGGCGGCCGTCAGCCTGGAGAAGGTGCAGCAGCAGGCCCCCGCGCTGGTCAGCCTCTACAAGTCGGCCGGGGTCTCGCTGCACAAGCAGGGCCTCGCGGGCCGGCGGGCGGCGGTCTACCTCGTCCTCGACCGCTCCGGCTCGATGCGCCCGTACTACAAGGACGGCAGCGTCCAGCACCTCGCCGAGCAGGCGCTGGGCCTCGCGGCCAACCTGGACGACGACGGCATCGTGCCCCTCGTCTTCTTCTCCACCGACGTCGACGGCACGGCCGAGATCGACCTCGGGAACTACGAGGGCCGGATCGACGAACTCCACGCGTCCTACGGCCACATGGGCCGGACCAACTACCACTGGGCCATGAAGGCCGTGATCGACCACTACCAGGCGTCCGGCGCCACCGATCCCGCCTTCGTCATCTTCCAGACCGACGGCGCCCCGTACAGCAAGCCGGCCGCCGAGAAGGCGCTGTGCGAGGCCGCGCACCTGCCGATCTTCTGGCAGTTCGTCGGCTTCGGCGACCCCGAGGGCAAGGGGTTCGACTTCCTGCGGCGGCTGGACGACCTGCCGGTGCCGGGGCGACGTGTCGTCGACAACGCGGGGTTCTTTCACGCGGGGCGTGAGCCGATGCTGCTGACGCACGACGAGCTGTACAAGGAGCTCATGGTGGAGTTCCCCGACTGGCTCGTCGAGGCGCGGGCCGCGGGGATCGTGCGTTAGCGCTCCGCGCCACGGTGCCCCGTGAGGGGCGCGGGGAACTGCGCGGTCAGCCACGACGAGCCTGCAGCCGAGGTCCCCGGGGCTTCGCCCCGGACCTCTGGGGCTGTGCGTCGACTGCAGGCCGTCGGTGGCTGGTCGCGCCCACGCGGCGGAGCCGCATATGTCACCGCCCCGCGCCCCTTACGGGGCTCTGCTGCTGCGGGCGCGTCGTGGTTGCTCGCGCCGTTCCCCGCGCACCGCGAAATCCACTGTCACCCTCAGGCCGCCCTCCGCGCGAGGAACCGCCTTTGCCGTGCCGCCGTGGGCGCGGGCGATGGAGCGGACGATCGACAGGCCCAACCCGACGCCCCCGCCGAGCCGCTCACGGCCGGCGCCCCGGCGGAACGGTTCGAAGAGCCCGTCGACCTCCGGACCCGGCACCGGCGGGCCGGTGTTGACGACGGTCAGCCGTCCCGGCCGGACGTCCACTTCGACGCTGCCGCCGGGGTGGTTGTAACCGACCGCGTTGCGCAGCAGGTTGCCGGTGAGCTGGGCGAGCAGGACGCGGTTGCCCTGCATCGGGGCGGACGCGGCGGTCAGCCGGAGCCGTACGCCGTTCTGCGTCGCCTGCGCGGACACCGCGGCCACCTCGTCGGCCACCACGGCGGCCAGATCGAGGCGTTCACAGCTGTCCAGGCCGCGTTCGCTGCGGGCGAGTACGAGCAACCCGTCGATCAGACGCTCCGAGTGCCGGTTGGTCTCCAGCAACGTGGCCTTGGTGCGGGCCAGTTCCTCCGGGGACGGGTCGCCTTCGAGCCCGACCTGGATCGCGGTGCGCTGCACGGCCAGCGGAGTGCGCAGCTCGTGCGAGGCGTTGGAGATGAAGCGCCGCTGACTGTCGAACGCCCCCTGCACGGGCCGCAGTACGCGCCCGGCCGTCCACCAGCCCACGCCGACCGCCAGCAGCGCGGTGATCAGCAGGGCCGCCGCGGACCAGACGACCATCTCCTGCGAGGCGGCGGCGCTGACGTCCCCGGAGACCCGGTAGACCGTCGACATGCTGATGGTCTCCCCCGGCCGCACGAGGTCCATGGGCACGGCCGTGCGCGCGATCGTCGTGGCCCGCTGCCGGGTGGTCTCGCGCGAGAGCACGTTCACGGTCGCCAGCAGCGCCGTCCCCAGGACGAGGAAGATCGCCCCGAAGGCGAAGGCGATCCGGGCCCGGGCGGTGAGGACGGGCCGCCTCACAGGGAGTACCCGACGCCCTGCACGGTGCGGATCAGCGGGGGTTCGCCGAGCTTGCCGCGCAGTTTGCTCATCGCGACGCGGACCGCGCCGGTGAAGGGGTCGGCGTGCGCGTCCCAGGCGCGCTCCAGCAGCTCCTCGGCGCTGACGACCGCACCGTCGGCCTCCAGCAGGATCTGCAGCAGCGCGAACTCCTTGGGCGAGAGGTCGAGCTCCCGCCCCTCGCGGTCCGCCGTGCGCCGCACGGTGTCCAGCCGCAGGCCGTGCCGCTCCAGCAGCGGCGGGGCGGGGCGGGCGCTGCGGCGGCGCAGTGCGCGGACGCGGGAGATCAGCTCGGGGAACTCGAAGGGCTTGGGGAGGTAGTCGTCGGCGCCCAGGTCCAGGCCCGAGACCCGGTCCTCCATGGAGCCGGCCGCGGTGAGCATCAGGATGCGGGTGCGGGAGCCGGAGGCGACCAGGCGGCGGGTGACGTCGTCGCCGTGCACCCGGGGCAGGTCGCGGTCGAGCACGACGACGTCGTAGTCGTGCAGCCCGAGGTAGGCGAGCGCGGCGTCCCCGCTGTAGACGGTGTCCACGGCGAAGCCCGCCCGGCGCAGCCCGGTGGCCACGAGCTCGGCCAGCACCTCTTCGTCCTCGGCGACCAGCACGCGCATGACCTTCGTTCCTCTCGTCGGTTATGCCCCCTTCTCTCCAGGATGCGGGTGTACCAGAGGGGATGTTTCGCAAATGTCTCTCTGGGACGAGGCTGTAGTGGGCATGGTTACGGCGTGACCGAAGAACAGTGCACGGGGCCGAAAACGGTCTACCGGTTCGCCCGGTGGACACTGCAGCCCGACCGCGAGCCGGACGCCGAGCCGATCGTCTACGCCATGCAGTGCGCCGTGTGCGGAGAGGGCTCGCAGCCGGACGAGGACCTCGCCGAGGCGCAGACCTGGACGTTCCGGCATGCGGGACGCCATCCCTCGCACCACACCTACCGGGAGACGATCACCCGGCCCTGGCGGGCCTGGATGGAGCGGCCGGGGTGAGCGGCCGGGCGGCAAATGCGGCGCGGCCGCGTCCCGGTGCTCGGATACGCTAAAGGCCTCCGTAAAAACACCGCGACCAGGGAGCAGCCGCAATGGCTCGACACCTCATCACCAGCGCCCTTCCGTATATCAACGGGATCAAGCACCTGGGCAACATGGTGGGGTCCATGCTCCCTGCGGACGTCTACGCCCGCTTCCTGCGCCAGACCGGCCGCGAGACGCTCTACATCTGCGCCACGGACGAGCACGGCACCCCGGCCGAGCTGGGCGCCAAGGAGCTCGGCCTGCCCGTGGACGCGTTCTGCACGCAGCAGCACGAGGCGCAGAAGGCGATCTACGACGGCTTCGGGCTCTCCTTCGACTACTTCGGCCGCAGCTCCTCCCCGGAGAACCGGGAGATCACGCAGCACTTCGCGCGGCAGCTGCAGCAGAACGGGTTCATCGAGGAGCGGGCGATCCGCCAGGTGTACTCGCTCACCGACGGCCGTTTCCTGCCCGACCGCTACATCGTCGGCACCTGCCCGCACTGCGGCTACGACAAGGCCCGCGGCGACCAGTGCGAGAACTGCACCCGCGTGCTCGACCCGACGGACCTGATCGACGCCCGCTCCGCGATCAGCGGCAGCAGCGACCTGGAGGTGCGCGAGACCAAGCACCTCTTCCTGCTGCAGTCCAAGCTGCAGGGCGAGGTCGAGGCGTGGATCGACGAGCACGGCAAGGACTGGCCGGTGCTGGCGTCCTCGATCGCCCGCAAGTGGCTGACCGAGGGCCTGAACGACCGCGCGATCACGCGTGACCTGGACTGGGGCGTCCCGGTCCCGGCCGACACCTGGCCGGAGCTGGCGGCCGAGGGCAAGGTCTTCTACGTGTGGTTCGACGCCCCGGTCGAGTACATCGGCGCGACGAAGGAGTGGGCGGGCCAGGACCCGGAGAACCGGGACTGGAAGTCCTGGTGGTACGAGGCGACGGACGTCCGCTACACCCAGTTCATGGGCAAGGACAACGTCCCGTTCCACACGGTGATGTTCCCGGCCACCCAGCTCGGCACCCGCGAGCCGTGGAAGAAGGTCGACTACGTCAAGGCCTTCAACTGGCTGAACTACTACGGCGGCAAGTTCTCCACCTCCCAGAAGCGCGGCGTGTTCACGCACGACGCCCTGGAGCTGCTGCCCGCCGACTACTGGCGCTACTTCATGATGGCCAACGCCCCCGAGTCGGACGACACGTCGTTCACCTGGGAGCTGTTCTCGGCGACCGTGAACAAGGACCTCGCCGACGTCCTGGGCAACTTCGTGAACCGCGTCCTCTCCTTCTCCAAGAAGCGCTTCGGCGAGGAGGTCCCGGCCGGGGCCGAGGCCGGCGAGGCAGAGGCCGCCCTCGGCCGGGAGGTCGCGCAGCTGCTCGCGGAGTACGAGGAGCACATGGAGGCCCTGCAGTTCCGCAAGGCCGCCCAGGCGCTGCGCGCCCTGTGGAGCGCGGGCAACGCCTACCTGGAGACCAAGGCCCCCTGGCTGGAGATCAAGACGGACCCGGAGGCGGCCGCGCTGACGCTCCGTACCGCCATGAACCTGATCCACCTCTACTCGGTGGTCTCCGAGCCGTTCATCCCGGCCTCGGCGGCCGCGATGCGCTCGGCGTTCGCGCTGGAGGGCGACACCCGTACGTGGGTGACGGCGGACGAGGCCCTGTCCCTGTCCTTCGTCCCGGCGGGCACGGCGTTCACGGTGCCGCCGGTGCTCTTCGCAAAGATCACCGAGGACGACCTGGCGGCGTACCGCGAGCGCTTCGGCGGCTCCGAGGAAGCCGCGTAGCAGTCGGTCACTGCTGTCACGGGCCCGGAAACCAGGCGGTTTCCGGGCCCGTTGATCGTTCGACAATCGTTCGTTCAGCGCGCTTCGGAACGCTGGTCCCGTCGTTACACGGGGGCAGACGAGGAAGTGCAACAGCAGTGTCCGAGAAGCGCATTACCGTACGCGTCCACACCGCCGACGAGGTCGCCCGGGCCCGCGTCGCCAGACAGCTGCGCGCACTGCCGGGGGTGAGCGTGGTCCGCGAGGGGGCGGCCGTCGACGTGCTGCTCCTGGGGCGGCACGACGACGGCGCACCGGGCGCGCTGCGACGGCTCGCGCGGGAGCACCGGGCGCCGCTGGTGGTCATCGCCGACGACCTCGGCGAGACCGAGCTGATGGCGGTGACGGAGTACGGGGTCCGGTCCGTGCTGTGGGGGCAGCGGCTGACCCCGGGACGGCTGCAGCGCGCGGTGCACCAGGCCGCGGGGTGCTGCCCGAGACTGCCGATGGTGACGGCGCTGAACGCACTGACGTGACCCTCGTGCAGAAACGAGGGCGGGCCGGTGAGAAGCTCACCGGCCCGCCCTCTGCGCTGTGCTGCCGCCCTTACTTGGTCGGCTTGTACGGGGTCGGCTTGGCCGCGCCCTTGTAGATGCTCAGGTGGAGCTCCTTCAGGCGGGCGTCGTCGACCTCGCTCGGGGCGCCCATCAGCAGGTCCTGCGCGTTGCCGTTGAGCGGGAAGGCGATCGTCTCGCGGATGTTGGGCTCGTCGGCCAGCAGCATCACGATGCGGTCGACGCCCGGGGCGATGCCGCCGTGCGGCGGGGCGCCGAACTTGAACGCGCGGAGCATGCCGCCGAACTCGCGCTCGACGTCGTCCTTCGAGTAACCGGCGATCTCGAACGCCTTGTACATGACGTCCGGCTCGTGGTTCCGGATGGCGCCGGAGGACAGCTCGGTGCCGTTGCAGACGATGTCGTACTGCCAGGCGAGGATGTCCAGCGGGTCCATGGTCTCCAGGGCCTCGAGGCCGCCCTGGGGCATGGAGAACGGGTTGTGGGAGAACTCGATCTGCCCGGTGTCCTCGTTCTTCTCGAACATCGGGAAGTCGACGATCCAGCAGAACCGGAAGACGTTCTCCTCGAAGTGGCCGGCGCGCTTGGCGGCCTCGACGCGGACCGCGCCCATGATCTTGGAGACCTCGTCGAACTCGCCCGCGCCGAAGAAGACCGCGTGGCCGGGGGCCAGACCGAGGGCCTCGGTGAGGGCCTTGACGTTCTCCTCGGTGAGGAACTTGGCGATCGGGCCGGAGAGCTCTGTGTTTTCAGCGGTCCCGCCCACCCGCACCCACGCAAGGCCCTGCGCACCCTGCTGGACCGCGTACTCGCCGAGGCCGTCGAAGAACTTGCGGGACTGGCCGGCGGTGTCCGGCACGGCCAGCGCGCGCACGTGCTTGCCGGCAAAGGCCTTGAAGCCGCTGTCGGCGAAGACCGCCGAGACGTCGACGAGTTCCAGCTTGGCGCGCAGGTCCGGCTTGTCCGAGCCGTACTTGAGCATCGCCTCGCGGAACGGGATGCGCGGGAAGGGGGAGGTGACGTGGCGGCCGTTGCCGAACTCCTCGAAGAGGTCGGTCATGACCTTCTCGATCACCTGGAAGACGTCCTCCTGCTCGACGAAGGACATCTCCACGTCGAGCTGGTAGAACTCGCCCGGCGAGCGGTCGGCGCGGGCGTCCTCGTCACGGAAGCACGGGGCGATCTGGAAGTAGCGGTCGAAGCCCGCGATCATCAGCAGCTGCTTGAACTGCTGCGGCGCCTGCGGCAGCGCGTAGAACCGGCCGGCGTGCAGCCGCGAGGGCACCAGGAAGTCGCGCGCGCCCTCGGGGGAGGTGGCGGACAGGATCGGGGTGGCCAGCTCGTTGAAGCCGAGCGCGGTCATCTTCTGCCGCATCGCGGAGATGACGGCCGAGCGCAGCATGATGTTGCGGTGCATGCGCTCGCGGCGCAGGTCGAGGAAGCGGTACTCCAGGCGGCGCTCCTCGTTCACGCCGTCCTCGGCGTTGATGGTGAACGGGATCTGCTCGGCGGCGCCGAGCACCTCGACGCCGGTGACCTCGATCTCGACCTCACCGGTGGGCAGGTCGGGGTTGACGTTCTCCGAGCCGCGGCTCATGACCTTGCCGTCCACGCGGACGACGGTCTCCTTGGTCAGGTGGCTCAGGGCCTCGTTGGCCGGGGTGCCGGGACGGGCCACCAGCTGGGTGATGCCGTGGTGGTCGCGGAGATCGATGAAGAGGATGCCGCCCAGGTCGCGCCGATTGTGCAGCCAGCCGCTCAGTCGCACGTCGGTGTCGACGTCAGCCGCACGGAGCTCGCCGCAGGTGTGGGACCGGTACCGATGCATCATTCATCCAAGTCGTGGTCGGAGTCGTTGGTCGGGCGGAACGCCGCGCGCCCGGTGGTGCGCCGCCGGTGCGGATGCGGCACCTGACTGGTGCGCATACAGCACCTGTGCAAGGGTACTGCCCCACCTGTCTTCGGTGGTCCCCACTGCCCACACCTGCATAAAGTGGGGCAATGCGCACCGAGGACGTACTGGCCGCCGTCTCCACAGGACTGTGGCACTGGGACAACGCCTCGGGCATCGTCACCTTCGACGCCGAGGCCGCGCGGCTCCTGGGCCTGCCCGCGGAGCGGGTGGAGCTGCCCGAGCGGGCCGCCCGGGCCCGCTTCCACGCCGTCGACTGGGTGGAGATCCAGAGCATCATCGGCCTGGCCGTCGCCGAGGACACCCTCGCCGAGGCCCGCATGCGCGTGGTCGACGAGGAGGGCCGGGTGCTGCGCACCGTCCGCAGCCGCACCAGGCCCGTCGCCACCGACGCCGGCGCCCTCCTCGTCGGCACCCTGGAGGAGGTGCCCGCGCCGCAGCCGGGCACCACCGCAGCCCGCACCCCCGTCACCGGCGACTGGAGACGCAACCGCGAGGCCTTCCTGCTGGACGCGGGCCGGGCGCTCTCCGAGGCACGCTCGACCTCCGAGGTGCTGCGGGTGGCGGCCGGCCTCTCCATGCCGGGCTTCGAGCCCTCCGCCCTCGCGGTCTTCGCCGGCGAGGCCAACCGCGTCCGGCTCATCGGCCAGCAGGGCTACACCCCCGGCGACATGGACGCCTTCCTGGACCTGCCGGTGGACTCGCAGTACCCGGCCGCCGAGGTCATCCGCACCGGGCGCGCGGTCTACATCCCCACCCCCGGCGAGTACGGGCGCCGCTTCCCGCTCATCTACCCGATGGTCGAGCGCTTCGGCCGCAGCTCCTGGGCCTTCCTCCCGCTGATCAACGCGGGGCAGGTGATCGGCGCCTGGATGGCCGGCTTCAGCACGCCGGTGGCCTTCACCCCCGACGAGCGGTCCGTGCTGACCACCGTGGCCCGGATGCTCGCCCAGGCGCTGAGCCGGGCCAGCGTCCACGAGTCCGAGCGCGAGCTGAGCGACGGCCTGCAGCGCACGATGATGCCGACCGTCCAGCCGGACATCCCCAACATGGCGGTGGCCGCCCGCTATGTGCCCACCGGCGGCGGTCTGCAGATCGGCGGCGACTGGTACGACATGATCCCGCTGCCCTCGGGCAAGATCGCCCTGGTCATCGGCGACGTCCAGGGCCACGACGTGCGCGCGGCCGGGCTCATGGGACAGCTGCGCATCGCCCTGCGCGCCTACGCCTCCGAGGGCCACCACCCCGACGCCGTGCTCTCCCGCGCCTCGCGCTTCCTCGCCGGCGTCAACGGCGCCGGCGGCGACGAGACCGACCCGCGCTTCGCCACCTGCCTCTACATCGAGGTCGACCCGCTCACCGGACTGCTCGTCATCGCCCGCGCCGGCCACCCCGACCCGGCCGTCCGGCTCAACGACGGCACCATGCTCGTCCGCTCCACCGCGGGCGGGCTGCCGCTCGGCATCGACCCCGACACCGACTACCCCACCACCCGGCTCGTCCTGGAACCCGGCGAGACCATGCTCGTCTGCACCGACGGACTGATCGAGACCGGCGGCCACGACCTGGAGAGCGGCTGGAACCGGCTGCGCGAGGTCGTCGAGGGCCACGCCCTGGAGCCGGAGCCGGGCGAGGGCGGCCTGGAGGAGAGCCTGGAGCGGCTCGCGGACTACCTCGTGCAGGCCGTGCACGGCCCGTCCTCGCACCACACCACCGGGCCGCTGGTCGACCGGCGCGAGGACGACATCGCCCTGCTGCTCCTGTGCCGCGAGCCGGGCGTCCCGGCCGGACCCGGCGTCGCCGCCCTGCCGCGGCCCACCCGGCGCACGGTCCTGAGCATCGCCCAGGCCGAGCCGGAGCGCATCGCCGAGGCCCGCCGGCAGGTGCGGGACCTGATGTACGACTGGCCGGACGAGGACCAGACGGACTCGGCGGTGCTGATGGTCTCCGAGATGGTCACCAACGTCCTCGTCCACACGGACGGGGACGCGCTGATGGTCGCCGAGATATCGGGCGAGCTCGGCTCGCGCTGCGTCCGCGTCGACGTCGCCGACAGCAGCGACGAGCTGCCGCACCGCCGGCACCCGGGGGAGATGGCCTCCTCCGGGCGCGGCCTGGTGCTGATGGAACTCCTCGCGGGGGCGTGGGGGGTGGACCCGCGGGGGGAGGGCAAGAACATCTGGTTCGAACTGCACGAGTCCTCGGCCGGGGAGGCCGAGGACTACGAGGGGATCACCTGAGGGGTGCCCGTGCCCCGTAGGGGCGCGGGGCTGTCACTCCCCCAGCTACCGCTGGGGGTGCCCCCAGGAGGTGCCCCCAGCGGCTCCGCCGCGTGGGCGCGACCAGCCACAGCCGGCCCGCAGCCGAAGGCTCACTCGCCTGCGGGCACGGTGCCGAGCCGACCGGCCTGGAAGTCCTCAAACGCCTGGGCCAGTTCGGCATGGGTGTTCATGACGAACGGGCCGTAGTGCATCATCGGCTCCCGGATCGGCAGGCCGCCGAGCAGGACGACCTCGAGGTTCTCGCTGCGGGACTCCTGGGCCTCGTCCGCACGGACCGTGAGCGAGTCGCCGTCACCGAAGACGACCGTCTGACCCATCCGGAAGGGGCGCCGTTCCGCGCCCGCCGAGCCGAGGCCCGCGAGACCGTACGCCAGGGCGTTGAAGTCCTTCCGCCACGGCAGGGTGACCGAGGCGCCGGGACTCACCGACATGTGGATCATCGTGATCGGGGTGTGCGTCGCGCCCGGACCCTCGTGGCCCGCGATGTCACCGGCGATCAGGCGGACGAGCGCACCGCCGTCCTCGGAGGCCAGCAGCTTGACGCTGCCGCCCCGGATGTCCTGGTACTTCGGCGCGATCATCTTGTCCTTGCGGGGCAGGTTCACCCACAGCTGGAGGCCGTGGAAGAGACCGCCCGACATGACCAGCGCCTCCGGCGGCGCCTCGATGTGCAGCAGGCCGGAACCCGCCGTCATCCACTGGGTGTCGCCGTCGGTGATGACACCGCCGCCACCGTGGGAGTCCTGGTGCACGAACGTGCCGTCGATGATGTAGGTGACGGTCTCGAAGCCGCGGTGCGGGTGCCAGGGGGTGCCCTTGGGCTCGCCCGGGGCGTACTCCACCTCACCCATCTGGTCCATCATGATGAACGGGTCGAGGTACCGGTGGTCGATCCCCGCGAAGGCCCTGCGGACGGGGAAGCCCTCGCCCTCGAAGCCGCTGGGAGCGGTGGCGACATGCAGCACCGGTCGCTGCTGCGCCGCCGCGGGAGCGGACACGCGGGGCAGGGTCAGCGGGTTCTCGACGGTCACTGCAGGCATGACGTCCTCCTCGGGGTCTCTGCGCCTCCAATTTAGTTGAATGGTGAACGACCCGCAAGACGGGGTTATTCCTGGGTCCGCCACAGCCTGCTCACAGCGCCAGGGTGGACACTTGATCAATGCGCCTGAACGTCAGAGGCCCCGGCCCTGCCGGGTACGCCGCCCTCGCCGCCGCCGTGCTGGCCCTGGCCGTCATCGGCCTGCTGGTGGCCACCCGCGGTCTGGCGGCGACCGACGCCCCGGTCGCCGAAGGGGACTCCGCCGGGCACTACCGGGAGCCCGCGGCGCTGAGCGCGGCATCGGCGCAGGCCATGCGCTCCGCGGTCCGTACGACCGTGCCGCGGGAGCCCGTACAGCCTGTCTCGCGCGGCATGCGCACCGAGACGCTGTCCCCGTCGGACCCCCTGCAGGCGGCCGCCATGGCGCCCTCGCCGGCCGTGGGGCCGCTGTTCTACACCGGGCAGGGCGATCCGGACCACGGCTGCACGGCGAGCGTCGTGCACAGCCCCTCGGGCAATCTGCTGATCACCGCCGCGCACTGCGTCCACACCGGCGGCTTCCGCACGGACATCGCCTTCGTGCCCGGCTACCACGACGGGCAGGCGCCCTACGGGGTCTGGGTGCCCACCTCCGTCGACGTCGCCCCGCAGTGGGCGGACTCCCGGGACCCGGACTACGACGTGGCGTTCGTCCACGTCCGCAGCACGGAGGGCGACGCGCAGATCGAGCGCGTGACGGGGGCGGAGCAGATCCGCTTCGACCCGCCCGTCCACCGCCCGGCACGGGTGCTGGGCTACCCGAGCGGCAGCGAGCAGCCGCTCGGCTGCCAGAACACGACCACCACCGAGGGCCCGACGCAGCTGCGCTTCGACTGCGAGGGCTTGCCGAACGGGACGAGCGGGAGCCCGATCCTCACGGACGTGGACGCCGCCACCGGGCTCGGTACGGTCGACGGCGTCCTGGGCGGGAAGGACGAGGGCGGTGACGACGAGACGTCGTACAGCTCGTACTTCGGCCCGGCAGTGAAGGCGCTGTACCAGCGGGCAACCGCCTAGACGGCGCTCAGCCGTACATCCGCCGCATCGCGAAGTCCACCATCTGTTCCACCGACTTCGCATCGAACACCATCCGGTGATCCCCCTCCATGTCGAGGACGAACCCGTACCCGGTCGGCAGCAGATCGAGTACCTCGGCGCCCGTGATCACGAAGTACTTGGACTCCTTGCCCGCGTACCGCCGCAGCTCCTTCAGCGAGCTGAACATCGGGATCACCGGCTGCTGGGTGTTGTGCAGCGCGAGGAAACCGGGGTTCTCGCCGCGCGGGCAGTAGACCTTGGAACCGGAGAACACCGTCTGGAAGTCCTCTGCGGACATCTGGCCCGTGGTGAAGGCACGCACCGCGTCGGCCAGGGACGGCGGCGACGGCTCGGGGTAGAGCGGCTGTTCGCCGTAGCCGCCGGGCTGCTGCGGCGGGGCGTAACCCTGGGCTCCCGCATTCTGGTCGTAGCCGTACATGGGCCAAAGCGTAACGAGTCACAGTTGGGCGATCGGGTCTTGCGCCTTATTACCGACGGGTAGCATCATGCTGCTTACTGACCGGTACGCACAGAGGATCGCACCTCCCGTCTCTTACGGAGCCGTCTGTCATGGGCCACTACAAGTCGAATCTTCGCGACATCGAGTTCAACCTCTTCGAGGTACTCGGCCGCGACAAGGCGTACGGCAGCGGCCCGTTCGCAGAGATGGACGTCGAGACCGCGAAGAGCGTCCTGTCGGAGCTCACCCGCCTCTCGGAGAACGAGCTGGCCGCGTCCTTCGCGGACACCGACCGCACCCCGCCGGTCTTCGACCCGGAGACCAACACCGCGCCGGTGCCGGCCGCGTTCAGGAAGAGCTACCAGGCGTACATGGACGCCGAGTGGTGGCGTCTGGGCATCCCGGAGGAGATCGGCGGCACCACCTCGCCGCGCTCGCTGATCTGGGCGTACGCGGAGGCCATCCTCGGCTCCAACCCCGCGATCTGGATGTACGCCTCCGGCCCTGCATTCGCCGGCATCCTCTTCGAGGAGGGCACGGAGCAGCAGAAGCACATCGCGAAGATCGCGGTGGAGAAGCAGTGGGGCTCCACCATGGTCCTCACCGAGCCGGACGCCGGCTCGGACGTGGGCGCCGGCCGCACCAAGGCCGTGCAGCAGGAGGACGGCTCCTGGCACATCGAGGGCGTGAAGCGCTTCATCACCTCCGGTGAGCACGACATGTCGGAGAACATCCTCCACTACATCCTCGCCCGCCCCGAGGGCCACGGCCCGGGCACCAAGGGCCTCTCGCTCTTCCTCGTGCCGAAGCACGAGTTCGACTTCGAGACCGGCGAGCTGGGCGAGCGCAACGGCGTCTACGCCACCAACGTCGAGCACAAGATGGGCCTGAAGGCCTCCAACACCTGCGAGATGACCTTCGGCGACAAGCACCCCGCCAAGGGCTGGCTCATCGGCGAGAAGCACGACGGCATCCGCCAGATGTTCCGCATCATCGAGTTCGCCCGGATGATGGTCGGCACGAAGGCCATCGCCACCCTCTCCACCGGCTATCTCAACGCCCTGGAGTACGCCAAGGAGCGCGTGCAGGGCCCGGACCTGGCCGCCTTCACCGACAAGGCCGCGCCCAAGGTCACCATCACGCACCACCCCGACGTGCGCCGCGCGCTGATGACGCAGAAGGCGTACGCGGAGGGCATGCGCGCCCTCGTCCTCTACACGGCCACGGTCCAGGACGAGATCATGGTCAAGGAGGCCGCGGGCGAGGACGCCAAGGCGCTGCACGGCCTCAACGACCTGCTGCTGCCGATCGTCAAGGGCTACGGCTCCGAGAAGTCCTACGAGCAGCTGGCCCAGTCGCTGCAGACCTTCGGCGGCTCCGGGTACCTGCAGGAGTACCCGATCGAGCAGTACATCCGCGACGCGAAGATCGACACCCTCTACGAGGGCACCACGGCCATCCAGGGCCAGGACTTCTTCTTCCGGAAGATCGTCCGCGACCAGGGCCAGGCGCTGACCACCCTCTCCGAGGAGATCAAGAAGTTCCTCGCCGAGGCCGCCGGCGGCGAGGACCTGGCCGAGGCCCGCGAGCAGCTCGCCAAGGCCGCGGTCGACCTGGAGGGGATCGTCGGCGCGATGCTGACCGACCTCGCCGCCACCGAGCAGGACGTGAAGTCCATCTACAAGGTGGGCCTCAACACCACCCGCCTGCTGATGGCTTCGGGTGACGTCGTCGTCGCCTACCTGCTCCTCAAGGGCGCCGCGGTGGCCGCCGGGAAGCTGCCCTCCGCCTCCTCCAAGGACAAGGCCTTCTACCAGGGCAAGGTGGCCGCGGCGAAGTTCTTCGCCCGCACCGTGCTGCCGGCCCTGGCCGTCGAGCGGACGCTGGCCGAGTCGGTCGACCAGTCGCTGATGGAGCTGGACGAGGCCGCGTTCTAACCACGCGCGGACACTGTCGAACGGGCAAGGGCCGGGCGCCGAAAGGCCGCCCGGCCCTTGCCCTGATCCTTATCCTGAGGCCATGAGCTCTGCGCACCGCTTCGACCGCGGCCACACCGATGACCTGATGTCCTACCTCGCCGCAAGCCCGTCCCCGTACCACGCGGTGGCCAACGCCGCCGAGCGGCTGGAGAAGGCGGGTTTCCGCCAGGTCGCGGAGACGGAGGCGTGGGACGCCGCGGCCGGCGGCAGGTTCGTGCTGCGGGGCGGCGCGCTCATCGCGTGGTACGTGCCGGAGGGGGCCACCCCGGCCACCCCGTTCCGGATCGTCGGCGCGCACACCGACTCCCCCAACCTGCGCGTCAAGCCGCTGCCCGACACCGGCGCGCAGGGCTGGCGGCAGGTGGCCGTGGAGATCTACGGCGGCACGCTGCTCAACACCTGGCTCGACCGCGACCTCGGCCTGTCCGGCCGTATTACTCTGCGTGATGGGGGCACCTCCCAGACGAAGTCTGGGGGAGGCAGCCACCGGCTCGTCCACGTCGACCGCCCGCTGCTGCGCGTGCCCCAACTGGCCGTGCATCTCGACCGGTCGGTCAACCAGGAAGGCCTCAAGCTCGACAAGCAGCGTCACATGACCCCGATCTGGGGTCTGGGCGAGGTGGCCGAGGGCGATCTGATCCGCTTCGTCGCCGAGGAGGCCGGCGTCGACGCGCAGGAGATCGGCGGCTGGGACCTGATGGTCCACAGCGTGGAGGCCCCCGCCTACCTCGGCCGCGACCGCGAACTGGTCGCCGGGCCGCGGATGGACAACCTGCTGTCCGTCCACGCCGGCCTCGCCGCGCTCATCGCCGCGGCCGGCTCGTCCTCGCTGCCCTGCATCCCGGTGCTCGCCGCCTTCGACCACGAGGAGAACGGCAGCCAGTCCGACACCGGTGCGGAAGGGCCGCTGCTCGGCAACGTCCTGGAACGCTCGGTCCTGGCGCGCGGCGGCACGTTCGAGGACCGGGCGCGGGCGCT
The DNA here is from genome assembly GCF_058146165.1 of Streptomyces sp. AM25. NCBI lineage: Bacteria > Bacillati > Actinomycetota > Actinomycetes > Kitasatosporales > Streptomycetaceae > Streptomyces > Streptomyces sp. AM25. Next base: position 118,877 of record NZ_JBKIWN010000010.1, on the reverse strand, counting down.
CGCCGGTTCGGTCTGCCTGTCCTCCGACACCGGTCACGCCGTGCACCCCAACTACTCCGAGCGGCACGAGCCCGGGCACCACCCGCTGCCCAACAAGGGCCCGATCCTCAAGGTCAACGTCAACCAGCGGTACGCCACGGACGGCAGCGGCCGGGCCGTCTTCGCCGCGGCCTGCGAACGCGCCGGCGTGCCGTGGCAGCACTTCGTCTCCAACAACTCCGTCGCCTGCGGCACCACCATCGGCCCCATCACGGCCGCGCGGCACGGCATCCACACCGTCGACATCGGCGTGGCCATCCTCTCCATGCACTCCGCGCGCGAACTGTGCGGCGCGGAGGATCCGCACCTGCTCGCATCCGCACTGACGGCCTTCCTCGAAGGCTGAGGGGAACGCACCATGACCACGCGCACCGCGCGCAGGGCGGCCGCCGCCGCTGCGCTTGCCGCTGTGACCGCCCTGTCCCTCACCGCCTGCGGCGGCGGCAGCAAGGACGGTTCGGACACCGCCAAGGGCGACGCCGCGGAGCAGTCGGCGAGCCCCGACGACGAGGGCAGCGACGGCGGTGACGAGGCGGACGACGACGCCAAGTCGTCGCCGCAGGCGACCGGGGACGCGTGCACCCCGGCGCAGATGAAGGTGGAGGCGAAGGCGGTTCGATCGCCCGTGAACCACGTGCTGCTGGTCGCCACCAACACCGGCAAGAAGGAGTGCACCGCGTACGGTTTCCCCTTCCTCCGCTTCGACCAGGACCAGGCGACGGCCGGGGTGACGGAGGAGAGCAAGCCGGGGGCGGCGCTGAAGGTGGCGCCGGGGAAGGCGGTGTACGCCGGGGTGACGGCGTCGGCCGCGGATGCCTCCGGCGGCAAGGGGCGGGACGTGAAGAAGCTGTCGGTGTCCTTCCAGACGCCGAACGGGGATCCGGTGGACGGGGATCCGTCCGTTCCCGCCCTGCCGGGCGGGGCGCTGCACGTGGACGACTCGGCGAAGGGGACTTACTGGGTGGAGAGCGAGGGTGCGGCGCTGAAGTGGTGACGGGGCGGGCCGCAGGCCGCAGGCCTACGCCATACCCGCCAGCACCAGCGGCAACCGCCCCGCGCCCCCGGCAACGACCCGTACCGGCACCCCCCAGTCCTGCTGGTGCATGTGGCACGCCGGGTATTCGTTCTCCGGGTCGTCGTCGCACGACGCCGCCATCGCGGAGACGTGCAGCACGCCCTCCGTCACCCCGTCCGCAAGCACCAGGTCGCGCTGCAGGTCCGTGCCCGCACCCGCGCCCTCCGCCAGGAGTTCCGGCGGGGTGGCGGAGACGAGCAGCCGTGTGGACGGGCCGTAGCGCGTGTCCAGCTTCTGGCCCGCCGGGGCCTGGAAGACGACGTCGAGGTGCAGGCGCCCCGGCGCGATGTCCGTCGCGGCCCGCTGTGTGCGGTGCGCCACCGCCTCGACGCGGACCGCCTCCTCCGGCAGCCGCAGCCGGGTCAGCCGGTGCCGGGCGGACTCCACGACGACGATGTCGTCGCCGACGAGCACCGCGTCCGACGGCTCCCGCAAGTCGGTGGCCAGCGTGGTGACTTCGCCCGTGGCGGGGTCGTAGCGGCGCAGCGCGTGGTTGTACGTGTCCGCGACGGCCACCGAGCCGTCCGGCAGGGCGGTGACGCCCAGCGGGTGCTGGAACAGCGCCTGCGCGGCGTCCCCGTCCCGGTGCCCGAAGTCGAAGAGGCCGGTGCCGACGGCCGTCCGTACGGCGAAGCCGTCGCCGTCGCGCTCGACGTACCGCAGCGCGGACGTCTCCGAGTCGGCCAGCCACAGCCGGTCCCCGGCCGCGGCCAGTCCGGACGGCTGGGCGAACCAGGCCTCGTCCGCGGGCCCGTCCACCAGGCCCTCGTTGGTGGTGCCGGCCGCGACGGCGACGGTCCCGGTCGCGGGGTCGTACGTCCACAGCTGGTGGACGCCGGCCATGGCGATCCAGACGCGGTCCGCCCACCAGGCCACGTCCCAGGGGGACGAGAGCGCGACCTCGCGGGCGGGCCCGGAGGTCGGCTGCCCCTGCATCCACTGCCGGCCGGTCCCTGCGACGGTCACGACCTCGCCCGTCTCCGGGTCGTACGTGCGCAGCGCGTGGTTGACCGTGTCGGCCACGAGGACCTTGCCGTCCGGCAGCAGCGCGAGCCCCTGCGGCTCGCTGAAGCTCTCCGGCCCGAAGCCGCGCTCGCCGCTGCCGATGCGGCGCACGACGGTCTCGCCGTCGGCCTCCAGCTCGACGAGCTGGTGCCGGGTGGAGTCGGAGACCAGGAAGGTGCCGGCGGGCAGCACGACCGCCTTGCCCGGGAAGCGCAGGTCCGTGGCCTGCGGCTCGGGCGCCACGTAGGGGCCGTCGCCGCGCCGCAGGGTGCCCTTGGCGGCGTGCTCGGTCTCCAGTTCCTCGACCAGCGCGGCCAGCGCGTGGGCGTGGCCCTCGCCCGCGTGCTGCGCGACGACGTAGCCCTCGGGGTCGATCACGACCAGGGTCGGCCAGGCCCGCACCGCGTACTGCTTCCAGGTCGCCAGCTCGGGGTCGTCCAGGACGGGGTGGTGCACCTCGTAGCGCTCGACGGCGTCGACAACGGCCTGGTGATCGGCCTCGTGGACGAACTTCGGCGAGTGGACGCCGATGATCACCACGGTGTCGCGGTGCTTCTCCTCCAGCTCGCGGAGCTCGTCCAGGACGTGCAGGCAGTTCACGCAGCAGAACGTCCAGAAGTCGAGGATGACGATGCGGCCTCGGAGGTCGGCCAGGCTCAGGGCGTTGCCGCCGGTGTTGAGCCAGCCGCCTTTGCCGGTCGGTTCGGGGGCGCGGACGCGTGCACGGTTTGCCATGCCTTCATCCAACAGCACGGAAGCGGAATCGCTTCCCCCCGAATCATTAACGTCCGATGACGCGGTCCTTCAGCGCCGGGAAGTCCGCCCGCGTCTTCGCCACCGTCGCCAGGTCGAGGTCCACCGTCAGGACCTCCTCGTCCTCGCCCGCCTCCGCGAGGACCGTGCCCCAGGGGTCGACCACCATGCTGTGGCCCGCCTGCTGCACGTCCGCATGGGTGCCCGCGGTGCCGCACGCCAGGACGTAGCACTGGTCCTCGACCGCGCGGGCGCGGGCGAACAGCCTCCAGTGCTCGCGGCGGCGGGCCGGCCAGCCCGCGGGGACGACGAGGATCTCGGCGCCCGCGTCGGTCAGGGCGCGGAAGAGTTCGGGGAAGCGGAGGTCGTAGCAGGTCGCCAGGCCGAGCGTGGCCTCCGGCGTGGGGACGGTGACGATCTCGCTGCCGGCGCTCATCAGGACCGCCTCACCGCGGTCGAAGCCGAAGCGGTGGATCTTGCGGTAGGTGCGGGCGAGTTCGCCGTCGGGGGAGAAGACGAGGGAGGTGTTGTAGAGCGAACCGTCGGGGGCCTTCTCGACGATCGAGCCCGCGTGCAGCCAGACGCCCGTGTCGCGGGCGGCCCGCGACATCGCCTCGGCCGTGGGGCCGTCGAGGCTTTCGGCCTCCGCCGCGAAGGACTCGTACGCGAACGCGCCCACGGTCCACAGTTCGGGGAGCACCACCAGGTCGCTGCCGTGCCGGGCCCGCACGAGCTCCGCGGCACGTTCGCGGCGTGCCGCCACGGATTCGGCCGGATCGACCTTCATCTGCATCACGGAGGCGCGCACCGTACCCACCATTCCTCTGCCGAGTTGACCGTGCGCAGCGTAACTTAACGGGAGAGCACCCAGACAGCACTTGCCCCGCCCGCGCTCCAGTACCGCCGAGGGATCCACGTGACCGTGCACCCGAGTCTTCAGCCCGCCATCGACGCCTGGACCCACTCCATCGAAGCCGTCGGCGACTTGGTGAAACCGCTCGCCGAGAACGACTGGAACCTGCGCACCGAATGCCCGGGGTGGTCCGTGCGCGACGTGGTGTCGCACATCATCGGCGTCGAATGCGAAATGCTGGGAGAACCACGGCCCATTCACACCCTGCCGCGCGATCTGTACCACGTCACCGACGAGTTCTCGCGGTACATCGAGGTGCAGGTCGACGTGCGGCGCTGCCACACGGCGCTGGAGATGACCTCCGAGCTGGAGTACACGGTCATCCGGCGGGCGCGGCAGCTGCGCAACGAGATGCGTTCGCCGAATGCGGTGGTGCGCTGGCCGCTCGGCAGCGGCAACGAGGCGAGTCTCGAACGGACGTTGACGACACGGGCCTTCGACGTGTGGGTGCACGAGCAGGATCTGCGCAGGGCGCTCGGTGTGCCGGGGAATCTGGACTCCCCGGGTGCGCTGCTCGCGCGGGACTTCCTGCTGCGGGCGCTGCCGAAGGTGGTGGCCGAGGAGGCGGAGGCGAAGCCGGGTTCGACGATCGCCCTCGACGTGCACGGCGCGGTGGAGTTCCTGCAGACGGTGCGGGTCGGCCCGCAGGGCAGGGCCACGATCGACAGCAGCATCGCCCTGGGGCCGACGGTGGGGTTCGCAATGGACTGGGAGCTGTTCGTCCGGCTGGCGTGCGGCCGGGTGCGGGCCGAGGCCGTCGCCGACCGCATCAAGGTGGAGGGCGATCAGGCGCTGGCGGCCGCGATCCTGCGGGAGTTCGCGGTCACGCCGTGAGCGGACCGCCCCCTCACGCCGGTACGTGCACCGTCTCCACGCGCGAGGCCACGATGCGCTCGCGTTCGCGCTGCCGGGCCCGGCCGCGCAGGCGCAGGATCCGGTAGAGGCCCAGCGCCTGGAGGACGAACACCGAGGAGAAGGCGGCCCGGTAGTCCTCGCCGGTGGCGTCCAGCAGGATGCCCACCGCCAGCAGGGTGGTGATCGAGGCGGTGAATCCGCCCATGTTGACGATGCCGGAGGCGGTGCCCTGGCGCTCGGGCGGGTTGGCGGGCCGGGCGAAGTCGAAGCCGATCATCGAGGCCGGTCCGCAGGCCCCCAGCACCGAGCACAGCGTCACCAGCAGCCACATGGGCGCGTGCCCCGGCCAGGCCAGAACGGCCGCCCACAGCAGGACCGTTGCCGCGACCGTGCCGAGGGCGAGCGGCAGCCGGGCCGCGTGGTGGCGGCCGATGACCTGCCCGTAGACGAGGCCGACGGCCATGTTCACCAGCACCACCAGCGTCAGCAGCATCCCGGCCGTGCCCCGCGAGAGCCCCTCGGCCTCCACCAGGAACGGCAGCCCCCACAGCAGCAGGAACACCATCGCCGGGAACTGCGTGGTGAAGTGCACCCACAGGCCCAGCCGGGTCCCCGGTTCGCGCCAGGCCAGCGCGATCTGCCGGCGTACGAACCCCTTGCCCGCCGGGGGACCGGCCGGCGGCTCGTGGCCCTCGGGGTGGTCCTTGAGGAACAGCAGCATCAGCACGAGGACGAGCACGCCCGCGGCCGCGCTGCCGGCGAAGGTGGCGGTCCAGCCCGCGCTGTGCAGCAGCCGTGCGAGGACGACGGTCGAGACGAGGTTGCCCGCCATCCCGAACAGCGCGGCGACCTGCGCGATCATCGGCCCGTGCCGGGCGGGGAACCAGCGCGCGCCCAGCCGCAGCACGCTGATGAACGTCATCGCGTCGCCGCAGCCGAGCAGCGCCCTGCAGGCCAGGGCGGCGGCGTACGAGTGCGAGAGCGCGAAGCCGAACTGGCCTGCGGTGAACAGGACGACGCCGAGGGCCAGCACCTTCTTGGTGCCCAGCCGGTCGACCATCACGCCGACGGGGATCTGCATGCCCGCGTAGACGAGCAGCTGGAGGATGGAGAAGGTGGACAGGGCCGAGGAGTTGATGTGGAAGCGGGCTGCCGCGTCGATGCCGGCGACGCCCAGGCTCGTGCGGAAGATGATGGCGACGAAGTAGACCGCGACGCCGATTCCCCAGACCGTCAGCGCCCGGCGACCGCCCGGGGGGTCGCCGGGCAGGGATATGGAGCCGGTGCCGCCGCCCGCACCCGTGCGCGTGCTCATCGGGCCTCTCCGCGGGCGAGGTTGCCCACCCAGCCGACGTGCCGGTCGACGACCCGGATCGCGGCCTCGGCGTCGCCGGCGCGCAGCGCGTCGAGGATCTCGGTGTGCTCGGCGATGTTCTTGGCGATGCGGTCGGGGTGCGCGTGCATCACGGCCTCGCCCATCCGCAGCTGGCGGTCGCGGAGCTGTTCGTACAGGCCCGACAGGATCCGGTTGCCCGCGCTGCGCACGATCTCGGCGTGGAAGGCGCGGTCGCTGACGGAGACGGCGGCCAGGTCGCCCGCGGCGGCCTGGGTGCGCATGTCGTCGACGAGCTCCTCCAGGCGCGCGACGAGCGCGGGCGGGGCGGGGACGGCCTTGGCGGCCGCGTGCTTCTCGACGAGCAGCCGGGTCTCCACCACATCCGCGATCTCCTGTGCGGACACGGGCAGCACGAGGGCCCCCTTCTTCGGGTAGAGCTTGAGCAGCCCCTCGGCCTCCAGCCGCAGCAGCGCCTCGCGCACGGGTGTCCTCGACACCCCCACGGCCTCGGCCAGATCACCTTCGGTGAGCAGCGTGCCGCCTTCGTAACGGCGGTGCAGGACGGCGTCCTTGACGTGCGTGTAGACGCGTTCGGCGGCGGGGGGACGTCTGACGGCGGCGGTGACGGGCGACATGCGCACAGCATAGATACAACAAGGATGCGTGGTCAGAGCGTGTCCGGAATATGGGCGGCGCATGGGGTGGCGCCGTGCGCCCCTAGATACCCGCCCACCCCTCCAGCGGCGTGATGAACACGAACCGCAGATCGGGCCGCTGTATCGGCAGCAGCACATGCGACGTCACCCGCACCTCCGCCCCGCCGTGGTACGGCAGGCGCAGCCGGAAGACATGCCCGTCCCGGTGCTCGACGACGTCGTACTCCTCGGCCCAGATGCGCCGGCAGTCCGCGTCGGCGGCGAGGATCTCCCGGACGAGGCCGTGCAGTTCGGTGTTGCCGGGGTTGCTGTTGGAGGCGACGCGCAGCATGGCGAGGTAGACGCGCGCACAGCTGTCCTCCCAGTCGAGCATCTGCTCCCGCGCCTCGGGGTCCAGCAGCGTCCAGCGCATCAGATTCGCCTCGGGCCGCAGCGCCCACGGGAACCACTCGCCCATGAGGGAGTTGGCCGCGACGATGTTCCAGGCGCCGTCGGACAGATAGGCGGGATAGGAGACCTGCTGTTCCAGCAGCGCCTGGACACCCGGCGGCAAATCCCGGCGGCAGCGGCCGAATTCCGGAGGGCGCCGGCCGGTGACGGCCACGAAGAGCGTCAGCGTTTCGGCATCACTCAGCCGCAGCGCCTCGGCGACGCGCAGCAGAAAATTCTCCGAGAAGTCCTGGCGCCTTCCGGCCTCCAGCGCCCGGTACCAGCCCTCGCTCACGCCGGTCATGCGGGCCACGTGTTTCTGCGACAGCCGCCGCCCCGGCCGGGGAAAGACCCCGCGCAGCTCGGGCAGGTTCCGGGCGTCGACACGGGCCCGCCAGGCGCGGAGCAGACGGCTGATGGATTCCCCGCCGTCACGGTCCACCGCGGGCTCCAATGCGGCCTCCAATTCCGACACTGCAAGTGTCGGTCTTCCTCGGTTAATTTGCCCGCACGGGCTGTTCCCGCATCTGACCAGTGTGGGTTCCCGTAGGCCGCTCCGCATGCGGACGAGGGGCCCGGATGCCGCACTCTCTCCTCACTGGAGGGGGGGTGAGGAGAGAGTATCCGGGCCCCTTGTCCTGTACTGATCAGCCCCAGGTCATGAGGCGCTTCGGGCGCTCCAGGACCGCCGCGACGTCGGCGAGGACCCTGGAGCCGAGCTCGCCGTCGACGAGGCGGTGGTCGAAGGACAGCGCCAGGGTGGTGACGTGGCGGGGCTTGATCCGGCCCTTGTGGACCCACGGCTGGAGCTTGATCGCGCCGAGGGCGAGGATCGCGGACTCGCCGGGGTTGAGGATGGGCGTGCCGGTGTCGACGCCGAAGACGCCGACGTTGGTGATCGTGACCGTGCCGCCCTGCATGTCCGCCGGGCTCGTCCTCCCCTCGCGGGCGGTGGCCACCAGGTCGGCCAGGGCGCGGGACAGCTCGGGGAGCGTCTTGGCCTGGGCCTCCTTGATGTTGGGCACGATCAGGCCGCGCGGGGTGGCGGCGGCGATGCCGAGGTTGACGTAGTCCTTGCGGACGATCTCCTGGTTGGCCTCGTCCCAGGCGGCGTTGACGTCGGGGTTGCGCCTGATCGCCACGAGCAGGGCCTTGGCGACCAGCAGCAGCGGGTTGACCCGCAGACCGGCCATCTCGGGGTCGGCCTTGAGCTCCTGGACGAGCTTCATGGTGCGGGTGACGTCGACGGTGACGAACTCGGTGACGTGCGGGGCGGTGAACGCTGAGGCCACCATGGCCTGCGCGGTCGCCTTGCGCACCCCCTTGACCGGGATCCGGGTCTCGCGTGCCGCGGACGCGGGTGCCTCGGCGGGGGCCGCCTCCACGGCCGGTGCCGCGGCGGGCCGGGCGGCGGCGTGCACGTCCTCGCGGGTGACGATCCCGTCGGGCCCGGTCGGGGTCACGGTCGCCAGGTCGATGCCCAGGTCCTTGGCGAGCTTGCGCACCGGAGGCTTGGCCAACGGCCGCGCGGCCACCGGGGCCGCCACGGGGGCGGGTGCCACGGGGGCGGGCGCCACAGCCGCAGCCGTCCCGGCGTGCCCGTTCAGCTCGGCCTGCACCGCGGCGGCGACCGAGGCGGAGCCGGCGGAGCCGGCCGCCTTGCGCGGGCGGCGCTTCGTCGAGGACGGCGCGGCCCCGTAGCCGACGAGCACGGCCTGCCGGCCGGCCGGCTCCGGCTCCTCCGCGGCCGGAGCGGCGGCCTGTGCGGGAGCCGTGGGAGCCTCGGCGGGCCCCGCCTGGGGGTCGGTGTCCACCGAGATGATCACCTTGCCGACGTCGACCGTCGTGCCCTCCGGGAAGCGCAGTTCGTGGACCACGCCGTCGAAGGGGACGGGCAGTTCGACGGCCGCCTTGGCCGTCTCGACCTCGCACACCACGTCACCGTCGGAGACCGTGTCCCCCACGTTCACGTACCACTTGAGGATCTCGGCCTCGGTGAGCCCCTCGCCCACGTCCGGCATCTTGAACTCGCGGAAACGCTGATTGCTGGCAGTCATCGTCACGAATCTCCTCGGCCCTAGTACGCCAGTGCGCGGTCGACGGCGTCGAGCACCCGGTCCAGTCCGGGCAGGTACTCGTCCTCCAGCCGCGACGGCGGGTACGGCGCGTGGTAGCCGCCGACCCGCAGGACGGGGGCCTCCAGGTGGTAGAAGCAGCGCTCGGTGATCCGGGCGGCGATCTCCGCGCCGGATCCGAAGAAGACCGGGGCCTCGTGGACCACGACCAGGCGGCGCGTGCGCTCCACGGACGCCTGGATGCCGTCGAAGTCGACCGGTGAGATCGACCGCAGGTCCAGCACCTCCAGGGACTTGCCCTCCTCCTCGGCCGCCGCCGCGGCCTCCAGGCAGGTCTTGACCATCGGCCCGTACGCGGCCAGCGTCAGGTCCGTGCCGGAGCGCAGGGTGCGCGCGGCGTGCAGCGGGCCCGGGATGGCCTCCGTGTCGACCTCGGCGCGGTCGTGGTAGCGGCGCTTGGGCTCGAAGTAGATGACCGGGTCGTCGCTCTGGATGGCCTGCTGCATCATCCAGTACGCGTCCGCCGCGTTGGACGGCGACACGACCTTCAGACCGGCCACGTGCGCGAACAGCGCCTCCGGCGACTCGCTGTGGTGCTCCACCGCACCGATCGCACCGCCGTAGGGGATGCGGATGACGACCGGCAGCTTGATCTTGCCCAGGGCGCGGGCGTGCATCTTCGCCAGCTGCGTGACGATCTGGTCGTAGGCCGGGAAGACGAAACCGTCGAACTGGATCTCCACCACCGGGCGGTAGCCCCGCAGCGCAAGACCGATCGCGGTGCCGACGATGCCCGACTCCGCGAGCGGGGTGTCGATCACCCGGTCCTCGCCGAAGTCCTTCTGCAGGCCGTCGGTGACCCGGAAGACGCCGCCGAGCTTGCCGACGTCCTCGCCCATGACGAGGACCTTCGGGTCCGTCTCCAGGGCGGTGCGCAGGGAGGCGTTGATCGCCTTGGCGATCGAGAGCTTCTCGATGCTCATGGTCAGTTCCCCATCCCGGAGTGCTGCTCCTCTTGCGCGAACTGGGCCTGGTACGCGACGAACTGGGCCCGCTCCTCGTCCACCAGGGCGTGTCCGTCGGCGTAGATGTTCTCGAAGATCGCCATGTCGTCCGGGTCGGGCATGGTGCGCACGGTGTCGCGCACCCGCTTGGCGAGCGCGTCGCTCTCGGTCTCCAGCTCCGCGAAGAAGGCCTCGTCGGCGTGGCCCTCGCTCTCCAGGTACGTCCGCAGGCGCAGGATCGGGTCCTTGGCCTCCCACTGCTCGCGCTCCTCGTCCCGGCGGTACTTCGTCGGGTCGTCGGAGGTGGTGTGGGCGCCCATCCGGTAGGTGAACGCCTCGATGAGCATGGGGCCTTCGCCGGTGCGGGCGCGCTCCAGCGCCGCCCTGGTCACGGCGAGCACGGCCAGGACGTCGTTGCCGTCCACGCGCACGCCGGGGAAGCCGTAGCCCTGGGCGCGCTGGAAGAGCGGCACGCGGGTCTGCTTCTCGGTGGGCTCGGAGATGGCCCACTGGTTGTTCTGGCAGAAGAACACCACCGGCGCGTTGTAGACGGCCGCGAAGGTGAACGCCTCGGCCACGTCGCCCTGCGAGGACGCGCCGTCGCCGAAGTACGCGATGACGGCCGAGTCCGCCCCGTCCTTCGCGATGCCCATCGCGTAACCGGTCGCGTGCAGCGCCTGCGAGCCGATGACGATCGTGTAGAGGTGGAAGTTGTTCTCGTTGGGGTCCCAGCCGCCGTTGTTCACGCCGCGGAACATGCCCAGGAGGTTGGTCGGGTCGACCCCGCGGCACCAGGCGACGCCGTGCTCGCGGTAGGTCGGGAAGACGTAGTCGTCGTCGCGGGTCGCGCGGCCGGAGCCGATCTGGGCGGCCTCCTGGCCCAGCAGCGAGGCCCACAGGCCGAGTTCGCCCTGCCGCTGCAGGGTGGTCGCCTCGGCGTCGAACCGGCGGGTCAGCACCATGTCCCGGTACAGACCACGCAGTTCCGCGGGCGACAGTTCGATGGAGTAGTCCGGGTGCTCGACCCGTACGCCCTCCGGCGTCAGCAGCTGGACGAGCTCCGGCTCCTGCCCCGGCCCGTCGGCCGGCTTCTTGCCCCCGGCTCGCTTGCTGCTGCTGCGTCGCGGCTTGCGCGCGGCAGTGCTGTCCACGGTCACGTGTGCTCCTCCGTCTGTCCGGCCCCCGGGGTCGCCGGCGGCCGGAGGGAAGTCCCCCCGCCGTGAGACAGGGGGAGGCTCGCCCGGCCGCCCGAGGCACACGGGGTGGGTGTGCCGAGGCCGGAACCGGGCGTGACAGGCGCCCCGGCGAATGGCCTGCAATAAGCACGTTACCCAGCGGACCGCATTCCTGCGAAACCCCTCTGACCTGCGATTTTGCTTGGATTTCCAAGTAAATCGAGAAAGTGGGGCGCCTCCCCTGGTCACAGCCTTGCGCACTGCCGGAACGGGGGCACGTTATCCCGGAGGACAAGAGCAGGGGAAGAGTCGATGTGTGAGACTGTCAGCGTGCGCGAAGAAGGAAAAATCACGGTATTTCTGCTGGACGACCACGAAGTCGTCCGTCGCGGCGTCCACGAGCTCCTCTCCGTCGAGGAGGACATCGAGATCGTGGGAGAGGCCGGCACCGCCGCGGATGCACTGGTGCGCATTCCCGCCACCCGGCCGGACGTCGCCGTACTGGACGTCCGTCTTCCGGATGGCAGCGGAGTCGAAGTATGCCGTGAGATCCGTTCTCAGGACGAGAGCATCAAATGCCTGATGCTCACCTCGTACGCCGACGACGAAGCCCTCTTCGACGCGATCGTGGCCGGTGCCGCGGGCTATGTCCTCAAGGCCATTCGCGGCAATGAGCTGCTCTCCGCCGTACGGGACGTGGCGGCCGGGAAATCCCTGCTCGACCCGGTGGCGACGGCCCGGGTGCTGGAACGGCTGCGCGACGGCAAGGACCCCAAGGGGGACGACCGGCTGGCCTCGCTGACCGAACAGGAACGGCGCATTCTGGATCTCATCGGCGAGGGCCTGACCAATCGCGTGATCGGCGAACGGCTGCACCTGGCCGAGAAGACGATCAAAAACTACGTCTCCAGCCTGCTGTCCAAACTGGGCATGGAACGGCGTTCCCAGGCGGCGGCCTACGTGGCCCGCCTGCAGGCCGGAAAGGGCTGAAAGCCGGATCAGGGACCAAAGACCCTGTGCCGAAGGGGCGGGTGCCCCTATGGCACCGCGGGACCGACCGGCAGAGTGGTGACCATGTCCTCCGTCCCCACAGGCGCCCACCGCGCGCACGACGGCGACGCCTACCGGGCGCTCGAACTGCTCGGCCGCACCCCGTACGGCCGGGTGTCCGTCACCCTGCGCGCGCTTCCCTTCGTCACCGTCGCCCGGCACGTCGTCGACGACGGCCGGGTGCTGCTGCGGCTGCACGGGGGCTTCGGGTACGCGCAGGCCTGCGACGGCAGTGTCGTCGCCTACGCCGCCGACAACATCGGCGACCGCGAGGACGGCGAAGAGACCGTCTGGACCGTGCAGTTCGTCGGCACGGCACGGCGCTTCGTGCCGGGACCGGCGGAGCTCGAACTCTTCGGCCCCGCACCACGGTTCGCGGACGACGTGCCCTTCGCGCCTGAATACCTGTGCATAGAACCCCAGTTCATCACCCTGCACCACCTCGAAGGCGTACCCGCGCGACGGCCCGCACACTCAGCGTGATCTAACATTTGGGGCGTGCCGCGCTCACTTGTCACCCCTGCCCCACCCGACGGCGGCACCCTGTGCACCCTGCTGCGCCGCTACGGCGACGCCGGCGAGCCGGTCTCCTGCGAGACGCTCACCGAGGGGCTCCTCAACCGCGGCTACCGGCTCTCCACCACCCGCGGCCGCTTCTTCCTCAAGCACCACCTGGACGGCGACGAGGCCGCCATCGCCCGCCAGCACGAGGCGACCCGCCGGCTGGGCGCCCTCGGCCTGCCCGTCGTCCCGCCCGTCGCCGACTCCGAGGGCTCCACCCTGACCGTCCTCGGCGGCCGCTGCTACGCCCTGCACCCCTGGATCGACGGGCGGCACCGCGACGGCGGCGAGCTCACCGCCGGCCAGTCCCACCGGCTCGGCGCGCTGCTCGGCCACGTGCACACGTGCCTGGAGGAGGTCATGGAGGGCCCTGAGCGGGCCTGTACGGCCGCTGGAGAGGCTCCGGACGCCGCGGCCGACCCGGAGAACACCTACGCCCTCATCGAGGATCTCCTGGCCCTTGTGCGCCGCCGGCCCCGGGACGCCTTCGACGAACTGGCCGAACACCGGCTCGTCGAGCGCCGCGACCTGCTGGAGCAGCACGCCCACCGGCGCCCCGGCGCGGCCGCCGTCCCGGCCCGCGGCTGGGTGCACGGCGACTTCCACCCGCTGAACCTGCTCTACCGGGGCGCCGAGCCCGCCGCGATCGTCGACTGGGACCGGCTGGGCGTCCAGCCGCGCGCCGAGGAGGCGGTCCGGGCCGCCGTGATCTTCTACGTGCGCCCGGACGGCACCCTGGACCTCGCGAAGGTGCGGCCGTACGCGCGCGCCTACCGCCGGGCCACCGGCGCGGACGCGGCGGAGCTCGGCGCGGCCGTGCACCGGGTGTGGTGGGAGCGCCTGAACGACTTCTGGATGCTGCGCTGGCGCTACCAGCTGGGCGACCACCGCGCCGACCCCGGTTTCCCGGCGTCGGCGGCGCTGGCCGTGTGGTGGACCCGCACGTACGAGGCGGTCGGCGCGGCGTTCACCGACTGACGTCTCGTGACCGCGGGGAACTGCGCGACCGGCCACGGACGGCCCGCAGCCGACGCACTGCACTCCCCGCGGAGCGCCTAGTGGCCGGTGGTGCCCTGGACGGTGCCGGAGGTGTCGCCACCGCCGGTGCTGCCGCCGTGGCCCGACGGGTTGGGCGACGGCTTGTCGTCGCCGCCCGACGGGTTGGGCGAGGGCTTCTGGGACGGCGTGTCGGGGGACGGGTTCGCCGACGGGTCCGTGCTCGGGTAGCGCGAGCGATGCCGGCTCGGCTCGGTCGACGGCTCGCCGTCGTCGGTCGAGTCGCCCCAGTCGCTGTTGTCGTTGCCCGTGTGAGGGTTGCGGTTGGGGCTGGGCGTGAGGCGCTTCTCGGGGGACTGGCTCGGCTCGGTGCTCGGGGAGTTGGACTGGGAGACCTTCGTGTCCGGGCTGTTGTTGCCGCCCGTCTTCTTGCCCATCGACTGGACCACGTAGAAGCCGCCCAGCGCCACGATGATCACGATCACCGCGGCGACCAGCGCCGCCTTCCCCTTGCCGCCGCCGGAGCCGCGGCCGCCCTGGCCGCCGCCCCCGTAGCCGTCGAAGCCGCCGTTGTCGCCGGGGCGCCGCGGCAGGATCGGCTGCTGCGAGGTGTCGCCGTGCTGCGGGTGCGGCATGGCCGTGGTGGCCCCCATGCCCATGCCGTTGATGACCTGGGTGGCCGCGGTCGCGTGGTCGACGGGACCGGTGTTCCAGGCTCCCGTGTGGCTGCCCGCGTCCTGCAGCATCTGCAGGGCGTACTGGACCAGCCCGCGCATCTCCTCGGCGCTCTGGAACCGGTCGTCCGGGTCCTTGGCGAGGGAGCGCATGACGAGGCCGTCGAGCTCCGGCGGCACGCTGCCGAGCACCTGCGACGGCGGGACGGGGTTGTCCTGGACGTGCTGGTAGACGACCGAGAGCGGGGTCTCGCCGGTGAACGGCGGGCGCAGCGACAGCAGTTCGTAGAGCAGGCAGCCGGTGGCGTAGAGGTCCGAGCGGGCGTCGACGGTCTTGCCGAGGGCCTGCTCGGGCGAGAGGTACTGCGGGGTGCCCATGACCATGCCGGTCTGGGTCATGGTGGACGCCGCGCCGTGCAGGGCGCGGGCGATGCCGAAGTCCATGACCTTGACCGCGCCGTTGTTCGTGATGATCACGTTGGCGGGCTTGATGTCGCGGTGGACGATGCCGTGCTGGTGGCTGTAGGCCAGCGCCTCCAGCACCCCGGAGACGATGATCAGGGCCTGCTCCGGCGGCGGCGCCTCGGCGTTGAGCAGCAGGTCGCGGATGGTGCGGCCTTCGACCAGCTCCATGACGATGTACGGCACGACGTTGCGGCCGACGGTGTCCTCGCCGGAGTCGTAGACGGCGACCACGGCGTGGTGGTTCAGACCGGCGACCGACTGTGCCTCGCGGGTGAAGCGGGCCTTGGAGACCGGGTCCTCGGCGAGGTCGGCGCGGAGCAGCTTCACCGCGACCGTGCGGCCGAGGCGGACGTCCTCGGCGGCGAAGACCTCGGCCATGCCGCCGCGGCCGAGCCGGTGGGTCAGGCGGTAGCGGCCGTCGCCGACCAGCCCACCATTGCCCCACATTTCCGGCACATCGGGCATTCCGCCCCCGTTGGCGCCAGGGTCGCCGGGACCCTGGTCGCTCTGCGTCTGTGCCATCAGTCCTCGCCGTCGTCTCTGGCCGCTCGCGTGGGGGCGATGCGCGGGGCAATACGGTCTTCCGCCAGTCCACGCTACAGGTTCCGCAGCGTGCACCGGTCCGGGATGGACCGGCCATCAAACCCGTACCGTCCCTAACAAGGCAAATCCCGTGACGGCTTGTCGCGCATCCGGTCACGGAACGGGCACGCGGCTTGACGTGCCCGCGCCCTGCGGCAGACTTGGCCGGGATACGTCGAAGAACAGCCGGAACACAGCGATGGACCGGCTCGTACGCCACCGTCACCGGTTACAGACAGTGCACAGTGCGCCGAGGGGGAAGCAACACCATGAGCCAGGACGGCGCACACGGCCGGTACGCGGGACGCACGGTCGGCGGTGGCCGCTACCAGCTCCGCGACCTGCTCGGCGAAGGCGGCATGGCCTCCGTGCACCTCGCCCACGACAGTGTGCTCGACCGGCACGTGGCCATCAAGACCCTTCATACCGAGCTGGGCCGCGAGGCCTCCTTCCGCGAGCGCTTCCGCCGCGAGGCGCAGGCCGTGGCCAAGCTCACGCACACCAACATCGTCTCGGTCTTCGACACCGGCGAGGACGAGCTGGACGGCTCGACGATGCCGTACATCGTCATGGAGTACATCGAGGGCAAGCCGCTGCGCTCGGTGCTCGACGCCGACGTCGCCCAGTACGGCGCGATGCCGGCCGACAAGGCGCTCAAGATCACGGCCGATGTGCTGGCGGCGCTCGAGGTCAGCCACGAGATGGGCCTGGTCCACCGGGACATCAAGCCCGGCAACGTGATGATGACCAAGCGCAATGTGGTCAAGGTCATGGACTTCGGCATCGCCCGCGCCATGCAGTCCGGCGTGACGTCGATGACGCAGACCGGCATGGTCGTCGGCACCCCGCAGTACCTCTCGCCCGAGCAGGCGCTGGGCCGCGGCGTGGACGCCCGCAGCGACCTGTACTCGGTCGGCATCATGCTCTTCGAGCTGCTGACCGGCCGGCTGCCCTTCGACGCGGACTCGCCGCTGGCCATCGCCTACGCGCACGTCCAGGAGGAGCCGGTCGCGCCCTCCACGATCAACCGGTCGATCCCGCCGGCCGTCGACGCGCTGGTGCTGCGCGCGCTGAAGAAGAACCCGAACGAGCGCTTCCCCAGCGCCGAGGCCATGCGCGACGAATGCGCCCGGGTGGCCGGGGCGGCCCAGGCGACCGGTTCGCCGATCATCATCGCGGGCGGCCCGCCGGCCCGCAGCGGTGCGGGCGTCGGCTCCGCCGTCTTCCCGCCCGTGGACAGCCAGATGCCGGCGCCCGGCCCGCAGGCCGTCCAGACGCCGTACCAGCCGCAGCCTGCCGTGCAGAACCCGTACGGCGGCTACGGCAGCCCGTCCACCCCGCCGCCGGCCGCCCAGGGCGGCTACCGGCCTCCGGCGCCCGCCTACTCGACGCCGGCCCCCGCGCCGGCCCCCGCCGGCAGCGGCAGGAGCAACAAGCCGGTCCTCATCGGCTCGGCCGTGGTCGCGGTCCTGGCGGTCGTCGGCGTGATCGCCGCCATCGCCCTCAACGGCCGGGACAACAACAAGAACGACCAGGCCGACGGCGGCAAGTCGTCCAACGCACCGGTCGCCCCCGGCGGCACGGGCGGCCAGGGCAGCACCTCCGGCGGCGGTGGCGGCGGCGCGCAGTCCAAGCACAAGGACGGCGACAAGTCGAAGACCATCGACAAGGAGAAGTGCACGCAGGCCTACGACGCCTACAACGACAAGACGAAGAAGACCGCTCCGGACTTCAAGTACTTGTACGTCGACTCCGTGAAGGAGTGCCTGCAGGCCGCCGGCTGGAAGTACCGCGTGGACCCGGTCAACGAGAACACCTGGGGCAAGGGCACCGTGATGACCCAGTCGCCCGAGGCGGGCGACCCGTTCGACCCGAAGAGCGCGCAGTTCGTGCTGACGGTGTCGACGGGCGACCCGGCGTCGTAAGCACCGGTCGCCGTCACCAACGGAAGAGGGGCCCCTTGCCGGTTCGGCAAGGGGCCCCTCTTCCGTTGCTCCTACAGGTACGGGCCCGAGCGGGCGCCGCCGTGCTGCTGGATGTCGTGCTCCTCGTCGTCGAGGACACCGGCGGGCAGGGCGCGCCGCATCTGCTCCAACTGGGCGCGGGCGGCCATCTGCTGGGCGAACAGCGTCGTCTGGATGCCGTGGAAGAGGCCCTCCAGCCAGCCCACCAACTGGGCCTGCGCAATGCGCAGTTCGGCCTCGGTCGGAATCGTCTCGTCCGTGAACGGCAGGGACAGCCGCTCCAGCTCCTCGACGAGCTCGGGGGCGAGGCCGTCCTCGAGCTCCTTGACGGAGCTGTGGTGGATCTCCTTGAGCCGGACGCGGCTCGCCTCGTCCAGAGGCGCGGCGCGCACTTCCTCCAGCAGTTGCTTGATCATGCTGCCGATGCGCATGACCTTGGCGGGCTGCTCGACCATCTCCGTCACCGGGACCTCGCGCGACTCGTCGTCGCCCTCCCCGCCGCCGGGGCTGGCGCTGCCGAGAGCCATGCCGTCCGGGCCTACGACCAGAACGTGCGGGCTCTCCTGCGACCGTTCATTCCTCGGCATATCCATGCCGCCATTCTCTCGCACAGGTGATTTCCCCCTGGTGATGCCCCCGTACACGCCTGATCCACCGCTTCCTTGCGCGGGGCGTGCGCTCCCCCGCTACTGCCTCCGCAGCCGCCAGGCGATGAATCCCAGACCCAGGCCCGTCAGCGCCATGCCGGTGCCGAGCGGCAGCACGCGTATCACCCGCTCCGCGGGCTCCGGCCGCCCCGCCGCCGCAGGTCCCGGGCCGTGCGAGGCCCCGCGCACGGGGCCCGGCTCCTCGCGCACGGGCGGCACGATCGGCGCCGCGTGCGAGGGCCGCGGGGCGGAGCGCTGTGGCCCGGCCGTGTCGGCCCGGCCGGGGTGCGGGCGGCCCTCCCCGGCCACGGTCCCGGCGAGCCGCCGGCCGGGTGCGGGCGGCGAGGGGAAGACGGTCGTGGTGGACGGCACCGTCGGAGAGGGCGTCGGCGACGGCCCGGAGAGGGCGTCGGACGCCGGTACGACCGGTATGAGCACCCCCGGCACCGCCATGGCCAGCCCGGCCAGGGCCCCGGCAATCCACACGGCCGCCACCGCCCTTCGCAGGAGTCGCATCACTCCCACCCTCACCCCCGCACGGCCGCGGCGCACCGGTGGCCGTCCGGTCGGGTGATGCGGCCGTGCCGCTCACGTCGTGAGCAGCACCTTGCCTACGTGCACGCTCTCCTCCAGCACCCGGTGCGCGGCGGCCGCGTCCCGCATCGGCATCGTCCGGTCGACGACCGCCCACACCCGCCCTCCGGCGATCAGCGGCCACACGTGCTCCCGCACGGCCGCCACGATGGCCGCCTTCTCCGCGAGCGGCCGCCCGCGCAGCGAGGTCGCCGTCACGGCCGCCCGCTTGGCCAGCAGCTTGCCCAGGTCGATCTCGCCCTTGCGGCCGCCCTGCAGGCCGATGATGGCGAGCCGGCCGTTGACCGCCAGGGCGTCGATGTTCCGCTGCAGGTACTTCGCCCCGACGATGTCCAGGACGACGTCGGCGCCGACCCCGCCGGTCACCTTGTGCAGTTCCTCGACGAAGTCCTGTTCGCGGTAGTCGATGAGGATGTCGGCACCCAGTTCGCGGCAGCGCTCCAGCTTGTCCCGGCCGCCCGCGGTGACCGCGACGCGCGCCCCGACCGCCTTGGCCAACTGGACGGCCATGGTGCCGATTCCGCTGCCGCCGCCGTGCACGAGAAACGTCTCACCGGGGCTGAGGTGCGCCACCATGAAAACGTTTGACCACACAGTGGCTGTCACTTCAGGCAGAGCGGCCGCCGTGACGACGTCCATGCCGTCCGGTACGGGGAGCAACTGACCGACCGGCACGCAGACTTTCTCCGCGTAGCCACCGCCGGCCAGCAGCGCACACACCTCGTCGCCGACCGCCCAGCCGCTCACTCCGGGACCGAGCGCGGCGATCCGCCCGGAGCATTCGAGACCGGGGTACGGGGACGCGCCGGGCGGCGGGTCGTAGAAGCCCTGCCGCTGCAGCAGGTCGGCACGGTTGACGGCACTGGCGACGACCTCGACCAGCACCTCGCCCGCGCCGGGCACGGGGTCGGGTACCTCGGCCCAGACGAGGGCCTCGGGTCCGCCGGGAACGGGAATGGTGATCGCATGCATGGGCGCGAGGCTACTCACCGGTGGCCCTCCGCGCTGCGTCCGGCGATGGGGGATCATGGACTGCGTGCGAAATGTGACGAATGCAGCTTTGAGGCCGACAGACGATGGTTGACCGCAAGAGCAACAGGGTGCTGATCCGGTCCCTGCTCCGCCGGAGCCGCCCCGACGCCGAGGACATCGAAGCCGGCCGGACCATCGTCCTGCCCGTCCAGGGTGCCACCTCGCCCCTGCGCCAGGTCGCCCGGCGGCTGCTCATGGCGCTGCTCGTCATGACCGCCACGGTCTTCATCGTCTACGCCGACCGCAGCGGCTACCACGACAACGCGGGCGGCGAGGTGAGCTTCCTGGGCGCCGTCTACTACGCGACCGTCACCCTGTCCACCACCGGATACGGCGACATCGTCCCGTACAGCGACAGCGCCCGCCTGAGCAACGTGCTGCTGGTGACGCCGCTCCGCGTGCTGTTCCTGATCATCCTGGTCGGCACCACGCTCGAAGTGCTCACCGAACGGACACGGCAGCAAGTACGCATTCACCGTTGGAGGTCGCGGATGCGAGACCACACCGTCGTCGTGGGATACGGCACCAAGGGCCGCCACACCATCGACACCCTGATCGGGCAGGGCAAGCCCAAGGACAAGATCGTCGTCGTGGACCCGCAGAAGAAGGCGGTGGACGCCGCGGCGAGCGACGGTCTCGTGGGCGTCCTCGGCGACGGCACCAGGTCCGAGACCCTGCTGCGCGCCGAACTGCAGCGGGCCACGCACGTCGTGATCTCCACGGAGCGGGACGACACGGCCGCCCTGGTGACGCTCACGGCCCGCCAGCTCAACAAGCACGCCACGATCGTCGTCGCCGTGCGGGAGGACGAGAACGTCCCGCTGCTCCGCCAGAGCGGCGCCAACACGGTCGTCACCAGCTCCAGTTCGGCCGGGCGGCTGCTCGGTATGTCCATGCTGAGCCCGAACGTCGGCAACGTCCTGGAGGACCTGCTGACCTACGGCCACGGCCTGGACGTCGTCGAACGCCCGGTGACCAAGAGCGAGGCGGGGCGGAGCCCCAGGGACTGCGACGACCTGGTGGTGGCGGTGATCCGGGGGCACCGGCTGCTGCCGTACACGGATCCCGAGGCGGCGACGCTCCATCTGGCCGATCGCCTGGTCACGATCAAGCAGAACGCGCGGAATCACTGAGCCCCTTACAGGGCGCCCGGCAGCTCCAGGAGTTCGACCGCTTCGCCGCGGGCCGCGCCGCCCGGCGGGACGACCGCGAGGGCGTCCGCGGCGGCCAGGCCGCGCAGCATCGCCGGGCCGTGGAAGTTCAGCGGGCGGGCGCGGCCCTCGCCGCGGTCGGCGACCGGTACGAGCCGGGTGTCCGCGGGCCGGCCGGCCACCGCCTCGGTGAGCACGGCCCGGCGGGGCCTGCGCGCGCCGCGCCCCGCGAGGGTGCGCAGCAGCGGCTCGGCCAGCGTCAGCAGGCCCGCGACGGCCGCCAGCGGATTGCCGGGGAGCCCGACCACGTGCCGCCCGGGCCCGTAGCGGGCCAGCAGCATGGGGTGGCCCGGGCGCACGGCGACACCGTCGACCAGCCACTCGGCGCCGAGGTCGCCCAGGGTGGGGTGGACGTGGTCGACGGGCCCGGCGGCGGTGCCCCCGGTGGTGAGGACCAGGTCGGCGCCGGACGCGGTGAGGGCCGCGCGCAGCGCCGCCGCGTCGTCGCCGAGGAACCGCGTCGCCGTCACCTCGGCGCCCAGGGCGCGCAGCCAGGGCCCGAGCATCGGGCCGAGCGCATCGCGGATGCGGCCCTCGTGCGGCAGACCCTCGCGCAGGAGTTCGTCGCCGAGGACGAGGACCTCGACGCGCGGGCGCGGGGCGACGGTCAGCTCGTCGTAGCCGGCCGCAGCGGCGAGGCCGAGCACGGCGGGGGTGACGAGGGTGCCGGCGGGCACGAGGGCGTCGCCGGTGCGGCACTCCTGGCCGCGCGGGCGGATGTCGGCGCCCTGGGTGACGTGCCGGGTGGCGTGCAGCAGTTCGCCCGCGTCCCGCACGATGCCGTACTCGCTGCGCAGGACGGCCGTCGCCCCGGCCGGCACGCGTGCGCCGGTGGCGATCCGCAGGGCGTGCCCGTCGCGCAGCACGCCGGCCTCGGCGTGCCCGGCGAGGATGCCCTCGCCGTCGGCGGGGAGCCGCCAGGGGCCGGGTCCGGCGACGGCCCAGCCGTCCATGGCCGAGGTGTCGAAGGAGGGCAGGTCGGTCAGGGCGGTGAGCGGTGCGGCCAGGGTGTGGCCGAGGGCGTCGCCGAGGGGGCGCGGGCAGGGCTGCAGGGGCGCGGCGGCCCGGGCGGCCGTCCGGCGGGCCTCCGGCCAGGGGGTGCCGTGGCCGGGGGAGGGCTCGGTGCCGTCGCCCTTCCGCTCCGCCCTGCCGCCCGTCGCGTCGTAGTAGCGGACGCCCGCGAACGGCACGTCGAGCGGCGGCTCTTCGCGCCCGGGTGCCGCGGAGGCCTCCTCGAACGGGTCCTCCTCGTCGAACGGGAAGTAGCCGCCGGGCTCACGGCCCTCCTGCTGCCGTTCGGGCTCCGGCTCCGGCCCAGTCGCGGCGCGGGTGTCCGCGAACAGCGCCAGGGCGTCGTCCGTGGCGCTGTCGAGCGAGGCGTCCGCCTCCCGCCGGCCGGTCATGACGACCCGGCGGGCTTCTGCGGCCCCGCCGCACCGCCCTCCTCGGCCCAGCGTGCGGCGAGCGCCGTGGCCTTGCGGGCGGCCTCGGCGAGCTCCTCCGGACCGCCGCCGCGGAGCGCCGCGGCATAGCCGACGAGGAAGGTCGTCAGGGGCGCGGCGGGACGGGCCACGCCGTGCGCGGCGTCGCGCGCGAGGTCGAGCAGGCCTGCCGTGTCCACATCGATCTCGATGCCGAGCTCGGCCTTGACCGCGGAGATCCATTCATCCAGCACGCTCCTATCGTCCCTGATGCGGGCGCGGGCCGTGCCGATGTCCTCCCAGGTGTCGCAGTCGAAGGACGCGGTGGGGTGGTGCAGCCGGGTCAGGGACAGCTCCGCGGTGAGCAGCCGCAGGGGCAGGCCGGTGAGCGTGCCGTGCTCGGCGGCGAGGAGCCCGAGTTCGCGCCGGAGCGCCTCGGTCCGGTAGGCGGCGACCAGCGGCTGCTCCCGGCCGCCGGGGTCGGTGAGGACGGCGCCCTCGACGGCGCCCTCGGCCGTGCCGCCGTGCCCGCCCAGCGCGCCGAGCAGCGCCCGTACCGCCTGTTCGTCGAGGAAGGGCAGGTCGGCGGAGAGCAGCAGGACCGTCTCCGCGGAGACCTGGCGCAGCCCGGCGTCCAGGGCGGCGAGCGGGCCGCCTCCGGGCGGCTGTTCGCGGGCCCAGAGCACGGGCCGCACCGTCGCTCTGCGCGGCCCCACGACGACCGTGCGGGCGGCACCGCCGCAGGCGCCGAGCACCCGGTCGAGCAGCGACCGCCCGCCCACCCGTACGGCGGGCTTGTCCGCTCCGCCGAGCCTGCGGGCCGCACCGCCGGCCAGGACCACTGCGTCGTACACCGGATCGTTGGTCACCCGACGAGTGTGCCGCCTCCGGGGAGTGCCGGGTTCCGCAGGGTCAGAGCGAGCGCAGGAGCACCGACGGCTGTTCGACGCAGTCGGCCACGTACCGCAGGAAGCCGCCCGCCGTGCCGCCGTCGCACACCCGGTGGTCGAAGGTGAACGACAGCTGCACCACGTGCCGCACGGCGAGCTCGCCCTCGTGCACCCAGGGCTTGGGTGCTATCCGGCCGACGCCGAGCATGGCCGCCTCGGGGTGGTTGATGATCGGCGTGGAGCCGTCCACCCCGAACACCCCGTAGTTGTTGAGGGTGAACGTGCCGCCCGTCAGCTCCGCGGGGCTGAGCTTGCCCGCCCGCGCGGCCTCGGTGAGGCGGGCCATCTCCACCGACAGCTCGACCGCGTTGCGCGCGTGGGCGTCCCTGACGACGGGGACGACCAGCCCGCGGTCGGTCTGCGCGGCGAACCCCAGGTGCACGCCGGGCAGCCGGACGATCTCGTGCGCCTCGGTGTCGACGGTCGCGTTGAGCTCGGGGTACTTGGCGAGCGCGGCCGTGCAGATGCGGGCCAGCAGGGCGAGCAGCGACACCTTGGCGCCGCCGGGGGCATTCATGGCCTTCCGGGCGGCGAGCAGTTCCGTGGCGTCCGCGTCGACCCAGCAGGTGGCGTCCGGGATCTCCCGGCGGCTGCGGCTGAGCTTCTCGGCGGCCGCGCCGCGCACTCCGCGCAGCGGGACGCGCAGCCCGTCGGTCTTGCGCCGGCCGGCCGTGCGGGCCGTGCGGACGGCCGGGGACGCCGCACCGCGCGGCGCGGGGGCGGCCGCCGGTTCGGCAGTGGGTGCCGGCGCCTGGGCCGCGTGCGAGGCCTGAGCCGCCCGTGCCGCCTGCTCGACGTCCGCCCGGATGATCAGCCCCTCCGGGCCCGTCCCCCGTATGCGGCGCAGGTCCAGCCCGCGTTCACGCGCGAGCCGGCGGACGAGCGGCGATATGACGGCGACGGAGGCGGGTGTCCCGGCCGGCTGCGCGGCGCCGCGGTCCTCCGGCCGCACCCTGCGGCGGCGGGCCGCCGGCGCCTGGGTGCCGTAGCCGACCAGCACGTTGCCCGAACCCCGGGCGCCGTCCGGCCCCTCGCCCATGGGCTCCTGCCGCTCCCCCACCGCCACCGTCAACAGCGGCGAGCCCACCGGCAGTTCCGTGCCCTCCTGGCCGAAGCGGGCCGTGACGACGCCTCCGTAGGGGCAGGGCACCTCGACCATCGCCTTGGCCGTCTCGACCTCGACCACCGGCTGGTCGACGGAGACCACATCCCCCACCTCGACCAGCCAGCGCACGACTTGGGCCTCGGTGAGCCCCTCTCCGAGGTCCGGCAGGAGGAATTCCTTGACGACGGCCATCACCGCGCACCGCCCTCGGACGTCCACTCGGACTCCCACTGCAGGCGCGCCACCGCATCCAGCACCCGGTCCACGCCGGGCAGTTGGTGCTTCTCCAGCATGGGCGGCGGATACGGGATGTCGAACCCCGCGACGCGCAGCACGGGCGCCTCCAGGTGGTGGAAGCAGCGCTCGGTGATCCGGGCGGCGATCTCCCCTCCGGGACCGCCGAACCCGGTCGACTCGTGGACGACGACGGCCCGTCCGGTGCGCCGCACGGACGCGCAGACGGTCTCCTCGTCGAAGGGCACCAGCGACCTCAGGTCGACCACTTCCAGGTCCCACCCCTCGGCGCCGGCGGCCTCGGCGGCCTCCATGCAGACGGGCAGGGACGGACCGTAGGTGACCAGCGTCGCCGAGGTGCCCCGCCTGCGGACGACGGCCCGCCCCATACCGGGCACCTGCTCGGGGCGTTCGGGGTCCCATTCGTCCTTGGACCAGTACAGGCGCTTGGGCTCCAGGAAGACCACGGGATCGTCGGAGGCGATGGCGGCGCGCAGCAGGCCGTACGCGTCCGCCACGGTGGCCGGGGCGACCACGTACAGGCCGGGGGTGGCCAGGTAGTAGGCCTCGGAGGAGTCGCTGTGGTGCTCGACGCCGCCGATGCCCCCGCCGTAGGGCACCCGCACGGTGATGGGCATCGGCAGCGCGCCGCGGGTGCGGTTGCGCATCCGCGAGACGTGGCTGACGAGTTGCTCGAAGGCCGGGTAGGCGAAGGCGTCGAACTGCATCTCGACGACCGGCCGCAGCCCGTACATCGCCATGCCCACGGCCGCGCCGAGAATGCCCGCCTCGGCCAGCGGGGTGTCCGTGCAGCGGTCCTCCCCGAACTCCTTGGCCAGCCCGTCGGTGACCCGGAACACGCCGCCCAGCGCGCCGACGTCCTCGCCGAGCACATGGACGGACGGATCCTCGGCCATGGCGTCGCGCAGCGCCCTCCCGAGCGCCTGCGCCAGCGCGGTGGCCCTGTGTGCCGTCCCGACAGCAGCGGTGGTCATCGCCGCCTTCCTTCCTGGGGGCCGTCGTCCTCCCGGCAGGCCGGGGGCGATTCCCCGGCAGCGGCCAGCTCGGCCCGCAATTGTGCTGCCTGCTCGCGCAGTTGGGCAGTCTGTTCGGCATAAACGTGCGTGAAGAGTTCCATCGGGTCGAGCACGGGATCCCGGTGCATCCGCTCGCGCAGATCCGCGGCCATGCGCTCGGCCGCCTCCCGCGCTTCCCGTATCCCCGCTTCACCGAGCAGCCCGCGACCGGTCAGCTCCCGCTCCAGCAGGTCGATCGGGTCGTGGGCGCGCCAGGCCTCGACCTCGGCGTCGCTGCGGTAGCGGGTGGCGTCGTCGGCGTTGGTGTGGGCATCCATCCGGTAGGTGACGGCCTCGACCAGGGTGGGCCCGCCGCCGCTCCGGGCGCGGTGCACGGCCTCGGCCAGCACCTGGTGGACGGCGGCCACGTCGTTCCCGTCGACCAGCCGGCCGGGCATGCCGTATCCGACGGCCTTGTGGGCGAAGGACGGCGCGGCGGTCTGCTTGGCCAGCGGCACGGAGATGGCGAAGCCGTTGTTCTGGACGAGGAAGACGACCGGAGCGCGCCAGACGGCGGCGAAGTTGAGCGCCTCGTGGAAATCGCCCTCGCTGGTGCCGCCGTCGCCGACGAGGGCGAGGACGACGACGTCGTCCCCCTTCAGCCGCGCGGCGTGCGCGAGGCCCACGGCGTGGGGGAGTTGGGTGGCGAGCGGTGTGCACAGCGGGGCGATGCGGTGTTCGTGCGGGTCGTAGCCGGTGTGCCAGTCGCCGCGGAGCAGGGTCAGGGCCTCGACCGGGTCCAGGCCGCGGGCGACGGCGGCGAGGGTGTCGCGATAGCTCGGAAAGAGCCAGTCCTGCGGCTCCAGGGCCAGGGCGGCGGCGACCTGGCACGCCTCCTGTCCCGTGGAGGCGGGATAGACGGCGAGGCGGCCCTGCCGGGTCAGCGCGGTGGCCTGCGCGTTGTACCGCCGGCCGCGCACGAGCTCGCCGTACATCCGGCCGAGCAGCACGGGGTCGAGCCCGCCCGCCGCCGGGGTGCCCAGCACCCGGAGGGGCTCCGCGTCGGGCAGCAGCGGTGCCGGGTCGGTACGGGGCTGCCAGGCGGGCGGCGGGGCGGGGCGGTACGAGCCGGGCTGCTCCAGAACCGTCATGACGAGCACCTCCTCATGGGGACGGGCGTGACCGGAAAGCGTCCTGCGCTCTCCCTACCGATTGTTCGGTCGTCGGCGCATTTTGGCTACAGGCGGCCCGAGCCTGTGGACAAACGGTTCTCCACAGCCTGAGATATGCACAGGGCGTCCATGAAGGGGAGGCATGGCGGTATGCCGGACGAACAGATGGCCTTTTCGCAGGGGTTCCCCGGGGCTGCCCAGGGAAACAGAGCTCCCGCACGGCCCCTGGACGACATCGACCGCTCGATCCTGCGGATGCTCCAGGCCGACGGGCGGGCCTCGATACGGTCCGTGGCCGAGCGTGTGCACGTCTCACGGGCCAACGCCTACGCCCGGATCAACCGGCTCATCGACGACGGGGTCATCCGCGGCTTCAGCGCCCGGATCGACCAGGAGCGGGCCGGTCAGGGCGCATCGGCGTACATCACGCTGAAGATCGTCCAGAACTCCTGGCGCACGGTCCGCGAAAAGCTCCAGGACCTGCCGGGCGCGGCCCACATCGCCCTGGTGAGCGGCGACTTCGACGTCCTGCTGCTCGTCCACACCAAGGACAACCGCGCCCTGCGCGAGCTGGTGCTGACCAAGATCCAGGCGATGGACGAGGTGCTCAGCACACGCACACTGCTGGTCTTCGAGGAAACGGACCTGCTGGAGGAAGGGACGCCGTAGGCGCCCCGCAAGGGGCGCGGGGAACTGCGCGACCGGCCACAGCGGACCCGCACCCGAAAACCTAGATCCGCAACCCCGCAAACGCCGTAAGGCAAACGGCATCGGCCACCTCGTCCGCAGTGGCCGCACCCCCGCGCTCGGGGCGGTACCACTCCACCACGGAATTGATCATTCCGAACAACAGCCGGGTGGCCAGCCGGACGTCCACATCCGGCCGCAGGTCCCCGTCGGCCGCGGCCTCCTTGAGCAGACCGGAGACCCGGTGGTCGAACTCCCGCCGCCGCTCCATGGCCCAGCGCTCGGTCTCCGTGTTGCCGCGCACGCGCAGCAGCAGGGTCACGTACGGCAGCTCGGCGATGAGCACCTCGACCGTCCGGCGGGTGACGTACTCGAGCCGGCCGACGGCCCGCCCGGCGGTGGCACCCGGCTCCTCCAGCACGGCGAAGAGCCCGTCCAGCGCCCGGCTTATGGCCAGCCGCAGCAGTTCCTCCTTGCCCTTGACGTGGTGGTAGATGGAGGACTTGGAGATCCCGGCCGCCTTGGACAGGTGCTCCATGGACGTGCCGTCGTAGCCCCGCTCGTTGAACACCTTGACGGCGACCGCGAGCAGCGATTCGGGCGTGTAGGTGTCGCGTTTGGCCATGGTCATGATTAGAGCAGGCTCCCCTCGGCGGCCGCACGGCGGCGCAGTGGCTGGCAGGCGGCGTAGCGGCCGCCCGGGTACTCGCGGTCCATGTGCCGCAGGAAGCCGCAGACCCACCGGTCGCCCAGGCCGCGTCCCCAGTCCAGCGGGCCGCGCGGGTAGTTGACGCCGAGCCGCATGGCGGTGTCGACGTCCTCCTCGCCCGCCACGCCGCGCCCCACGGCGTCCTGGGCGAAGTCGACGAGCATGGCGACCGTCCGGGCGACGATCATCCCGGGCACGTCGCCGATGACGCTCACCTGCTTGCCCAGCGCCTGGAACAGGCCGGTGGCCGCCCGGACGCCCTCCTCCGGTGCGGTGCGGGAGGGCGCGAGGGCCACGCGGGCGCAGCTGCGGTAGTCGAGGGCGAGGTCGAAGTGGACGCGGGGCCCGGGCGCGTCCGAACAGGCCGCGCGTCCGTCGGTCAGCGCGAGCCGGACACCGCCGGGCAGGGCGAGATGTCCGGTGTCCCCGTCGCCGGGGGCCCGGTGGACGGCGATGCCCGCCTTCTCGATCAGCTGTGGCAGTGCCGCGGCGGCCGGCGGCAGCTCCCCGTGCAGCACGACGGCCCCGGGCGCCGGGCAGGGCGCTGCGGTGTGCGGCTGCGGCCGCTCCGCGCCCTCGGCGTGGTCGTACCAGCCCCGCCCCGTCTTGCGCCCGAGCAGCCCGGCCTCGACGAGCCGCTGCTGGGCGAGCGAGGGCGTGAACTTCGGGTCGTGGAAGAAGGACTCATGGACCGAACGAGTGACGGAGTTGTTCACATCCTGGCCGATGAGATCGGTCAGTTCGAAGGGACCCATCGCGAAGCCGCCGGACTCGCGCAGCACGGCGTCGATCGTCGCGGGGTCGGCGGCGCGCTCCTCGTACACCCGGAAGGCCTCGGCGTAGAACGGCCGGGCGATCCGGTTGACGACGAAGCCCGGGGTGTCGGTGCAGGTCACCGGGGTCTTGCCCCAGGCGGCCACGGTCGCGCGCGCCCGCTCGGCGGCGGCCGCGTCGGTGGCGTGGCCGCGGACGACCTCCACCAGCGGCAGCAGCGGGGCGGGGTTGAAGAAGTGCAGCCCGAGGAGGCGGCCCGGCCGGCGCAGGGCGCTGCCGATCGCCGTCACCGACAGGGACGAGGTGTTGGTGGCCAGCAGGCAGTCGTCGGGAACGACCGGTTCCAGCTCGCCGAACAGCTTCTGCTTGGCGTCGAGTTGCTCCAGAATCGCCTCGATGACCAGGGCCGTGCGGTCCGCGGGATCCCCGAGGTCCGCCAGGCGCGCGGCGGGGCGCAGCCGGGCGGCGGCCGCGTCGCGCGCGGCCTCCGTGAGCTTTCCCTTGGCCACGAGACGGTCGAGCCGGGCCCTGACGGAACGTTCCGCTTCCTCCGCGCGGCCGGCCACCGCGTCGTACAGCCGCACGGGGTGGCCCGCCAGCAGGGCGACCTGGGCGATGCCCTGGCCCATGGTTCCGGTGCCGACCACGGCGACGGTACGGGCGGGCTCGATGGCGGTCATGGCTGTGATCCTCCCCGATGAGTTGTCCACAGGTTCGCCGGGCCCCCTTGTCCCGACCGATCGTTCGGTTACTGTATCCATCGGGGGTGCTCCCGGTCCCCCGGATGCTTGCGCCCGCTCGAATTCGCACCGCTTCGCACCGCTCGTCTTCGTCCCAGCCGCTTTGTCTCCCGCTTTCACTCCCGCTTTGTCTTCCGCCCACTCGACGAGGAGTTGGTCAGACGTGACCGCCGGACTCAGCACCGACCAGTTGACCGAGAAGCACGGCCCCACCCTCGACCGGGCCCTGGAGACCATCCGCTCCCGCGGCTACTGGTCGCCGTACCCCGAGCACCCGAAGGCCTACGGTGCGGACGGCGTGCCGGGCAGCCTGGGCGCGGCCGAGGGGCAGACCGCCTTCGAGGCGCTGCGGGGCGGCCGTTTCGAGCTGGACCAGCCGGGGACGGACGGCTGGGCGGGTTCCGAGGTCTCGCCGTACGGCTTCCCGCTGGAGATCGAGTATCCGCACGCCGACGCCGACGTCCTGCTGCCCGCCATGCGTGCGGCCATGCCGGCGTGGCGGGAGGCGGGGCCGCGGGCGCGGGCCGCGGTCTGTGCGGAGATCCTGGCCCGGATCAACGCCCGGACGCACGAGTTCGCCCACGCGGTCATGCACACCAGCGGCCAGGCGTTCATGATGGCGTTCCAGGCCGGCGGGCCGCACGCCCAGGACCGCGGCCTGGAGGCCGTGGTCTATGCCCTCGCCGAGCAGACGGACGCGGCGCCGCGGTCCGCGGAGTGGGTCAAGCCGCAGGGCAAGCGCGATCCCCTGGAGCTGCGCAAGGAGTTCACCGCGGTGCCGCGCGGAATCTCGCTGCTCATCGGCTGCAACACCTTCCCCACGTGGAACGGCTACCCGGGCCTGTTCGCCTCGCTCGCCACGGGCAACGCCGTTCTGGTCAAGCCCCATCCGCGGGCGGTGCTGCCCCTGGCGCTCACCGTGCGCGTGGCGCGCGAGGTGCTGGGCGAGGCCGGGTTCTCCCCCGACCTGGTCGCGCTGGCCGCCGAGCGGGACGGCGAGGGCATCGCCAAGTCCCTCGCGGTGCGCCCGGAGATCCGCATCGTCGACTACACCGGCTCCACCGCCTTCGGCGACTGGCTGGAGACCAACGCCCGCCAGGCGCAGGTCTTCACGGAGAAGGCCGGGGTCAACACCGTCGTCGTCCACTCCACCGACGACTACAAGGGCATGCTCTCCAACCTCGCCTTCTCGCTGTCCCTCTACAGCGGCCAGATGTGCACCACCCCGCAGAACCTGCTCGTCCCGCGCGAGGGCATCGGCACCGACGCCGGGCACAAGGCGTACGACGAGGTCGTGACCGACCTGGCCGCGGCGGTGGACGGGCTGCTCGGCGACGACGCCCGGGCGAACGCCCTGCTGGGCGCCATCGTCAACGACCAGGTGAAGGAGCGGATCGACGCCGCGGGCCGGCTCGGCGAAGTCGCCCTCGCCTCGCGGACACTGGCCAACCCGGACTTCCCCGGTGCCACGGCGCGCACCCCCGTGATCGTGAAGCTGGACGGCGCCAAGCCGGACGCCGAGGCGGCCTACTTCTCGGAGTGCTTCGGGCCGGTGTCCTTCGCGGTGGCGGTCGACTCCGCGGAGGACGCGGTGCAGTTGCTGCGCCGCACGGTGCGGGAGAAGGGCGCCATGACCGTCGGCGCGTACACCACGTCGCCGGAGGTCGAGCGCCTGGTGGAGGAGGCCTGCCTGGAGGAGTGCGCCCAGCTCTCCCTGAACCTCACGGGCGGGGTGTACGTGAACCAGACGGCGGCCTTCTCGGACTTCCACGGCTCCGGCGGCAACCCCGCGGCCAACGCGGTGCTCTGCGACAGCGCGTTCGTCGCCTCCCGCTTCCGGATGGTGGAGGTGCGGCGCCAGGCCTGAGCGCTCCGCTGGGGGTGCGGTCCGGTAGCTGCGGGCCGGCTGTGGCCGGCCGCGCCCACGCGGCGGAGCCGCAGATCCAATGAGCCCTGCGCCCCTTCGGGGCGCGGTACCGCACCGGATTTCGGCAAGTCCGCCTACGCAGGCGCCGGACCGCCCCAGTGGAAGAGCGCCATGGCCACGCTGGTGGCGAGGTTGTAGCTGGACACCTGGGGCCGCATGGGCAGGGCGACCAGCCGGGTCGCCCTCGCCCGCAACTCGGGCGAGATCCCGTGCCGCTCGGAGCCGAAGGCGATCAGCGCGTCGTCGGGGAGGGGCACGGACCGGATGTCCTCGCCCTCCGGGTCCAGCACGAACAGCGGCCCGGAGGGCAGGTCGTCGAGCGGGAGCCGCTCCACGGCCGTGGCGTAGTGCAGCCCCGCACCGGAGCGCACCGCGTTCGGGTGCCAGGGGTCGAGGTCGCCGGTGGTGATCACGCCCGTGGCTCCGATGCCGGCGGCCAGGCGGATCACGGCGCCGACGTTGCCGAGGTTGCGGGGGTTGTCCAGGACGACCACGGGTGCCCGGCGGGGCTGTTGTGCCAGGGCCGCCAGATTGGCCTGCCGGTCGGGCCGGGCGGCCAGGGCGGCCACCCCGGTGGGGTGCACCCGGGGCACGAGCTCGCGCAGGGTCTGCACGGGCACCTCGACGAGGAGGGCGTCGAGCACGTCCGTCAGGTCGTCGGCCAGCTTGCCGGCGAGCGCCAGCGTGCCCGCCTTGTCGGTGGTGAGGGCGGGCCCGACCTCGGCCCCGAAGCGCAGGGCGTGCTTGAGCGCGTGAAACCCGTCGAGCAGCACAGCGCCGGGCGCGTCGGCGCCCCAGGTCAGATCCTCGGTCATGCCGTTCAGCGTACGGGCCTGCCGGGCCCCGAAGGGGCGCCGGACCCTATGGAATATGCGGCTCCGCCGCGTGGGCGCGCTCAGCCACAGCCGGCCCGCAGCCGTCGGACTGCATGCCTGGGTCCGGGGGCACAGCACCCGGCTTGGAGAAGGGGCGGGTCCGGGGAAGAAGCCCCCGCACCGCACCCCCCGCCCACCGCAGGAACCCCGTCGGCAGAAACACCGCATCGGCCACGATCATCGACAACGAAAAGAACGGCAGCCCCAGCATCACCGCGATCCCCACATGCTCGGCCATCATCACGGCCAACAGCACGTTCTTCACACGCCGGTTGAGCAGCGTGAACGGGAACGCGACCTGCACCGCGACCGTCCCGTAGCTCAGCAGCAGCACCACCACCGAACTGGCCGCCAGCGCGTGCGACAGCGAGGGCCACGGCGAGAAGTAGTCGAT
Organism: Streptomyces sp. AM25; assembly: GCF_058146165.1. Taxonomy (NCBI): domain Bacteria; kingdom Bacillati; phylum Actinomycetota; class Actinomycetes; order Kitasatosporales; family Streptomycetaceae; genus Streptomyces; species Streptomyces sp. AM25. Next base: position 85,782 of record NZ_JBKIWN010000010.1, on the reverse strand, counting down.
GTGCATCGGATAGTAGAGCGCGGTGCCGTCCTGCCAGCGCGAGCCCTGGACCTTGTACCAGCCCGCCGTGGCGTAGATCAGGCAGACCTCCGCCATGATCACCAGCAGGGCGCCGTTGTGCGCGAGATGGGCGATCATGTCGAGCACGGTGCGCGGCTCCCCGGGCGCCCGGCGGCAGGCCAGCCACCACAGCGCCTGGACGAGCCAGAGCCCCCACAGGGCCGCCGCCCACCCGATGCCGGGCAGGGGCCCCCGGTCCGTCCACGTCATCCGCGTGTCCATGAGGAGCTGCGCCGCGGCCAGGGCGAGGCCGCACAGCACCCACAGCACGATGCCGGTGGCGTCCCGGTCCCCGTCCCGCCCGGGGGCCTGCGCACGCCGGGCCGCCCGCCGTGCGTCGAGCGACCAGACCTGTCCGCAGCGGACGAGGATCAGATAAAGGGCCATCAGGTGAAGGACGTTGTCGCCGCCGTCCCCCACGAACACGCTGCGGTTCTGCAGCGACAGCACACCGATCATGGAGAGCACGGCCATGGTCCGGGTGCGCCACCCGAGCATCAGCAGCACGCCGCTGACGATCGCGAACGCGTAGACGGTCTCGAACCACACCGTGCCGTCCGACCACATGAGTGCGGTGAACGCATGGTTGTCGCCGGTGAGTTCACGGGCCATGCCCCAGCTCCACGGCGCGCCGGGCCCGTACAGCTCACGGCGGTTGGGCCACTCGCGCAGCAGGTAGCCGACCCAGGCGAAGGAGAGGCCGATCCGCAGCACGGCGGTCTGGTAGCGGCCCAGCGACGACCCGGTGACCCGGTCGAGGCCGCGCAGCAGCGCGGAGCCCGTCGGAGCGGTCGTGGACGTCGTACTCATCGGCCCGCCTCCACGCGGTCGTCGGTGGTGACCGGCCACCAGGCCAGGACGCGGTACACCGGCTTGGTGTCGGCCTTCTCGTCGTTCCAGGGCGGCGGGGCGATGGGGACGGTCACGGATCTCACCTGGATGCGGTCGACCGGGAGCCCGTCGCGCTCGGCGCCCAGCCGGGCGACGGCGATGCGGCGCATGTACTGCTCGGAGAGCCGTCCGCGCAGGCCGACGGGCTGCTCGCGCGCGTCGTGCGTGCCGGCGTAGAAGTCCCAGGCGCGGCGGAGCTCGTTCTGGCGGGTGTGGCTGGGGAAGGGGTTGTGCAGGATGGCGGCGCCGTCCTGGGCGGAGAGGTCCGTCCAGGGGGTGACCGCGGTGCTCCCGTCCGGCCGGCGCAGCTCGGCGCGCACCTGGACGGCGGTGTTCTGCTGGAGCGGGTTCGGAGCGAAGAACTTCCAGTTCTGTTCGAACTCCGGGTAGACGTAGGCGTCGATGGCCGCGGCGTGCTGTCTGCTCACCGAGTTCTGCGGCGCCACGTGCAGGAACACCATGATCAGATGCACGGCGGCCGCCAGGGACACCACCACGGCACCGGCGCCGACGACGACGCGGGCGGGCAGGGACAGCCCGGCCACTCCGCCCGCTCCGCCCTTCCCGATCGTCTCCTCGACGCCTTCCTCGCCACTCTCCTCGCCGCTCTCCACAGCCCTGCCGTCAGCCTTGCCGTCCATCCCCGAAACCCCGCCTGCCCCGCGCCTTTCCCGGACCGCCGCCTGTCGGCGTGCACCCGAACCGTACCCATGCCGCTCCGCGAGGCCCAGCGCGCACGGTTATCCACAGGCTTGACACCCTCCGAGCGCTCGGCCCACCATTGAACCGAACGATCGGTCGGTAGGGAGTAGGACGAGAGAGTACAGGGGGCACGGCATGACCATGACGGTGCCGGACGCACAAGCGCCGGAGGCGGTGTTCGATGCCGCGCTGGCCGCCGACGAGCGCATCGAGCCGCGGGACTGGATGCCCGACGCCTATCGCGCGACGCTGGTGCGCCAGATCGCCCAGCACGCCCACTCCGAGATCATCGGCATGCAGCCCGAGGCCAACTGGATCACCCGGGCCCCCTCGCTGCGCCGCAAGGCCATCCTGATGGCCAAGGTGCAGGACGAGGCCGGCCACGGCCTGTACCTCTACAGCGCCGCCGAGACCCTGGGCACCGGCCGCGACGAGCTGCTCGACAAGCTCCACTCGGGCCGCCAGCGCTACTCCTCGATCTTCAACTACCCCACTCTGACCTGGGCGGACGTCGGCGCCATCGGCTGGCTCGTGGACGGCGCCGCGATCACCAACCAGGTCCCGCTCTGCCGCTGCTCCTACGGCCCCTACGCCCGCGCCATGATCCGCATCTGCAAGGAGGAGTCCTTCCACCAGCGCCAGGGCTACGAGCTCCTCCTCGCCCTCAGCCGCGGCACCGAGGCCCAGCACGCCATGGCGCAGGACGCGGTGGACCGCTGGTGGTGGCCGTCCCTGATGATGTTCGGCCCGCCCGACGACGCCTCGGCGCACTCCGCCCAGTCCATGGCCTGGAAGATCAAGCGCCACTCCAATGACGAGCTGCGCCGGCGCTTCGTCGACATCTGCGTCCCCCAGGCCGAGTCCCTCGGCCTGACCCTGCCGGACCCGGACCTGCGCTGGAACGAGCAGCGCGGCCACCACGACTTCGGCGCCATCGACTGGGACGAGTTCCACGAGGTGCTCCGCGGCAACGGCCCGTGCAACGAGCAGCGCATGGAGCGCCGCAGGCGGGCCCACGAGGAAGGCGCCTGGGTGCGCGAAGCAGCAGCGGCCTACGCCGCGAAGCACACGGAACGCGGGCAGCACGCGAAGCACGAGGAGGCAGCGGCATGACCGGCACCGACTGGCCGCTCTGGGAGGTGTTCGTGCGCAGCAGGCGCGGCCTGTCGCACACCCACGCCGGCAGCCTGCACGCCCCGGACGCGGAGATGGCCCTGCGCAACGCCCGCGACCTCTACACCCGCCGCTCGGAGGGCGTCTCGATCTGGGTCGTCCCCTCCACCGCGGTCACCGCCTCCTCGCCGGACGAGAAGGACCCGTTCTTCGAGCCCGCCGCCGACAAGCCCTACCGCCATCCGACCTTCTACGAGATCCCGGAAGGAGTGCGGCACCTGTGAACCGCGTACCCGTGACGGCCGCACTCGCCCTGGGCGACGACGCCCTGGTGCTCTCCCACCGGCTGGGGGAGTGGGCCGGGAACGCCCCGGTCCTGGAGGAGGAGGTCGCGCTCGCCAACATCGCCCTGGACCTGCTGGGCCAGGCCCGCACCCTACTCTCCCTCACCGGCGACGAGGACGAACTGGCCTTCCTCCGCGAGGAGCGCGCCTTCCGCAACGTCCAGCTCGTCGAGCAGCCCAACGGGGACTTCGCCCACACGATCGCCCGCCAGCTGTACTTCTCGGCGTACCAGCAGCTGCTGTACGGCCAACTGGCCTCGGGCAACGGCCCGTTCGCCCCGCTGGCGGCCAAGGCCGTCAAGGAGGTCGCCTACCACCTCGACCACGCCGGGCACTGGACGCTCCGCCTCGGCGACGGCACGGCGGAGAGCCACGCCCGGATGCAGCACGCCCTCGACGCCCTCTGGCGGTACACGGGCGAGCTCTTCGAGCCGGTCGAGGGCGTGTCCGCCGACTGGCCCGTCCTGCAGGACGGTTGGAGCGCATACGTCACGGATGTCGTCGGCCGCGCCGGCCTGACCCTTCCCGACGGCCCCCGGGAAGGCGCCTGGACGGCGGGCGCCGGGCGCCAGGGCATCCACACCGAGCCGTTCGGCCGGATGCTCGCCGAGATGCAGCACCTGCACCGCAGCCACCCGGGGGCGGCATGGTGACCGCGCCCACCCCCCTCGAAGCGGAGCTCCGGGCCCTGGCCGGCGCGGTCCCCGACCCCGAGCTGCCCGTCCTCTCCCTCGCCGAACTGGGCGTCCTGCGCGGGCTGCACGTCCTCGGCCCCGGCCGCGTCGAGGTGGAGCTGACCCCCACCTACACCGGCTGCCCCGCCGTCGAGGCCATGGCGGCGGACATCGAGCGCGTACTGCACGAGCACGGGCAGGCCGAGGTGTCCGTGCGTACCGTGCTCTCCCCCGCCTGGTCCACGGACGACATCACGGCCGAAGGGCGCCGCAAGCTGGCCGAGTCCGGCATAGCGCCGCCCCGCCCGGGCGCCCGGGCGGCGGGGCCGGTCGCCGTCGGGCTGGGCCCCACCCGGCTCGCCGCGGAGCCCGCCGGCCCGGTGGAGCCGGTGCGCTGCCCGCACTGCGGCTCCGCCGACACCACCGTGCTGAGCCGCTTCTCCTCCACCGCCTGCAAGGCCCTGCGCCGTTGCGAGGCATGCCGCGAACCGTTCGACCACTTCAAGGAGTTGTAGATGGCAGCGGCCCGCCACGGCGTCTTCCACCCCCTGCAGGTGGCAGCCGTCGACCCGCTCACCGACGACTCGGTCGCCGTGACCCTCGCCGTGCCGCCCGCACTGCGCGCGGACTTCCGGCACGCCCCGGGCCAGCACCTCGCCCTGCGCCGCACCGTCGACGGCGCGGAGATACGCCGCACGTACTCCATCTGCGGCCGGGCGCCCGAGCCCGGCACGGAGGGGCCGGAGGCGCTGCGGGTGGCGGTGCGGCTGGTGGACGGCGGCGTGTTCTCCACCTACGCCCTCAAGGAGCTGAAGGCCGGGGACACCGTCGAAGTACTGCCGCCGGCAGGGCGGTTCGTGCTGGAGCCGCGCCCGGGCCGGTTCGCGGCGGTCGTCGGCGGCAGCGGGATCACGCCGGTGCTGTGCATCGTCTCGACGCTGCTCGCCCGGGAGCCCGCGGCCCGGTTCACCCTGGTGCGCAGCGACCGTACGACGGCGTCGACGATGTTCCTGGACGAGGTGGCCGACCTCAAGGACCGCTATCCGGAACGGTTCCAGCTCGTACAGGTCCTCTCCCGCGAGGAACAGCAGGCCGGGCCCGCGTCCGGGCGGCTGGACGAGGAGCGGCTCACCCGGCTGCTGCCCGCCCTGCTGCCGGTGGAGGCCGTGGACGGCTGGTTCCTGTGCGGCCCCCACGGCCTGGTCCAGGGCGCCGAGCGGGCCCTGCGCGGCCTGGGAGTCGCCCGGGACCGGATCCACGAGGAGATCTTCCACGTGGCGGACGCACCGGCCGCGGACGCCCGCCCCGCAGCGGCCCCCGCCCCCGACCGCAGCACGGTCACCGCGACGCTGGACGGACGCAGCGGCAGCTGGCCGGTGCAGGACGGCGAGTCGCTGCTGGAGGCGGTGCTGCGCAACCGCTCCGACGCGCCCTTCGCCTGCAAGGGCGGGGTGTGCGGGACGTGCCGGGCCCGCCTGGTGTCCGGCGAGGTGCGGATGGACCGGAACTTCGCCCTGGAGCAGGAGGAATTGGACGCCGGCTATGTGCTGGCCTGCCAGTCTCATCCGGTGACGGAGGAGGTGGAGCTGGACTTCGACAGCTGAGGCGCTTCCGAGTTGCCGGTGCCTGCCCTATCTTGACGGACCGTCAGATAACCGGGAGGCGGAAGGCGGCAGCAGGCCATGGACTTCACCTTCACCGAGGAGCAGCAGGCGGCCGCCGAAGCGGCCGGGGCCGTCCTCTCCGGCACCGCCCCGGACGGCGTGCCCAGCCCGGCGCTCGTTCCCGGCGCCGTCGCCGGGGACATCGACCGCGCGCTGTGGCGCCGGCTCGCCGCGGCCGACCTGCTGAGCCTGCCCGTTCCGGTCGAGTACGGCGGCGCGGGGCTCGGCCCCGTGGCCCTGTGCCTGGTGCTGCGCGAGGCGGGGAGGGTCCTGGCCCGGGTACCGCTGCTGGAGACCGGCGCCGCGGCCCTGGCCCTGCGGAAGTTCGGCGGCGCCGGGACGGACCGGCTGCTGCCGCCGATCGGCGGCGGGGAGCTCGTCGTGACCGTGGCCGCCCACGGCCGCACCGGGCACGACGGGGCCGAACTGGCCGTCACCGCCCGCCCGGTGAACGGGGGCCTGCGCCTGGACGGGCTGCAGACCGCCGTGCCCTGGGCCCGCAGCGCCGACCGGATCCTGCTCCCGGCCCGCACGGACGACGGCCGCACCGTCCTCGCCCTCGTGCCCCCCGACCGCCCCGGGGTCACCCTCGCCGACCAGGTCTCCACCAGCGGCGAGCCGTATGCGCAGGCCGTCCTGGAGTCCGTCCACGTCGGCGAGGGGGAGACCGTCACGGCCGAGGGCGCCTGGGAGTGGCTGCGCCGCCTGCTGGCCACCGGCACCTGTGCGCTGGCGCTCGGCCTGGGGGAGGAGGTCCTGCGGATGACGGGCGAATACACCGCGAAACGCGAGCAGTTCGGCCACCCCCTGGCCACCTTCCAGGCCGTGGCCGTCCAGGCGGCCGACCGCTACATCGACCTGCGCGCCATGGAGGCCACCCTGTGGCAGGCCGCCTGGCGCATCGAGTCGGGTGCGGAAGGCGCCCTCCCGGCGGCCGCGGACGTCGCCGTGGCGAAGATCTGGGCCGCGGAGGGCGTGCGCCGCGTCGTCCAGACCGCACAGCACCTGCACGGCGGCTTCGGCGCCGACACGGACTACGTCCTGCACCGCTACCACGCGTGGGCCAAGCAACTGGAACTGTCCCTGGGCCCGGCAGCAGCCCACGAGGAGGCGCTGGGCGACCTGCTGGCGGAAGGCGCCCCGTAAGGGGCGCGGGGCCGTTACTCCCCCAGCTACCTCCCCCAGCTACCGCTGGGGGTGCCCCCAGGAGGTACCCCCAGCGGCTCCGCCGCGTGGGCGCGACCAGCCCCACCGGCCCGCAGAAGAAGCGAGGCCTTAGATCACCGTGCCGGAGCCCCCGGCCCCGTCCACGACCGGGCGGCCCGAGGCCGCCCAGGCCTGCATACCGCCGTCCACATTGACGGCGTCGAACCCCTGCTGCACCAGGTAGTTGGTCACCTGCGCGGACCGCCCGCCCGACCGGCAGATGACGTGGATCCGGCCGCCCTCGGGCGCCTTCTCCGTCAGCTCGCCGAACCGCGCCACGAACTCGCTCATCGGCAGGTGCAGCGCAGTCTCGGCATGCCCCGCCTCCCACTCGTCGGCCTCGCGGACATCGAGCAGGAAGTCACCGGAGGACAGGGCGTCGACACCGACCGTGGGCACAGCAGAACCAAAAACCATGCCTCCGACGCTACCCGACCAGCGACGCCAGCCGGGCCTCCCGCTCGGCGATCTGCGCCACCAGGCCGTCGGCGATCTCCGTGAGCAGCCCGTCGGGGTCGTCCGGCGCCATCTTGATCATGGCACCGATCGCGGACCCCTCCAGCTCGGCGGCCACCGCCGAGAGCATCTCCTTGCGCTGGGCCAGCCACTCCAGCCGGGCGTACAGCTCCTCGCCGCGGCTCGCCCGCCGCTGCCCCGGCAACGGGCCCGCCGCCCACTCCGCGGCCAGCGTGCGCAGCGTCGCCTCGTCGCCCTGCGCGTACGCGGTGTTGACGCGCACGAGGAACTCCTCGCGCCGCTGCCGGTCCGCCTCGTCGGCCGCCAGGTCCGGGTGCGCCTTGCGGACGAGCTCGCGGTAGGCCCGGCGCGCCTCGTCGCTGGGCCGCACCCGCTTGGGCGGCTGCACGGGCTGCTCGGTGAGCATGGCGCCGGCCTCGGGGAAGAGGCCGTCGGAGTCCATCCAGCCGCCGAGCAGCTCCTCCGCCCCGGGCAGCGGCTGCACCAGGGCCCGCGCCTCCCGGGCCCGCCGGACGTCCTCGGCGCTGCCGCTGCGCGCGGCCACGGCCTCCGCGATCAGCGCTTCCAGCTCGTCGAGACGCGCGTACATCGGGCCGAGCCGCTGGTGGTGCAGCCGGGAGAAGTTCTCGACCTCCACGCGGAAGGTCTCCACCGCTATCTCGAACTCGATCAGCGCCTGCTCGGCGGCCCGCACGGCCTGCGCGAGCCGCTCCGCCGCGGGGTCCTCGGAAATGTCCGCCTCCGGATTCATCACGCGCCCCAGGGTACGAGGCGTCCGGCCGGGGCGGGGAACGGTTCCGGCCGGTCCGGCGCGCAGGAGGCCCCTACACCCCCGTCTCCGCCGCGATCCGCCCGCACCGCACCGCGGCGAGCAGCTCCGCGTGGTCCGCCTCCGTGCGGTCCGCGTACCGCACCGCGAAGTCGGCCAGGGCGTCCTCCAACTGCTCCCCCTTGCCGCAGTAGGCGCCTATGACCAGCGGGTCCGCCGTGTGCGCATGGGCCCGCGCCAGCAGGGCGCCGGTCATCCGCCCGTAGTCGTCGAGCTCGCCGGGGGCCAGCGCCGCCGGGTCCACGCTTCCCTTGCGGTTGCGGAACTGGCGCACCTGGTACGGCCGCTCCGCGACGGTCGTCCAGCCCAGCAGCACATCGCTGACCACCTGCATCCGCTTCTGCCCGAGCACCACACGCCGACCCTCGTGCCCGGTCTCCTCCTGCGGCTGCGCGAAGCCCGCGGCGGCCGCGTACGGCAGGAGGACCGACGGCCGCGCCTCCTTCACCTGCAGCACCAGGGCCTCGCCGCGGTGGTCGAGCAGGAGGACCACGTACGAGCGCAGGCCCACGCTCCCCGTCCCCACCACCCGGAACGCCACGTCCTGCGCCTCGTACCGGGCGGGCAGCGGCAGGAGCTCCTCGGGCAGCGTCCGCAGATAGGGCCCCAGCGCACGGGCGACCGCCGCGGCCTCGCCGTCCGGGATCCTGCGCAGCACGGGCGGGGCGTCCACGAAGCGCCGGCCGCCCCGGCCGTCCGGCTCCGTCGCCCCGGCCGCGAAGCGGGCGCTCGTGTTGCGCCGGGCCTTGGCCGCGACCTTCTCCAGCGTGCCCAACAGCTGGTGCGCCTCCGCGTGCGAGACGAGTTCCTCGTCGGTGACCGCGTTCCACGCGTCGGTCACCGGCATCCGCGCCAGCAGCCGCATCGTCCGCCGGTAGGCGCCCGCCGCGTCCCGCGCGGCGGCGCGGCAGACGTCCTCGCCCGCGCCCGCCTCCCGGCCGGCCAGCACCAGCGAGGCGGCGAGCCGCTTCACGTCCCACTCCCACGGCCCGTACACGGTCTCGTCGAAGTCGTTGAGATCGATGACCAGTTCACCGCGCGCATCGCCGTAGAGGCCGAAGTTCGCGGCGTGCGCATCGCCGCAGAGCTGCGCGCCGAGGCCGGTGACGGGCGTGCCGGCCAGGTCGTGCCCCATGAGCCCGGCCGAGCCGCGCAGGAAGGCGAAGGGGGAGGCCGCCATGCGGCCGACCCTGATCGGCGTCAGCTCGGGCAGCCGCCCGGCGTTCGACGCCTCGACCGACTCCACGGCCCCGGGCCGCCCGGGCGCCGGTCTCCACCGGGCGTGCGCCGAGCGCAGCGCGCGCTCCCGCAGCGCCCTGCCCGCGGCCTTGCCGCCCACACCCTCGGCAGGCCCGGCGAACCCCGGTACGTACGGCAGTCGTGACATCGCAGCACTCCCCCGGCCGGAAGACGTCAACTGCCCCCGACCGTACCGCCGTCCACCGACAACGCCCCCGGAAGTGCAGCGGCCGGTCTCAGCGGAACCGCTCGGGGCAGCCGCTGCCGCCGTCCAGGTGCTGCTCCGCCCACCGCCCCAGCTCCTTGAGCGCGGGCTCCAGCGCCTTGCCCGCCTCGGTCAGCCGGTAGGCGACCCGCAGCGGCGGGCCGGCGTCCACCTCGCGCAGCAGCAGGCCCGCGGCGGCCAGCTCGGTGAGCCGGTCCGAGAGCATGCGCTCGCTGATGCCCGGAATGGCGCGCCGCAGGTCGGCGAAGTACGCGGGCCCCGCCAGCAGCGTGGCCACGATCAGGCCCGTCCAGCGCTTGCCGAAGAGCCCGAAGACACGCGTAATGCCCTCGCCGACGCTCTTGCACGCCTGCTCACCGTGATCCGCCATGCCTCCAGGGTACTCCCCTGCCGTTGGTTACTGCAGAAAAGTAAGCTCCTGTGCTATCAATAGTTCCGTACGGAACTTCATCTCGTCATTCCGGAGTTTTCTCATGGCCACGCTGCTGATTCTCGACTCCTCCGCCCTCCCCCAGGGCTCCGCCTCCCGCGATGTCACGGCCACCTTCCGCAAGGCCTGGGAGGAGCAGCACCCCGAGGGCACGGTCGTCCACCGCGACCTCGCCGCGAACCCGCTGCCGCACATCACCGCGGCCGGCATATCCGCCCAGTTCGCCGACCCCGCCGAGCGCACCGAGGAGCAGCGGGCCGCCTTCGCCCTGCGCGAGGAGCTGGCCGCCGAACTGGAGGCCGCGGACGCGGTGCTCATCGGCGCCCCGATGTACAACTTCACGGTCCCCTCGAGCCTCAAGGCCTGGCTGGACCACGTGATCATCATGGGCCGCACGGCCGGCGAGAACTCCTCCGTCGCCGGCAAGCCGGTCACCGTCGTCGCCAGCCGCGGCGGCTCCTACGCGCCGGGCACCCCGCGCGACGGCTTCGATTTCGCGGCCACGTACATGGAGAAGGTGCTCAACGGCGCGCTCGGCCTGGAGGTCGACGTCATCACCCCCGAGCTCACCCTGGCCCGCTCCGTCCCCGCGATGGCCGACCTGATCGACAAGGCGGACGCCTCCCGCACGGCGGCCCACGAGGAGGCCGCCGCCAAGGCCAAGGCCCTGGCCGCCCGCCTCGCCGCCTGACCGGCACCCTCACCCGCGCCAGGGGGCGCCCGGGAATTCCCGGGCGCCCCCTGCTGCTGCACGGCTACCCTCGTCGGCAATCCGCCCAAAACTCACAGCGCACGCAGGAGTTCACGATGCCCGAGGCCGTCCAGCGCATGTCCCGGATGCTGATCAAGACGCTGCGCGACGACCCGGCGGACGCCGAGACGCTCAGCCACCGGCTGCTCGTCCGCGCCGGCTACGTCCGCCGCACCTCCGCGGGCGTCTGGTCGTGGCTGCCGCTCGGCAAGCGGGTCCTGGACAACGTCGCGCGCGTGGTGCGCGAGGAGATGGACGCCATCGGCGCCCAGGAGGTCATGCTCCCCGCCCTCCTGCCCAAGGAGCCCTACGAGACCACCGGGCGCTGGGAGGAGTACGGCGACGAGCTCTTCCGCCTCAAGGACCGCAAGGGCGCCGACCACCTCCTCGGCCCGACCCACGAGGAGATCTTCACCCTGCTGGTGAAGGACCAGTGCACGTCCTACAAGGACCTGCCGGTGATGCTCTACCAGATCCAGACCAAGTACCGGGACGAGGCACGGCCCCGCGCCGGCGTGCTGCGCGGCCGCGAGTTCCAGATGAAGGACTCGTACTCCTTCGACACCACGGACGAGGGCCTGGCGGAGTCCTACCGGCTGCACCGCGCGGCCTACCGGCGCATCTTCGAGCGCCTCGGCCTGGAGCACCGCATCGTCTCCGCCGTCTCCGGCGCCATGGGCGGCTCGGCCTCCGAGGAGTTCCTCGCCCCGGCCGCCGCCGGCGAGGACACCTTCGCCCGCTGTCCGCAGTGCGACTACGCCGCCAACACCGAGGCCGTGACCCACCCCCTGCGGCCCGCCGACGCCGGCGGGCACCCCGCGCCCGAGGAGCTGGACACCCCCGACACCCCCACCATCGAGAGCCTGGCCGCCCACCTCGGCGTCCCGGCCTCCGCGACCCTGAAGAACCTCCTGGTGAAGGTCGACGGCGAGATCACGGCCGTCGGCGTCCCCGGCGACCGCGAGGTCGACCTGGGCAAGCTGGCCGGGCACCTCGCCCCGGCAGCCGTCGAGCTGGTCACCGCCGAGGACTTCGCCGGCCGCCCCGACCTCGTCCGCGGCTACGTGGGACCACAGGGCCTGCAGGGCGTCCGCTGCCTCGCCGACCCCCGCGTCGCCCCCGGCACCGCCTGGATCACCGGCGCCAACAAGCCCGGCACACACGCCCGGAACGTCGTCTGCGGCCGGGACTTCGAGCCCGACGCGTATCTCGACGTGGCCGTCGTCGAGGCCGGCGACCCGTGCCCCTCCTGCGGCGCGGGCCTGGAGCTCGGCCGGGCCATCGAGATCGGCCACATCTTCCAGTTGGGCCGCAAGTACGCCGACGCCTTCCGGCTCGACGTCCTGGGCCCGCAGGGCAAGCCGGTGCGGGTGACCATGGGTTCGTACGGCATCGGCGTCTCGCGCGCGGTGGCCGCCCTCGCCGAGCAGACCGCGGACGAGCGGGGCCTGTGCTGGCCCGCCGAGGTCGCCCCGGCGGACGTGCACGTCGTCGCCGCGGGCAAGGCCCTGCAGACCGAGTTCGCCCTGGAGGTCGCCGCCAAGCTGGCCGCCGCGGGCGTCCGCGTCATCGTCGACGACCGGGCCGGGGTCTCGCCGGGCGTGAAGTTCACCGACGCCGAACTCATCGGCGTCCCCCGCATCCTGGTCGCCGGCCGCCGCTCCGCCGAGGGCGTCCTCGAACTGAAGGACCGCCGCACCGGCGCCCGCGAGGAGCTCACCGCCGACGAGGCCATCGCCCGCCTCACGGCCTGACGGCAACGCACCGCAGCGGGGCGGTTCCCCACCGTCCTGCTGCGGCGGACCCGCCTCTGAGACGCTCCTCACATCCCCGGCCCGGGGGAAGGGCATACGAAAACGGGCCGCATCTCGACGATGCGGCCCGTTCTCACTGTGCGCGAGGGGGGAGTTGAACCCCCACGCCCTTTCGGGCACTGGAACCTGAATCCAGCGCGTCTGCCTATTCCGCCACCCGCGCATGGGTGCGTCTTCCTGCTTCCCGCTCCGTCTTCGGCCCTTTCGGTCCGTTTCCGTCGCGCTCGCCTTCCGACATCGAGAACATTAGCACGTCACCCGGGGTCCCTTCACACCCCTGGCCCAAGCCCCGGGCCCCCGGCGGGGGTGCGGGGGCGGAGCAGGTACCGCTCCGGTTGCGGGACACTGGCTCGTAGGCGCCTCTACGATCCGTAGGAGGACAAGCGGAAGGACGGGGCCGCCGCAGGAAGGCGACACTCGTCACTCCTGGCGCCGAAGGGGAACCGGGCGTTTCCCCGACGCGTGGATACGATCAGTAAGCAGTATCAGGAACGACACTGAGCCGACGACGGGCATCACAGACGTCACTGAGGGAAGGAGGTGCCCCGTGGGAGTACTGAAGCGCTTCGAGCAGCGACTCGAGGGTCTCGTGAACGGCACCTTCGCCAAGGTGTTCAAGTCCGAGGTACAGCCGGTCGAGATCGCGGGTGCACTCCAGCGGGAGTGCGACAACAACGCCACCATCTGGAACCGCGACCGCACGGTCGTCCCCAACGACTTCATCGTGGAGCTGAGCGCGCCGGACTTCGAGCGCCTCAGCCCGTACTCCGGCCAGCTCGGCGACGAACTGGCGGGCATGGTCCGCGAGTACGCCAAGCAGCAGCGGTACACCTTCATGGGGACCATCAAGGTCCACCTGGAGAAGGCCGACGACCTCGACACCGGTCTGTACCGGGTGCGCAGCCGCACGCTCGCGTCCAGCGAGTCCCAGGACCCGCACGGCGCCCAGCAGCAGCAGCGTGCCGCCGCCCCGTACGCGTCCGGCGGCGCGGTCACCCACGGCGGCGGGTACCAGGCGGCGCGTCCGCCGGCCGGTGCGCCGCCCATGCCCGCGGCCCCGCCCCCCGGCGTCCGGCCCCTGCCCCGCACGGGCGGACCGGTTCCCGGACCGTCGCAGGGCACGCAGACGCGGCGCTGGATCGAGATCAACGGCACCCGCCACCAGATCTCGCGGTCCACCCTCGTGCTGGGCCGCAGCACCGAGGCGGACGTACGCATCGACGACCCCGGTGTCTCCCGCCGGCACTGCGAAATCCGGGTCGGCACCCCCGCCACCATCGAGGACCTGGGGTCGACCAACGGGATCGTGGTGGACGGGCAGCACACCACGCGCGCTACGCTCCGCGACGGCTCGCGCATCGTCGTGGGCAGCACCACCATCGTTTATCGGCAAGCCGAAGGGTGAAGCGGGGGCAATGTCAGAGCTGACCCTCACGGTCATGCGGTTGGGTTTCCTCGCCGTACTGTGGCTGTTCGTCATCGTGGCCGTACAGGTCATCCGCAGCGATCTCTTCGGCACCCGCGTGACCCAGCGCGGCTCGCGCCGCGGCGACACCGGCCGACAGCAGCGCGCCGCGCAGCAGACCGCGGCGCCGCAGCAGACCCGGCAGCAGACCCGGCAGCAGTCCGGCGGCCGGCGCGCCGAGCGGGGCCGTCGCGGCGCCCCCACCAAGCTGGTCGTCTCCGAGGGCTCGCTCACCGGCACCACGGTGGCCCTGCAGGGCCAGACGATCTCCCTCGGCCGCGCCCACGACTCCACGATCGTGCTGGACGACGACTACGCGTCCAGCAGGCATGCCAGGATCTACCCCGACCGCGACGGCCAGTGGATCGTCGAGGACCTGGGGTCGACCAACGGCACCTATCTCGACCGGACCAGGCTGACCACCCCGACCCCGATCCCGCTCGGTGCGCCGATCCGTATCGGCAAGACCGTCATCGAGCTGCGGAAGTAGTTAGGACCATGACGACCGGAGGGTGGGCAGCGTGTCCGGAAAGGGGCTGTACCCGGAGCCGACGGGCGAGGTGCGCATGAGTCTGTCACTGCGTTTCGCCGCCGGATCGCACAAGGGCATGATCCGCGAGGGCAACGAGGACTCCGGTTACGCCGGCCCCCGGCTGCTCGCCATCGCCGACGGCATGGGCGGCCAGGCCGCCGGTGAGGTCGCCTCCTCCGAGGTGATCTCCACCCTCGTCACGCTCGACGACGACATCCCCGGCTCCGACATCCTCACCTCCCTGGGCAGCGCCGTGCAGCGCGCCAACGACCAGCTGCGCGTCATGGTCGAGGAGGACCCCCAGCTGGAGGGCATGGGCACCACGCTCACCGCCCTGCTGTGGACGGGCCAGCGCCTCGGCCTGGTGCACGTCGGCGACTCGCGCGCGTACCTGCTGCGCGACGGCGTCCTCACGCAGATCACCCAGGACCACACCTGGGTGCAGCGCCTGGTCGACGAGGGCCGGATCACCGAGGAGGAGGCCACCACGCACCCGCAGCGCTCGCTGCTGATGCGTGCCCTCGGCAGCGGCGAGCACGTGGAGCCCGACCTCTCGATCCGCGAGGTGCGCGCCGGCGACCGCTATCTGATCTGTTCCGACGGCCTCTCCGGGGTCGTCAGCCACCAGACGATGGAAGAGACCCTGGCCAGCTACCAGGGTCCGCACGAGACCGTCGAGGAGCTGATCCGCCTCGCCCTGCGCGGCGGCGGCCCGGACAACATCACCGTCATCATCGCCGACGTCCTCGACATGGACGGCGGGGACACCCTGGCGCAGCAGATCAGCGACACCCCGGTGATCGTCGGTGCGGTCGCCGAGAACCAGCTGCACTTCAACGACGCCGGTGCCATGCAGACCCCGGCCGGCCGCGCCTCCGAACTCGGCCGCTCGGGCCGGTCCGTGCCCCCGCAGGAGGGCGGCTTCGGCCCGCCCGGCAGCGGCGACCCGGCTCTCGCGGCCGCTCCGGAAGGGGAGTTCGGCGGCTTCCTCGACGAGGACGAGGAGTACGTCAAGCCCGTCCGCCGCGGCAAGTGGCTCAAGCGGTCGCTGATCCTGACGGTCTGCCTCGGCGTCGTCGCCGGCGGCCTCTACGCCGGCTGGCAGTGGACGCAGTCGCAGTACTACGTGGGTGCCAAGGACAACGACCACGTCGCCGTCTACCAGGGCATCAACCAGGACCTGGCCTGGGTCAGCCTCAGCAAGCTGTACCAGGACCACCCGGAGATCGAACTCAAGTACCTCCCGGTCGACCAGCGCAGCCGCGTCGTGGACACCATCACGGTGGGCAGCCGCAGCCAGGCCGAGGCGAAGGCCAAGGAGCTCGGCACGCTCGCCGGCGCCTGCAAGAAGGAGGACGAGCGCCGCAAGGCGGAGGCCCAGCGCCGGGAGAACGAGAAGCAGAATCCGAACCAGGCCGACAAGCCCGGCGAGCCGAAGCCGAACGCCACGCCGACCCCGACCCCCGACCCGGCCCCCACCCTCACCGACGAAGAGCAGAAGTTGGTCCCGCAGTGCAGCAACACCCAATAGCGAAGCGGTAAGGGGCCAGCCAGTCATGTCAGCCACGTCACCGCTGCCGAACGCCACGGCCACGACGACGATCAGCACCGTGGGCCTGCCCAGCAGGCGCAACACCGAGCTCGCCCTGCTGGTCTTCGCCGTGCTCATCCCGTGCTTCGCCTACGCCAACGTGGGCCTCGCCATCGACGGCACGATGCCGTCGGGGATGCTCGGCTACAGCCTCGGCCTCGGTCTGATGGCGGGCGTCGCGCACCTGGCGGTGCGCAGGTTCGCCCGCTACGCGGACCCGCTGCTGCTGCCGCTGGCCACTCTCCTCAACGGGCTGGGCCTGGTGCTGATCTGGCGGCTCGACCAGTCGCCGCGGCTCATCCAGCGCGCCAAGAGCGCCTTCGGCGCCTTCGCTCCGGACGCCCCGAAGCAGCTGCTGTTCACCGCGGTGGGCATCGCACTCTTCATCGCCGTCCTGATGCTGCTCAAGGACCACCGGATCCTGCAGCGCTACACCTACATCTCGATGGCGGTGGCGCTGTTCCTGCTGATCGTCCCGATGTTCTTCCCGGCGGTGAACGGCGCCAAGATCTGGATCTCCGTCCCGGGTCTGGGCACCATCCAGCCCGGCGAGTTCGCGAAGATCGTCATCGCGGTGTTCTTCTCGGGCTACCTGATGGTCAAGCGCGACGCCCTGGCCCTGGCCAGCCGCCGCTTCATGGGCATGTACCTGCCGCGCGGCCGTGACCTCGGCCCGATCCTCGCGGTCTGGGCGATGTCCATCCTGATCCTGGTCTTCGAGACGGACCTGGGCACCTCGCTGCTGTTCTTCGGCCTGTTCGTCGTCATGCTCTACGTGGCGACCGAGCGCACCAGCTGGATCTTCTTCGGCCTGCTGATGTCCGCGGTCGGCGCCGTCGGCGTGGCCACCTTCGAGTCCCACGTCCAGAAGCGCGTCAACGCCTGGCTCGACCCGTTCGCCTGCTACAAGACGGACCCGAGCGGCGCCTGCCAGCAGATCGGCGACGCCATCATGTCCTTCGGCTCCGGCGGCACCCTGGGCTCCGGCCTCGGGCAGGGCAACTCCGACCTCATCGGGTTCGCCGCCAACGCCGACTTCATCCTCTCCACCGTCGGCGAGGAGCTCGGCCTGGCCGGGATGATGGCCCTGCTGCTGCTCTACGGCCTGATCGTGGAGCGCGGCGTGCGCACCGCGCTCGCCGCCCGCGACCCCTTCGGCAAGCTCCTGGCGGTCGGCCTGTCCGGTGCCTTCGCGCTGCAGGTGTTCGTCGTCGCCGGCGGTGTGATGGGCCTCATCCCGCTGACCGGCATGACCATGCCGTTCCTGGCGGCCGGCGGTTCGTCGATCATCGCCAACTGGGCCCTGATCGGCATCCTGATCCGGATCAGCGACACCGCGCGCCGTCCCGCCCCTTCCCCCGCCTCGTCCCCCGACGCCGAGATGACCCAGGTGGTCCGCCCGTGAACAAGCCCGTGCGCCGGATCGCAATCTTCTGCGGTCTCCTCGTCCTCGCACTGATGATCCGCGACAACTGGATCCAGTTCGTCCAGGCCGACGAGCTCAAGACCAACAAGCACAACCACCGCGTCGACATCGCCCGTTACAGCCAGCCGCGCGGCAACATCATCGTCGACGGCGACGCCGTGACCGGCTCCGTGGAGACCGGCGGCATCGACTACAAGTACAAGCGCACCTACAAGAACGGCGAGATGTGGGCCCCGGTCACGGGCTACTCCTCGCAGGTCTTCGACTCCAACCAGCTGGAGAAGCTGGAGGACAAGGTGCTCACCGGCGACGACGACCGGCTGTTCTTCAACCGCACGGTCGACATGATCACCGGCAAGGGCAAGAAGGGCGGCGACGTGATCACCACGCTCAACGCCCAGGCGCAGGAGGCCGCGTTCAAGGGCCTCGGCGACAAGAAGGGCGCCGTCGCCGCCCTCGACCCGCGCACCGGCAAGATCCTGGCGCTGGCCTCCACACCGTCGTACGACCCCTCGACGATCGCCGGGGCCAACGACTCCAAGGCGTGGACGTCGCTGCAGGACGACAAGAACCAGCCCATGCTCAACCGGGCGCTCAAGCAGACCTACCCGCCGGGCTCCACGTTCAAGGTCGTCACCGCCGCCGCCGCGCTGCAGAACGGCCTCTACACCGACCCCGACGCCAAGACCGACTCGCCGCTGCCGTGGGTGCTGCCGGACACCGCGGGCGTCCAGCTGAGCAACGAGGGCAACATCCCCTGCCAGAACGCCTCGCTGCGGGACGCCCTCAAGTACTCCTGCAACACGGTCTTCGGCAAGGTGAGCGCGGACCTTGGCAACCAGAAGATGATGGACGAGGCCCAGAAGTTCGGCTTCAACAACACCGTCGACACGCCCGTGCGCGCCGTGAAGAGCGTCTACCCCAAGGACAACCGCCCGCAGAACGCCATGGCGGGCATCGGCCAGGCCTCCAACCGCGCCACCCCGCTGCAGATGGCCATGGTCGCCTCCGCGGTCGCCAACAACGGCAAGCTCATGGAGCCGTACATGGTCGACAAGCTGCGCGCGCCCAACCTGAACGTCATCGAGCAGCACAAGCCCAAGGAGATGAGCCAGCCGCTCACCGCCGCCAACGCCCAGAAGCTGCAGAGCATGATGGAGACGGTGGTCCAGGACGGCACCGGAACCGCGGCCCAGATCGACGGCGTCAAGGTCGGTGGCAAGACCGGTACGGCCCAGCACGGCGTCGACAACAGCGGCAACCCCTACGCGTGGTTCATCTCCTACGCCAAGACCGACAACGGTTCGCCGGTCGCCGTCGCCGTGGTGATCGAGGGATCGGACACCACGCGTGACGACATCGCCGGAGGCAAGCTCGCCGCCCCCATCGCCAAGAGCGTCATGGAGGCGGTGCTCAAGACGGAGAAGTGAGCCCGCTCACCCTCGCAGCGCCCGGGCCGCAGGTCGGTACCGGTCGTGTATCGGGTGACGGTGGCGGCCGGAAGGGGCTCGGTGCGCCGGGTACGGTATGCCCGGACAGCACACCGCCGGACCCACGCCGGTGCGGTCAGGAAAACGGAAGGGCTGGAGCTATGGAAGAGCCGCGTCGCCTCGGCGGCCGGTACGAGCTGGGCTCGGTGCTCGGCCGTGGTGGCATGGCCGAGGTGTACCTCGCACACGACACCCGGCTCGGCCGCACCGTCGCCGTGAAGACGCTGCGGGTGGACCTGGCCCGCGATCCGTCCTTCCAGGCCCGGTTCCGCCGTGAGGCCCAGTCGGCCGCCTCGCTCAACCACCCGTCGATCGTCGCCGTCTACGACACCGGCGAGGACTACGTGGACGGGGTCTCGATCCCGTACATCGTCATGGAGTACGTGGACGGGTCCACCCTCCGCGAGCTGCTGCACTCCGGGCGCAAGCTGCTGCCCGAGCGCTCGCTGGAGATGACGATCGGCGTGCTGCAGGCGCTGGAGTACTCGCACCGCGCCGGCATCGTCCACCGGGACATCAAGCCCGCCAACGTCATGCTGACCCGCAACGGCCAGGTCAAGGTCATGGACTTCGGCATCGCCCGTGCGATGGGCGATGCCGGCATGACCATGACGCAGACCGCGGCCGTCATCGGCACCGCCCAGTACCTCTCGCCCGAGCAGGCCAAGGGCGAGCAGGTCGACGCGCGGTCCGACCTCTACTCGACGGGCTGCCTGCTCTACGAACTGCTCACGGTCCGGCCGCCGTTCGTCGGCGACTCCCCCGTGGCCGTCGCCTACCAGCACGTGCGGGAGGAGCCGAACCCGCCGAGCACGTACGACCCCGAGATCACGCCCGAGATGGACGCCATCGTCCTCAAGGCGCTGACCAAGGACCCGGACTACCGCTACCAGTCCGCCGACGAGATGCGGGCCGACATCGAGGCGGCCCTGGAGGGCCAGCCCGTGGCGGCCACCGCCGCCCTCGGCGCCATGGGCGTCGGCGCGGGCGGCTACGGCGACGAGCAGCCGACCACCATGCTGCGCCCGCAGGACCACGGCGCCGCCGGGCAGACGTCCATGCTGCCGCCGGTGAGCGACCACGGCGGGGGCTACGGCGGCTACGACGACGGCTCCGGCCGCGGCCGCCGGGGCGGCGGCAAGAAGAGCAACCTGTCGACGATCCTGCTGGTCGTCGCGGGCATCCTGGTGCTCGTCGGCGCCATCTTCATCGGCAAGTCGCTCTTCAGCGGCAGCTCGAACAACGGCCAGGTCACGGTGCCGACCCTGGTCGGCCAGACGCTGGCGGACGCCCAGAAGATGGGCGACAACGGGGACTTCAAGGTCGTCCAGGGCGACACGAAGCCCTGCAACCAGGACAAGGGCAAGATCTGCGAGCAGGACCCGCAGGCCGGCACCAAGGTGGACAAGGGCAGCAACGTCAAGGTCGTGGTGTCCACGGGCCAGGAGAAGATCAGCGTCCCGGACGTGCTGGGCGCGAGCTTCGACGAGGCCAAGTCCACGCTCGAGGACAAGGGCTTCACGGTCAAGCAGAAGCAGCAGGAGTCCGACCGGACGCCGAACACCGTCCTCGCCCAGGACCCGAAGGCCGGCTCCAAGGCCGACAAGGGTGCGGAGATCACGCTGACGATCGCCGCGCCGGCGGCGTCCAGGACCGTGCCGGACGTGACCGGGCAGCCCTACGACCAGGCGGCTAAGCAGCTGCAGGACCTGGGCTTCCAGGTGCAGCGGCAGGACGAGGACTCCGACAAGCCGGCCAACACCGTCACCCGGCAGAGCCCCGGCGGCAACACCTCCGCCAAGCCGAACTCGACGGTCACCCTGTTCGTCTCGAAGGGTGCGGCCAAGGTCGCCGTGCCCAACGTCGTCGGCCAGAAGCTCAAGGACGCCAAGAAGGGTCTGACGGACGCGGGCCTGGCGGTCGGCAGCGTCTCCGGCCCGCAGGACGACAACGCCATGGTCGTCCTCGCCCAGCCGGGCGTCGGCACCCAGGTCGACAAGAACACGCCCGTCAACCTGACCACCGCGGGCACGGGCAACCCCGGCGGCGACAACTCCACGGGCCAGCCCGGGGGTCAGAACGGCGGCCAGGACGGCGGCTTCTTCGGCGGCCTGATCGGCGGCCGGAAGCACTGACGCAACACCGGAGCCCCGGTTCCCTCAGGACGAGGGCACCGGGGCTCTGTGCTGCCCGCTGCGGCTACCGCAGCTCCTTCGGCAGGGTTCGCCCGGCATCGACCTTCTCCGTGCGCTCCAGCTGCGCCCAGACGACGTAGCGGTAGTCGGAGGTGTAGACCGGCGTGCAGGTCGTCAGGGTCAGATAGCGGCCGGGCTTCGTCCTGCCGGACTGCTTGGGGACGAAGTCCAGGACGCCCGTGTTGAACCGCGAGGTCTGCGTCAGCTCCGCGAAGACCTTGTAGACGTACCAGGTGTCGCGCGTCTCGAAGACGACCGCGTCGCCGTTCTTGATCTTGTCGATGTTGTGGAACTTCGCCCCGTGCCCGTCCCGGTGCGCGGCGAGGGTGAAGTTGCCCTCCTTGTCCCACGGCATCCCGGACTTCACCGGGTCCTCGTAGTAGCCGGCGACGCCCTCGTTCAGGACGTCGGTGCCGGTGCCCTGCTTGACCAGCACCTCGCCGTTGCGCATGGACGGGACGTGCAGGAAGCCGATGCCGTCCTTGGTGTCGAGCGCACCCGGTCCGGCCGGCTGCCGGGCCCAGTGGTCGCGCACCTGGCTGCCCTGGCGCTTGGCCTCGCGGTCGGCGAGCACGTTCGTCCACCACAGCGAGTAGACGACGAAGAGCGCCATGATCACCCCCGCGGTGATCAGCAGCTCCCCCATGACGCTGACGGTGGCGGCGATGCGCCCTCGTATCCGGGTCCCTGCCACCGCGTTCGTACCCCGCTTCGCTGTTCCTGCGCGTCTCACTCGACGAGCGCGTCCGGCTTGCCCTTGCTCCGGGGCCGCTCGTCGACCATCTTGCCCCACACGATCAGCCGGTACGTACTGGTGAACTCGGGGGTGCAGGTGGTCAGCGTGATGTAGCGGCCGGGCCCGGTGAAACCGGATCCCGCCGGGACGGGGTCGATGACCCGCACGTTCGCCGGGGAGGTCTGGTCCAGGCGGCTCGTCATCTCATACGTGTAGAACGTGCTCCGGGTCTCCACAACGATCTTGTCACCGGGCTTCAGCCTGTTGACGTAACGGAACGGCTCGCCATGGGTGTTGCGGTGCCCGGCCAGCGCGAAGTTGCCCTGCCGGTCCCACGGCATGGCGGTCTTCAGCGAGCCCTCGGCGTAGTGCCCGACCATGCCCTTGTCGAGGATCCGGTGCTTGTCGATGCCCTGGGCGATGGGGGCCTTCACGTCCAGCGCGGGGATGTAGATGATCGCGAAGCCCTCGCCGGGGGAGAACGCCCCGGCGTCCCGGTCCGCGCCACCGCCCTTGTCCCAGGTGTGCTGGAGGGACTTGGCGGCGCCGCCGGCCTGGCTGTGGGCGATGACGTTCGTCCACCACAGCTGGTAGGCGACGAACAGCAGCATCACCACGCCGAGGGTGATGAACGCCTCGCCCAGCAGGCGGCTCAGGAACACGCCCGCGCTCTCCCGGCGTGCCCGCGCGGCGCCGCGTTTCGCGGCCTTGCGCCGCTCTGCCCGCCCGCCGGGCGGCGGCGCCGGTTCGACCCGGCGCAGCTGCAGGGTGGCGTCGTCCTCCGGCGGCAGCGGAGGGAAGGCGGCGGCGCGCGCCTCGGGGTTGTAGGAGCCGTAGTGCGTCTGCGTCGGCGCCGGCCGGGCGTTCTGCTCGGGCCGGAGCGTGGTCACGCCCCGGCCTTGCCCACCACCGGAGCGAGCCCGGCGGACCGCTCCACCGCTCCCGCGTCGCCGCACTCGGCCAGCCAGTTGGCGAGCA
Source organism: Streptomyces sp. AM25 (assembly GCF_058146165.1). Lineage (NCBI taxonomy): Bacteria > Bacillati > Actinomycetota > Actinomycetes > Kitasatosporales > Streptomycetaceae > Streptomyces > Streptomyces sp. AM25. The sequence continues at coordinate 62,949 of NZ_JBKIWN010000010.1, read as the reverse complement.
TGCGGTGGCCCCACTCGGTGAGCACCGACTCGGGGTGGAACTGCACGCCCTCGACCGGCAGGTCGCGGTGGCGCAGGCCCATCACGATGCCCGTCTCCGTCCAGGCGGTGATCTCCAGCTCGTCCGGCCAGCCGTCCCGCTCGACCGCGAGGGAGTGGTAGCGCGTGGCCGTGAACGGCGAGGGCAGGCCCTGGAAGACGCCGGCGCCCTCGTGGGTCACCAGGGAGGTCTTGCCGTGCAGCAGCTCGGGGGCGCGGTCGACGACTCCGCCGTAGGCGGCGGCCATCGACTGCATGCCCAGGCACACGCCGAAGACCGGGACGTTCGTCGCGGCGCAGTGGCGGACCATGTCGATACAGACACCGGCCTGTTCGGGCGCACCGGGCCCGGGCGAGAGCAGGACACCGTCGAAGCCGTCCTGAGCGTGCGCCGGCTCGACCTCGTCGTTGCGGCGCACCTCGCACTCGGCACCGAGCTGGTAGAGGTACTGGACGATGTTGAAGACGAAGCTGTCGTAGTTGTCCACGACGAGGATGCGTGCGCTCACAGTGCCACTGCCGTTCCGCCGCCGGGCACTGTCGCACCGGCCGGCATGCCGTTGTCGACCGTCACGTCGTTGAACGGCAGCAGCGGTTCCGCCCAGGGAAAGACGTACTGGAACAGGACGTAGACGATCGCCAGCACGAGCACGAGCGAGATCAGCGCCTTCACCCATGCGTTGCCCGGCAGATGACGCCAGATGAACGCGTACATGCTGTCCCTACTTGCCGATGACGGAGATGACGGTGTCGTTTGACTGCATTACTGCATTGCGGCACCAGCCTACGGTGAGGCACCCCGGCCGCGGGGGTCAGCCGGGCAAAGCCTTCGGCTCGCCTTCCTCCACCGGCCGGGTGTCCTCCAAGTGCCCCCACACGATCAGCCGGTGGCTGTGGCCCCACTCCGGTTCGCAGGTCGTGAGCGTCAGATAGCGGCCGGGGCCCCGGTAGCCGGAGTGGGCGGGGACAGGGTCGACGACGGCGGTGTCGTCGGGGAGCGTCGTGTACGGCCGGGTGTCGAGGCGGTAGGTGTACCAGGTGGCCCCGTCGGTGAGCACCACGGCGTCGCCGGGCCGCAGTTCGGGGAAGTCCTTGAACGGGTCGCCGTACGTGCGGCGGTGCCCGGCGACCGCGAAGTTGCCGGCGGCGCCGAGCCCGGCGGTGCGGTCGTAGTGGCCGAGGCCCTTCTTCAGCAGCTCGGTCCCGGTGCCCTGGAGGACGGGCTTGGCCCAGCCGGAGCCGAAGCGGGGGATGTACATCACGGCGAAGGGGGCGCCGTCCCGGTACGCCTGCGGCGCGGACCGGCGCTCCTGCGCCCCCGGTTGCCCCGCTGCACCGCTGCGCGGCTGCGGTGACGGCCCGTCCTGCGGCGTCTCTGCCGTTCCCGCCGTCCCCGCCGGAGGCGAGGGGGCCGCGGGCCGGGCGCCGGACCCCGCGGACCACTGCTCGTGCAGCCGGCCGATCTCGCCGCCCATGGCGTGGTCCGCCCGGACACCGGTCCAGTACAGGACATAGACGACGAAGAGGACGATCAACGTGCCGATGGTCAGGCACAGTTCGCTGAGCGTACGGACGACGAGTCGTAACCTCACCGGCCGGCCCCCTCCCGGGTCACCCCACGGGCTTGGCGTAGTGGAGATCCACTGTGCCCGAGTACCCCGGAAGAGTCACGGCCTCGCGCTGCTCGACCTTCCAGCCGAGGCCGTAGGCGACGACGTACTGGAGGTAGTTCTGGATCGCGGGAGAGGCGTCCAGGGCCTTCTTGAGCGCTCCCCGGTCACCAACAGCGGTGATCTTGTACGGCGGGGAGTAGACGCGGCCCTGGAGGATCAGGGTGTTGCCGACGCAGCGGACGGCGCTCGTGGAGATCAGCCGCTGGTCCATCACCTCGATGCCCCTGGCCCCGCCCTGCCACAGGGCGTTGACGACGGCCTGGAGGTCCTGCTGGTGGATGACGAGGTCGTTGGGCTGGGGCGCCGGGACGCCGGGGATCTTCGCGGTGGCGTTCGGCGGGGCGTCGGTGAGGGTGACGGTCAGGGCCTGGCCGGACAGCGGCCGGGTGCCCGCCGCCTGCTCCAGGGCGGTGAGCTGCTTGTCCTGCTCGGCGCTGTTGCCGTTGTCGCGCCGCGCGAGGGCGTCCACCTCGGCGCGGGCCGCGGCGGCGCCCTCCTCCAGGGCGCCGTTGTTGTGGCTGCGCTCCTGGATGAGGTCGGACAGCCGCAGCATGGAGGAGTCGGTGCGGAGATTGGTGCCCTTGGCCGTGTTGAAGCTCGTCCAGAAGATGAGTCCGGCGAGGGCGAAAACGGCGGCCGTCAGCAGGCGCACCGGGCGGAAGCGGAACCGCCGGACAGGTGTACCGGTGGAGTCGGCAGAATTGCTCAACGTACCCTTATCCTCTCCGACGCCGCGGAAGCACTACGCTAACGGACGCCCGGGGGCGGCAGCCGCTGCCCCGGCCCGCCGTCCCGGACGGACCCAGCCCGAAGCCCAGCGCGGTCACGCAGCGCATCGACAGGAGAGTTCCTCGTGCCGAAGTCACGGATCCGCAAGAAAGACGACTTCACACCGCCGCCCGTGAAGCAGCAGGCCATCAGGCTGAACGCCGGGCGCCGCTGGGTGGCACCGCTGATGCTGGCGATGTTCCTGATCGGCCTGGCCTGGATCGTCGTCTTCTACGTGACGGGCGGCGACATGCCCGTCCAGGCGCTGCACAACTGGAACATCGTGGTCGGCTTCGGTTTCATCGCCGCGGGGTTCGTCGTCTCCACCCAGTGGAAGTAACGCTCTCCGTCAAGCTTTCCCCCAAGCCTTCCCGTGAGTTATCCACACCCTCGTCCACAGTGGGGAAAACTCAGAAGATCTGTGGATAACTTCCCTGATGTTGACGCCGGTGTGACCGGGTGCGAGCTCTGCGTATCCATGGGCGTACCGGCGTCTTCCAGCAGAAACGCAGCTCAGAAGGGCCGGGAAAGTGGGGAACGGATGTTCCCCACCGGGTGCACAAGATCCGGCACCCGTTGTGGACAACCTGTGCAGCCACCGGTGTGGGTGATGGGCCCCTGACGGCCCCCGGCGGGGCCCCGGCTAGGTCAGCTGGAGCGTCCGCACGAACACCACCACGGCGATGGCGGCCAGGGCCGCGGCGCAGGTGAGCTGCTGGACGAGCACCCGCTTCCCGCGGGGCGCGTGCACCATCCCGTACGCCACCGCCGTGCCCACCACGAGACCGCCCACGTGGGCCTGCCAGGCGATGTTGGCCCAGGTGAACGTGAAGATCAGGTTGAGCACGAGCAGTGCGATCACCGGGCGCATGTCGTACTTGAGCCGGCGCAGCAGCACCGCCGTGGCGCCCAGCAGGCCGAAGATGGCGCCGGAGGCACCGAGCGACGGCTGGCGGGGGTCGGCGAGGAGATAGGTCAGCGCGCTGCCGCCGAGTCCGGACAGCAGGTAGAGCGCCGTGTAGCGCAGCCGGCCCAGCGCCGCCTCCAGCGGCGGGCCGAGCCACCAGAGCGAGAGCATGTTGAAGGCGATGTGCATCAGCTGCTGGTGCAGGAACACCGCCGTCAGCAGCCGGTACCACTCGCCCTCGGCGACGCCCTCCAGCGGGCCGTAACCCGTGGTCGTCGCCCTGCCGAACAGCTCCAGCTTGTCCAGGAGCCCGTTGCCCGTGGCCATGACCGCGATCCAGACGGCCACGTTGAGCCCCAGCAGGACCTTGGTCACCAGGCGCGGGTCCGAGCCGTGCACGGTGGCCCCCGCTATGGTGCGCGCCGCGGACGCCCGCGGGTCGTGGCCCGTGCCGGACCCGCTGCTCACGCACTCCGGGCACTGGAAGCCGACCGAGGCGCTGACCATGCACTCCGGGCAGATCGGCCGCTCGCACCGGGTGCAGCGGATGCCCGTCTCCCGGTCCGGATGCCGATAGCAGCAGACGGCCTGATCGTTCATGATCTCCCCTTGGCAGGCCCCTCAGCAGGCCCCTCGGCGGGCACCTTGCGGACAACACGGCCCCGCCCGTCATACGGACGGGCGGGGCTCCGGGTTCCCGTGGGTCAGCGGGTCTCGATCACCACGGACTCGATGCGAACGTCGTTCACCGGGCGGTCGGTGCGCGGGTTCGTCTGGGCCGTCGCGATGGCGTCCACGACCTTCTGCGACGCGTCGTTGCTGACCTCGCCGAAGATGGTGTGCTTGCCGGTCAGCCACGTGGTCGGGGACACGGTGATGAAGAACTGCGAACCGTTGGTGCCCGGACCGGCGTTGGCCATGGCCAGCAGGTACGGCTTGGTGAAGGCGAGGTCCGGGTGGCACTCGTCACCGAACTTGTAGCCGGGACCGCCGGTGCCGTTGCCCAGCGGGTCACCGCCCTGGATCATGAAGCCCTCGATGACACGGTGGAAGATCGTGCCGTCGTACAGCTTGTCCGTGGTCTTGGCGCCCGTCTCCGGGTTGACCCACTCGCGCTCGCCCTTGGCGAGCTCGACGAAGTTCTTGACCGTCTTCGGGGCGTGGTCCGGGAGGAGCCGGATCTCGATGTCGCCCTGGTTGGTCTTCAGGGTGGCGTAGAGCTGCTCAGCCACGATCTACCTTCCATAGTGTTCACTGACGGCTACCGATCCTCGCACGGACGGGTCCGCGGCAGTAGCCACAAAGCCCCGCGCGCGGCGGCGAACCATGGCATTGTCGACCGAAGCTCCCCCACTTGACCCGGATGCCCGCTCGCACGTGCCGGACCGCCCGCCGCCGGGCATGATTTTCCAACGGGTGGAAAGGCGACAAACCATACGCCACCGAGGAGGAGGTTCTCGTGACCCGCAAGGACAGCGTGCGCGCCGCGACCAGCACGGCCAAGGACAGCGTGCGCCACGCCGCGGAAGTGGTGGCGCCCTACGCAGGCACGGCGCGGGACGCCGCCGTGCACTACGCGCACGAGACCCGGACGCGGCTCGCGCCCAAGGTCGCCGACGCGGCGCACCAGGCCCGCGCGCAGTACGACACGCACCTCCATCCCCGCATCGAGCACGCCCGCGGCACCCTCCCGCCGAAGGTGGACGCCGCCGCCGTGCGCGCCGCGGAGCAGACCCGCAAAGCCGCGCGGCAGGCCGCCGAGTACGCGGGGCCCAAGGTCGCGCAGGCCCGCGCCGCCGCCGAGCCGGTCCGGGAGGAGGCGGTCTCCCGCAGCGCCGCCGCCCTCGCCGCACTGCGCGGACAGGTGACGGCCGAGGAGATCGACGAGCTCGTCAAGCGCAAGAGCCGCCGCTGCCGCACCGGCCGGGCGGTCAGGCGCCTCGCCCTGCTGGGCCTCCTCGCGGGCGGTGCCGTCGCCGCCTGGAAGTGGTGGGACAAGCAGGCCAACCCGGACTGGCTCGTCGAACCCCCGGAGCCCACCGAGGTCGCCGACCGCGCCCCGCTCTCCTCCGTCGACGGCAGCGCCCCGGACCGCTCGGCCCTCGACCCGGAGGTCCAGGCCAAGCAGGACCGCGCCGACACGGAGGCCTCTCCCGAGGGGGACAACGACCGGCCCTGACGCCGCTCCCGCACACACGAAGAAACCCCTCCGACAGCGTTCTTGCTGGTCGGAGGGGTTTTCGATGTGGAGCCTAGGGGAGTCGAACCCCTGACATCTGCCATGCAAAGACAGCGCTCTACCAACTGAGCTAAGGCCCCGTCCGGGAACAGACTACCTGGTGCCCGGGGTGTTTCCCGACCGGGTATCGCCGGGACCCACCACTCTCCGTAGGATGCACCGCAAGATTCGCGGCAGCGAAGCGAAGGGGAGAGCGAGATGGACGCAGCACAGCAGGAAGCCACCGCCCGCGCACGAGAGCTGCAGCGGAGCTGGTACGGGGAGCCTCTGGGGGCACTGTTCCGCCGTCTCATCGACGACCTCGGTCTCAACCAGGCCCGTCTCGCCTCCGTCCTGGGTCTTTCGGCGCCCATGCTCTCGCAGTTGATGAGCGGTCAGCGAGCAAAGATCGGCAACCCCGCGGTGGTGCAGCGGGTGCAGGCGCTGCAGGAGCTCTCCAGCCAGGTCGCCGACGGCAGCGTGAGCGCCGCCGAGGCCGCCGAGCGGATGGAGGAGGTCAAGCGGAGCTCGGGGGGTTCGGTGCTCAACTCCACGCAGACGACGGCCAGCAGCGGTGCGCCGACCGTGCGCCGCGTGGTCCGCGAGATCCAGTCGCTGCTGCGCTCGGTGGCGGGCGCGGGGGACATCATCGCCGCCGCCGACACCCTCGGCCCCGCCCACCCCGAACTGGCCGAATTCCTGCGGGTGTACGGGGCCGGCCGGACCGCCGAGGCGGTCGCCCACTACGAGGCGCACCAGAGCTGACCGCGCCGCGACCGATGGGTGAGGTCTTCGCCGGGCGCTACGAGCTGGTGGACCCGATCGGGCGCGGCGGGGCGGGGGAGGTCTGGCGTGCCTGGGACCGCCGCCGGCGGCGCTACGTGGCCGCCAAGGTGCTGCAGCAGAGCGACGCCCACACACTGATGAGATTCGTCCGCGAGCAGGCGCTGCGCATCGACCACCCCCACGTCCTGGCCCCCATGAGCTGGGCCGCCGACGACGACAAGGTGCTGTTCACCATGGACGTGGTGAGCGGGGGCTCGCTGGCCCATCTCATCGGCGACTACGGCCCCTTGCCGCCGCATTTCGTGTGCGTCCTGCTCGACCAGCTGCTGTCCGGGCTCGCCGCGGTGCACGCGGAGGACGTGGTGCACCGGGACATCAAGCCCGCCAATCTCCTCCTGGAGGCCACCGGAACGGGCCGCCCGCATTTGCGGCTCTCCGATTTCGGCATCGCCATGCGCAAGGGCGAACCGCGGCTGACGGACACCAACTTGGTGATGGGGACCCCCGGTTACTTCGCGCCCGAGCAAATGCTGGGCGAGGAACCGGACTTCCCCGCCGATCTCTTCGCCGTGGGACTGGTGGCGCTCTATCTGCTCACGGGCCGCAAACCCGATGCCGAGGCGCTCGTGGAGCGATTCGGGAAACACGGTGTGCCGAACGCGCCGGACGAGGTTCCCGCGCCGCTGTGGGACGTCGTGGCGCATCTGCTGCAGCCCGATCCGGCCATCCGGTTCCGTACGGCCATGGGGGCGCGCAAGGCCCTGGCGGCCGCCGTCGAGCTGCTGGGGGAGCCGGCCGACGAACAGGGCGCGCAGGGCGCCGGGGAGCGGATCGAGGTCTTCGACCAGCTCGGCCCGCTGCCGCCGGGGTTCGGCCCGGACGGCCCCGAGCCGCGGACGGAACCGGAGGCGGAAGCGGAACCCCCCGCGGAACCTGCCGACTTCGTCCTCGCCCCGCCCCGGCCCGCCTACCCGCCCACGCGGCCCTACGAGGTGCCGTCCGCCCGTCCGGGGCCGCCCGCGAAGGTGGTGGTTCCGGTGCTGATCGTGGCGCTGCTGTGCCTGGCGCTCGGCGTGTGGGCGCTCCGGGCGAGCTAGTTCACTATCGCAATCATTTTATTTGCAGGAGCAAAAAAGCGGGGCCCCGGCTGGTCAACAGCCGGGGCCCCGCTCCAGTACGTGTTGCGGCTCACACACCCGAACCTGCGGGCACGGAGTCGGTCGCCTCCGTCCACAGATCCTGCTCGGCGCGATCCGCCTGGATCTGCCGGTACACGAGGAGCCCGCCGATGGCGGCCAGTGCGACCAGGAGCAGCTTCTTCACCGCGCGACCTCGTCTTTCCTTGACGTAAGGGGACCTCTGGTCGCCGATGATACACACCGGCCGATACCGATCGGTGACCTGATCCGGTCGTCCGTCACCTCGCCCCCGGCGCCAACTCCCCAAAAGCGATCGGCCCGGACGGAGAATTCCGTCCGGGCCGATCGTGCCGGTGGGGCTAACAGGACTTGAACCTGTGGCCTCTTCCTTATCAGGGAAGCGCTCTAACCGTCTGAGCTATAGCCCCTCGCTGGCTGCACCGAAAGATTAGCGCACTTGGGGCCCGGTACCAAAATCGTGCCTGGCCGGGCCCCTGAAGCCGCTATTCGTCCTCCGCCAGGGTCAGCTCCACACCGCCAGTGAAACCGGCGGAGAGGTTGTAGACGAACGCTCCCAGCGTCGCCAGGGCGGTCGCCAGCACCACGTCGATGACCGCGATGACGGACGTGAAGAGCAGCACGTGCGGCAGCGACAGGAACGACTCCAGGTCGAACCCGCCGCCCTCGCCCGAGGTGGCGTCGCTGATGGTCCCGCCGACCGCGGAGAACACACCCATGGCGTCCAGGACCGTCCACAGCACGGCGGCGGCCACGATGGTGCAGACGCCCAGGGCGAGCGACAGCAGGAAGCTGACCTTCATCACCGACCACGGGTCGGCCTTGGCCACCCGCAGCCGGGCCTTGCGCGTACGCGGGGCCGCAGGAGCCGTACGGGGCCCGGGAACCGCCGCTGCTGCCGGCTGCTCCTGCACGTTCTTCTTCCGGGCCTCCTGGGCCGTCTTGGCCGTCTTCGGGGCCGCAGCGGCCCCCTTGCCGCCGCGGGCCCCCTTCTCCGCGGCAGCGGACTTCGGACCGGATTCCGATGCGGAATCCGGTCCGGAACGGTCCGCCGGAGGCTCGTACGCCTTCGGCGGGTGATAGGGCTTCGGACCTCGGGTCTCCGTCACGGTTCTCCCCCTGCCTGCGGACCTGGTGCCGCTGCTCCCGTCCGACCCGGAGCGCTCGCCGGGGATTACTGCCCCGGACTCGCCGTCGGAATCCGAGCCACGGGCGCCTGCGGTATCGGTGACGGTGCGGGCGGAGCCGCTCCGTTTGACGCCGGCACCGCCGGTCGCGGTGCCCGTGGCTCGACTCACGAACTACTCCTCGGTGTCCTCGGCCGGGGGCTGTACGCCCTCGGCAGCCGCAGACCCGTCGCCCTCGTCCGTGCCGGTCAACTCCTCGACGACGTCCGCCTCGCGACCGGCCTCGGCGTTACGGGCGATGCCGACGACGGCATCGCGCTTGCCCAGGTTGATCAGTTGGACGCCCATGGTGTCACGGCCGGTCTCGCGGACTTCGTCGACCCGGGTCCGGATCACGCCGCCCCCGAGGGTGATCGCCAGGATCTCGTCGCGCTCCTCGACCACCAGGGCGCCGACCAGCGAACCGCGGTCCTCCACGATCTTGGCGGCCTTGATGCCCAGGCCGCCGCGGCCCTGGACGCGGTACTCGTCGACGTTGGTCCGCTTCGCGTAACCGCCGTCGGTGGCGGTGAAGACGAAGGTGCCCGGACGCACGACGTTCATCGAGAGCAGCTCGTCACCCTCGCGGAAGCTCATGCCCTTGACACCCGAAGTGGCACGGCCCATCGGGCGCAGTGCTTCATCCGTCGCGGTGAACCGGATGGACTGGGCCTTCTTGCTGACCAGCAGCAGGTCGTCCTCGGCCGACACCAGCTCGGCGCCGATGAGTTCGTCCTCGGCACCGCTGTCCGTCTCGCGGAGGTTGATGGCGATGACGCCGCCGGAGCGGGGCGAGTCGTAGTCCTTCAGCGGAGTCTTCTTCACCAGACCGGACTTGGTGGCCAGCACCAGGTACGGCGCGGCCTCGTAGTCGCGGACGGCGAGGATCTGGGCGATCTTCTCGTCCGGCTGGAAGGCCAGCAGGTTGGCCACGTGCTGGCCGCGGGCGTCACGGCCGGCGTCCGGGAGTTCGTAGGCCTTGGCCCGGTAGACGCGGCCCTTGTTGGTGAAGAACAGCAGCCAGTGGTGCGTGGTGGAGACGAAGAAGTGGTCGACGATGTCGTCTTCCCGCAGCTTCGTGCCGCGCACGCCCTTGCCGCCGCGCTTCTGCGAGCGGTAGTCCTCGGTCTTGGTGCGCTTCACGTACCCGCTGCGGGTGATCGTGACGACGATGTCCTCCTCGGCGATCAGGTCCTCGATGGACATGTCGCCTTCGAAGGGCACCAGCGCGGAGCGCCGGTCCTCGCCGAACTTCTCGACGATCGCGGTGAGTTCCTCGCTGATGATCGTGCGCTGCCGCTCGGGCGAGGCGAGGATCGCGTTGTACTCGTTGATCTTCGCCTGGAGTTCGTCGTGCTCCGCGGTGATCTTCCGGTGCTCCAGGGCGGCCAGCCGGCGCAGCTGCATCTCCAGGATCGCGTTCGCCTGGATCTCGTCGATCTGCAGCAGGCCCATCAGACCCTCGCGGGCGACGTCGACCGTGTCACTGCGCCGGATCAGCGCGATGACCTCGTCGATCGCGTCGAGCGCCTTGAGCAGACCGCGCAGGATGTGGGCGCGCTCCTCGGCCTTGCGCAGCCGGAAGCGGGTGCGCCGGACGATGACCTCGACCTGGTGCGTGACCCAGTTGCGGATGAAGGCGTCCAGCGACAGGGTGCGCGGCACGCCGTCGACCAGCGCCAGCATGTTCGCGCCGAAGTTGGTCTGCAGATCGGTGTGCTTGTACAGGTTGTTGAGGACGACCTTGGCGACCGCGTCCCGCTTGAGGACGATGACCAGGCGCTGGCCGGTACGGGACGAGGTCTCGTCGCGGACGTCGGCGATGCCGCCGATCCGGCCGTCCTTCACCAGGTCGGCGATCTTCTGCGCGAGGTTGTCCGGGTTGACCTGGTAGGGGAGTTCGGTGACCACCAGGCACTGGCGGTTGTGGATCTCCTCGACCTGGACCACGGCACGCATGGTGATCGAGCCGCGGCCGGTGCGGTACGCCTCCTCGATGCCCTTGCGGCCCACCACGAGGGCGCCGGTCGGGAAGTCGGGGCCCTTGATGCGCTCGACGAGCGCGTCGAGCAGTTCCTCGGGGGTGGCCTCCGGGTTGGCCAGGTACCACTGGGCACCCTCGGCCACCTCGCGCAGGTTGTGCGGCGGGATGTTGGTGGCCATGCCGACGGCGATGCCGGCGGAACCGTTCACCAACAGGTTGGGGATGCGCGACGGCAGGACCGTCGGCTCCTGGTTGCGGCCGTCGTAGTTGTCCTGGAAGTCGACGGTCTCCTCGTCGATGTCCCGGACCATCTCCATCGACAGCGGCGCCATCTTGCACTCGGTGTACCGCATGGCGGCGGCCGGGTCGTTGCCCGGGGAACCGAAGTTGCCGTTGGAGTCGACCAGCGGCATCCGCATCGCCCAGGGCTGGGCCAGGCGGACGAGCGCGTCGTAGATGGAGGCGTCACCGTGCGGGTGGTACGTACCCATGACGTCACCGACGACGCGGGCGCACTTGTAGAAGCCCTTCTCGGGCCGGTAACCGCCGTCGTACATCGCGTAGAGCACGCGGCGGTGCACCGGCTTGAGGCCGTCACGGACGTCGGGGAGCGCACGCGAGACGATGACGCTCATCGCGTAGTCGAGATACGAGCGCTGCATCTCCGTCTCGAGCCCGACGGGCTCGACACGCATGCCCACGCCCTCGATGGTGGCGGGCTGGCCCTCCGGCGTGGTGCCGTCGGGCGTCACGGGGGCCTCAGGGGAGGTCTCGTCGGCCATTGCTGTTCAAAGTCCTTTCGAGCGGCTGCTGTTGTCCGGCCGACTCAGATGTCGAGGAAGCGGACGTCCTTGGCGTTGCGCTGGATGAACGAGCGCCGTGCCTCGACGTCCTCGCCCATCAGCACCGAGAACAGGTCGTCCGCCTGGGCGGCGTCGTCCAGCGTGACCTGGCCGAGGACGCGGTGGTCGACGTCCATGGTGGTGACGCGCAGCTCCTCGGCGTTCATCTCGCCGAGACCCTTGAAGCGCTGGATGGAGTCCTCGCGGATGCGCTTGCCGTTCTCCCGGCCGAGCTGGATCAGCGCGTCGCGCTCGCGGTCGGAGTAGGCGTACTCGAAGTCGTCCCTGCCCCACTTGATCTTGTAGAGCGGGGGACGGGAGAGGTAGACGTGCCCGGCCTCGACCAGCGGCCGCATGAAGCGGAACAGGAAGGTCAGCAGCAGGGTATTGATGTGCTGGCCGTCGACGTCGGCGTCCGCCATCAGAATGATCTTGTGATAGCGGAGCTTCGAGATGTCGAAGTCCTCGTGCACGCCGGTGCCGAACGCGGAGATCAGCGCCTGGATCTCGGTGTTCTGCAGGATCTTGTCGATCCGCGCCTTCTCGACGTTGAGGATCTTGCCGCGGATCGGGAGGATCGCCTGGTACTCCGGGTTGCGGCCGGACTTGGCCGAACCGCCGGCGGAGTCGCCCTCGACGATGAAGATCTCGCACTTGGCCGGGTCGTTGGACTGGCAGTCCGAGAGCTTGCCCGGCAGCGACGCCGTCTCCAGCAGGCCCTTGCGGCGGGTCAGATCACGCGCCTTGCGGGCCGCCACCCGGGCGGTGGCCGCCTGGATGGACTTGCGGATGATGTCCGCGGACTCGTTGGGGTTGCGGTCCAGCCAGTCCGTGAGCTGCTCGTGGACGACCTTCTGCACGAAGGTCTTGGCCTCCGTGTTGCCCAGCTTGGTCTTGGTCTGGCCCTCGAACTGCGGCTCGCCCAGCTTGACCGAGATGATCGCCGTCAGACCCTCGCGGATGTCGTCGCCCGTGAGGTTGTCGTCCTTCTCCCGCAGCAGCTTCTTGTCCCGGGCGTAACGGTTGATCAGACCCGTCAGCGCAGCGCGGAAGCCCTCTTCGTGCGTACCGCCCTCGTGGGTGTGGATGGTGTTCGCGAAGCTGTAGACACCCTCGCTGTACTGGGTGTTCCACTGCATCGCGACCTCGAGGGAGAGCATCCGCTCCTTGTCCTCGGACTCGAACGAGATCACCGTGGGGTGAACCAGCTCGCCCTTGCGGGAGTTGAGGTACGTGACGAAGTCGGAGATGCCGCCCTCGTAGTGGTACCGGACGGTGAGGGCCTTGCCCTCCTCGTCCACGTGGTCCGGGCGCTCGTCCGTCAGCGAGATGGTCAGGCCCTTGTTCAGGAACGCCATCTCCTGGAAACGCCGCGAGAGCGTCTCGAAGGAGTACTCGGTGGTCTCGAAGATGTCGCCGTCGGCCCAGAAGGTGACCGAGGTGCCGGTCTCGTCCGTCGCGTCGTTCTTCTGCAGCGGGGCGGTGGGAGCACCGAGCTTGTAGTCCTGGGTCCAGCGGAAGCCGTCGCGCTTGACCTCGACGGCGACGCGCGTCGACAGGGCGTTGACGACGGAGACGCCGACGCCGTGCAGACCACCGGAGACGGCGTAGCCGCCGCCGCCGAACTTGCCGCCCGCGTGCAGCACGGTCAGCACGACCTCGACGGCCGGCTTCCCCTCGGAGGGCACGATGTCGACCGGAATGCCACGGCCGTTGTCGACGACGCACACGCCGCCGTCGGGCAGGATCGTCACATCGATGGTGTCCGCGTGCCCGGCCAGGGCCTCGTCGACGGAGTTGTCGACGACCTCGTACACGAGGTGATGCAGACCACGCTCACCGGTCGAGCCGATGTACATGCCGGGCCGCTTGCGGACGGCGTCCAGACCCTCCAGAACGGTGATCGCGCTGGCGTCGTACGACACTCCGGCGGGTGCGCCGGACTCGGCGTCCACGACCTCGGAGGGGGTGATGTTCTCGTTGGGGTTGCCGGAATCGGCCACGAAGCGCCCTTTCTGGCACAGCACAGGCCTTCCCCCGCCTGCGGCGGGGGGACCCCGCCCGGGGCAGGCAGGAGCGGCTGCGTCGTTCTGCGTTGGTCGACGAGTCCCGCAAGCCGGCGGGATTGTCACCAGTCTACCGGTAGCGCCGACATGAATGGGGGTTTGGCGGTGCCTGAGTCCTCACGTGCCGCCCTGAACCGGCATCAGCCGACTCCCTATACGGCGACCGGGGCTCCAAGACGCTCACAGCGGCACTCAGCGCTTCCGGATGTCAACCACCCGCTACGGTGCGCGCAGTCGCGCGCCGCATCATGCGCATCACGGGTCAACCCGCCGCGCCGGATCACCCGTAGGTGTCGCCCGGGCCGCGGCTGCCGGGGGCCCGCAGCGAGCCGTACCGGCGTGCGGGGCCGGCCGGGCCCAGCACCTTGATCATTTTTACGGTGCCCTGGCCCAGGTCCGCGTTGAGCCGGGCCACCAGCTGCGGGGCCAGCAGCCGCAGCTGCGTCGCCCACGCCGTCGCGTCGCACTGCACCGTCAGCACGCGCTCGTCCTCGTCGTACTTCTGCGGCTCGCAGTGCAGGGCCACCTCCGGGCCCACGATCTGCGGCCAGCGGCCCATCACCCCGCCCACCGCCGCGGGCGTCTCCCAGCCGCGCTCGGTGATCAGGCGGTTGATCGCGGCGCCCAGCGGCAGCGGGTCGCGGCCGTCGGCGCGTGCCCCGGAGCGCAGGCCGCCGCGGCGTGCCTGCTTCTTCTGCTGCGCCGCGTTGCCGCGCGCCCGTGCCTGCTCCTTCGCGGCGCGCAGCGCGACCCGCGCCAGGTCCACGCCGGACGGCTCCGGCGGCTTGGGGGCGGCGGGCTCGGGGAGGGACTGCTCGCTCATACGCGCTCGACCGCACCTTCCGCGACCGCGTACCGCGCGCCCACCAGCACGTCCGGCACGTCGTCGTCCACAGCGGCCGTCACCAGCACCTGCTCGCCCGGCGCGACGAGCTCCGCCAGCCGCTCCCGGCGCCGGGCGTCCAGCTCGGCGAAGACGTCGTCCAGCACCAGCACCGGCTCGTCGCCCTCGGAGCGCAGCAGCTCGTACGAGGCCAGGCGCAGCGCCAGCGCGTAGGACCAGGACTCGCCGTGGCTCGCGTAGCCCTTGGCGGGCAGCCGGCCGAGCTTGAGCAGCAGCTCGTCGCGGTGCGGACCGACCAGCGTCACGCCGCGCTCGATCTCCTGCTTGCGGGCCTCGGCGAGCGCGGCCAGCAGGGCCTCGTACAGCTCCTCGCGGGTCTGCGCGTCCTCGATGCCGGCCGGGCCGCGGTAGTCGAAGGAGACCGGGCCGCCGCCGGGAGCCAGCTGCTCGTACGCCTTGTCGGCCAGCGGGCGCAGCGTGGTGATCAGGTCGAGCCGCTGCGCGAGCAGTTCGGCGCCCGCGCGGGCCAGGTGCTGGTCCCAGATGTCGAGGGTGGAGAGGTCCAGCTGCCGGCCGCCGTGGCGGCGGGCCATCGCGGCCGACTTCAGCAGGGTGTTGCGCTGCTTGAGCACGCGCTCGTAGTCCGAGCGCACGCCCGCCATGCGCGGGGCCCGGGCCGTGATCAGCTCGTCCAGGAAGCGGCGGCGCTCGCCCGGGTCGCCCTTGATCAGCGCGAGGTCCTCGGGCGCGAACAGGACCGTGCGCACGATGCCCAGCACGTCGCGCGGTCTGACCTGGGAGGAGCGGTTGATGCGGGCCCGGTTGGCCTTGCCGGGGTTGAGCTCCAGCTCGATCAGCTGCTGCCGCTCGCCCCGGACGACCGAGGCGCGGACGACCGCCCGGTCCGCCCCCATCCGCACCAGGGGCGCGTCGGAGGAGACCCGGTGGCTGCCGAGGGTCGCCAGGTAGCCGACGGCCTCGACGAGATTGGTCTTGCCCTGGCCGTTGGGGCCCACGAAGGCCGTGACGCCCGCGTCGAGCGGGACCTCGGCCCGGGCGTACGAGCGGAAGTCGGCCAGCGACAGATGCGAAACGTGCATGAGTGGCGAGCCGACCTCCCCCGGCTGTTGCTTACTTCTTGGTCTCGACCGCGTGGCCGCCGAACTGGTTGCGCAGCGCGGCGATCATCTTCATCTGCGGCGAGTCCTCCTGGCGCGAGGCGAACCGCGCGAAGAGGGAGGCCGTGATCGCGGGGAGCGGCACGGCGTTGTCGATGGCGGCCTCGACCGTCCAGCGGCCCTCGCCGGAGTCGGCGGCGAAGCCGCGCAGGCCGTCCAGGTGCTCGTCCTCATTGAGGGCGTTGACGGCCAGGTCGAGCAGCCAGGAGCGGATGACCGTGCCCTCCTGCCAGGAGCGGAAGACCTCGCGCACGTCGGTGACGGAGTCGACCTTCTCCAGCAGCTCCCAGCCCTCGGCGTAGGCCTGCATCATCGCGTACTCGATGCCGTTGTGGACCATCTTGGCGAAGTGGCCGGCGCCGACCTTGCCCGCGTGGACCGAGCCGAAGTCGCCCTCGGGCTTGAGCGCGTCGAAGACCGGCTGGACCTTCGCCACGTTCTCGGCGTCGCCGCCGTACATCAGGGCGTAACCGTTCTCCAGGCCCCAGACGCCGCCCGAGACGCCGCAGTCGACGAAGCCGATGCCCTTGGCCGCGAGCTCCTCGGCGTGCTTCTCGTCGTCCGTCCAGCGGGAGTTCCCGCCGTCGACGACCACGTCGCCGGGGGAGAGCAGCTCGGCGAGCTCGTCGACGGTGGACTGGGTGGCGGCGCCGGCCGGGACCATGACCCACACGACGCGCGGACCCTGCAGGGAATCCACAAGCTCCTTGAGGCTGTGGACGTCCGCCAGGTCCGGGTTGCGGTCGTATCCGATGACGGTGTGGCCTGCGCGGCGGATGCGCTCGCGCATGTTGCCGCCCATCTTGCCGAGACCGACGAGACCGAGCTCCATGGGTGATCCTCTTGCCTTGATTGCGATGCGTACCTGCTCTACGAGCCTACGCCCGGGGTCGGGTGCACACCTGTGGGGTACAGGCGCTCAACGGTGAGAGCCCGCACCCCCTCGGTCGTCGTCCTCAGCCGGACAGGCGCACCGGCATGATCAGGTACTTGTACGCGTCGTCCGCCTCCGCGTCGACCGCCGGCTTGCCGCTCAGCAGCGCCGGCTTGGTGGAGGTGGTGAAGGACAGCTGGGCCACCGGGGAGTCGATGGCCGAGAGGCCCTCGAGCAGGAAGCCGGGGTTGAAGGCGATCGAGATGTCGTCGCCGTCGAGCTGGGCGTCGACCCGCTCCACAGCCTGTGCATCGTCGCTGGAGCCGGCCTCCAGGATCAGCACGCCCTGCTCGAAGCTCAGGCGCACCGGGGTGTTCCGCTCGGCGACGAGTGCCACGCGCTTGACGGCCTCGACGAACGGGGCGGTCTCGATCACGGCGACGGAGTTGAACTCGGTCGGGAACAGCGTGCGGTACTTCGGCAGGTCGCCCTCGAGCAGGCGGGTCGTCGTACGGCGCCCGGCGCCCTCGAAGCCGATCAGGCCCTCGCCCGCTCCGGAGCCGGCCAGCGCCAGCGCCACCGTGTCGCCGCTGCTGAGCGACTTGGCGGTGTCCAGCAGGGTCTTGGCGGGCACCAGGGCGACCGCGGAGATGTCCGGGGTCTCGGGCTTCCACATGAACTCGCGGACCGCGAAGCGGTAGCGGTCGGTGGAGGCCAGCGTGACGGTGTCGCCCTCGATCTCGATCCGCACACCGGTGAGCACGGGCAGCGTGTCGTCACGGCCGGCGGCGATGGCGACCTGGGAGACGGCGGAGGCGAAGACCTCGGCCGGGACGGTGCCCGTCGCGGTCGGCATCTGCGGCAGCGCCGGGTACTCCTCCACAGGCAGGGTGTGGAGTGTGAATCGCGAGGAGCCGCAGACGACGGTGACGCGCACGCCGTCCGTGGAGATCTCCACAGGCCTGTTGGGAAGTGCCCGGCAGATGTCGGCGAGGAGCCGGCCGGAGACGAGGACGGTGCCGTCCTCCTCCACGTCCGCCTCGACCGAGACGCGGGCCGAGACCTCGTAGTCGAAACCGGAGAGGCTCAGCGAGCCCTCCTCCGCCTTCAGCAGCAGGCCCGCGAGGACCGGCACCGGCGGACGGGCCGGGAGGCTGCGAGCCGCCCAGGCCACTGCCTCCGCGAGTACATCGCGCTCCACCCGGATCTTCACCGGTACCGCCTCCTGCTTGTTGCTGGCTCGCCCTGCTGGCGTCGTCGTCGGCTGAGTTGCCGGAGACCAGTCTGACGCACGTCGCTGACAGCTGGTGCTGTCGGCGGTCAAGTCGAGGTCGGAGGCGTGGCGAGGCCCGAGGCCGAGTTGTGCACAGGACCCACTTCGAAGCGAGTTTTCCGGCTGAACTCTGTGGTCGTAGTAGTAGGGCCTGTGGAAACCGTGGAAAACTTCCTTTGCCCAGGTCAGGACCGATTTTTTGTCCACCGGGCCTGTGGGCGCGGGCAGTGGAAAAACCGGGTCCGCTGTGGACTGCGGAAAGTTCTGCACACCCGGTGCACAGGCGGGGGCCACTTCTCCCCAGCCGTGTCCCCAGGTTTACCCACGTTCCCCACAGGCCAACCCGGCATCTTGGTGTGACGCCTTTCACTCGGTGCGGTGATCCCCGGCGTTTCGTTGCCGAACAGTGGACAGGAGTGTGGAAAGGCTGTGTATAAGACCGGTTCTCCTGTGGGTTGCCGGTGGACAACGCGGAGCGAGGCTGTGGGCAGTCCCGCTGTCCACAGGCTGTGGAACCCCGTCGGCCACAAATCCACACCCCCGTGACCTCGTCTGATGGCATATCAACAGCCCGGTCTGTGGACACGTTCGGGATAACTTCCGGGTCCCCAGGGTGTGGACGGCCGTTCGGGGCCCGATCTGTGGAGAACTGCTGGTCCGGGGCTTGTATTCGAACACTGCTCCCGGTGCGGGACCGCCGCCGGCGTGCCCCCGGGGCCGTCCGGAAACGGCGAAGGGCGCTCCGGGAGGCCTCCCGGAGCGCCCTTCCGCGCTCTCAGAGCGAGTGCTCAGCCGTTCTTGATGCGGTTCGTCAGCTCCGTCACCTGGTTGTAGATGGAACGCCGTTCGGCCATCAGCGCACGGATCTTGCGGTCCGCGTGCATCACGGTCGTGTGGTCGCGGCCGCCGAACTGCGCACCGATCTTCGGCAGCGACAGGTCCGTCAGCTCACGGCACAGGTACATCGCGATCTGCCGGGCCGTCACCAGCACCCGGCTGCGCGAGGCTCCGCACAGGTCCTCGACGGTGTGCCCGAAGTAGTCGGCCGTCGCCGCCATGATGGCCGGCGCGGTGATCTCGGGCGAGGCGTCCTCGCCGCCGGGGATCAGGTCCTTGAGGACGATCTCGGTCAGCCCGAGGTCCACCGGCTGCCGGTTGAGGCTGGCGAAGGCGGTGACCCGGATCAGCGCGCCCTCCAGCTCGCGGATGTTGCGCGAGATGCGGGAGGCGATGAACTCCAGGACCTCCGGCGGGGCGTTGAGCTGCTCCTGGACGGCCTTCTTCCGCAGGATCGCGATCCGCGTCTCCAGCTCGGGCGGCTGCACGTCCGTGATCAGGCCCCACTCGAAGCGGTTGCGCAGCCGGTCCTCCAGGGTCACCAGCTGCTTGGGCGGCCGGTCCGAGGACAGCACGATCTGCTTGTTCGCGTTGTGCAGGGTGTTGAAGGTGTGGAAGAACTCCTCCTGCGTCGACTCCTTGCTCGCCAGGAACTGGATGTCGTCGACCAGCAGGATGTCCATGTCGCGGTAGCGCTTGCGGAACGCGTCCGCCTTGCCGTCGCGGATGGAGTTGATGAACTCGTTGGTGAACTCCTCGGAGCTCACGTAGCGCACCCGCGTGCCCGGGTAGAGGTTGCGCGCGTAGTGCCCGATGGCGTGCAGCAGATGGGTCTTGCCGAGGCCCGACTCCCCGTAGATGAAGAGGGGGTTGTAGGCCTTGGCCGGCGCCTCGGCCACGGCGACCGCCGCCGCGTGGGCGAAGCGGTTGGACGCGCCGATGACGAAGGTGTCGAAGAGGTACTTGGGGTTCAGCCGGGCCGTCGGCTCGCCGGAGCCCGACGCGGGCTGTGCCCCGCCGGACGACGGCCGCTCGCCGCGGTCCCCGCCGCCCGGTGCGGACCGGGGGAGGCCGTCGGGCAGCTCGCGGCGCTGCGGCTCGTACGCCGGGCGCTCGGGCGCGGCGGAGCGGTAGTCCGGCTGCTGCTCGTACTGCTGCGGATACGGGGCGTCGCCGTGCTGCGAGGCGTACGGGTCGCGCTCGGCCTCGGCGAAACCGCCCAGGCGCGGCTGCTGCCAGCCGTAGTCGCCGCCCCGCTCGGGCCCGGCCGGGCCCGAGGGGCCGCCGTGCCGGGGCCAGGCACCGGGCTCGGGCCGCGGCTGCTGGTAGTCGGGGTAGGCCGGCCGGACGTTCGGCAGGTCGTCCTGCGGGGCCTGGCGGACGCCGTAGCCGCCGCCCTGGCCCTCGTAGGGCTCGTACGGCTCACGGCCGTCGTACGGCTGCCGGCTCTCCGGGGGGCGGTGCTCCTGCGGGCGGGGCTCCGGCAGCGCGCCCGCGGAGTCGTCGACGGTGATCGCGATCCGGATCGGGCGGCCGCACTCACGGCTGAGGGTCTCGCCGACGATCGGGGCCAGCCGGCCCTCCAGGACGCCCTTGGCGAACTCGTTGGGCACCGCGAGCAGCGCGGTGTCGGCGACCAGGGCCAGGGGCTGGCAGCGCCGGATCCAGTGCTCGTCCTTGCTCTCCACGCCGCCACGGCCCTCGCCCAGGAGCTGTTCGAGTACGCGCGGCCACACTGCGGCAAGATCGGCGGGCAGGTCAGCCACAGGGCACGCTCTCTCAGTCAGCGGGGCGCCCTGGAGTCCCACGAATGTGTGGTTCTCGGGACGGGCGGGAAGGATTCGGAGTTGAGCCACGGTAGTCAGGCCACGGTGCGCGGTTCAAGTCGTTGTCCACAGGGTGTGCACAAATGTGCCATGCCCCGCCCGGCACCGCTCCCCTGCGTGCCCAGCACGGACGGGACCTGCGGGAGGCTACGGTGTACCCCTGGTGCGCTGCCGGTTTGACCGGATGGCGTAACCGCGCGTACCGTGACCAGGTCGAGTTGTCGATGGCTGCTGCCGCCTGCCTCCGATGGGCAACGACCACGCCCGAGGGTGAGGTCATGAAGCGGTGCACTTGGGCGTATTGCGAGTTCCTCGTGGGCGCACGGTGACAGCCAGGCGATGTCCCGCCATCACACATTTCTGGAGCCCCCGAGTGAGCAAGCGCACCTTCCAGCCGAACAACCGCCGTCGCGCGAAGACCCACGGCTTCCGCCTGCGCATGCGTACCCGTGCCGGCCGCGCGATCCTCGCGTCCCGCCGTGGCAAGGGTCGCGCCCGCCTGTCGGCCTGAGCAGCCTGACGTCAAGGTCCAATGACGTGCTGCCTTCCGAGTCTCGGCTGAGGCGGCGCGAGGACTTCGCGACCGCGATGCGCCGAGGACGCAGGGCCGGCCGCCCGCTCCTCGTCGTCCACCTTCGCAGCGGTACCACGGACCCGCACACACCTGGGAGCACAGCCTCCCCGGTGCGTGCGGGTTTCGTCGTGAGCAAGGCCGTGGGCGGGGCCGTCGTCCGCAACCTGGTCAAGCGCCGGCTGCGCCATCTCGTGCGCGACCGGCTGGATCAGCTGCCCGCCGGTAGCCTGGTGGTGGTGCGAGCCCTGCCCGGCGCGGGCGAGGCGGACCACGCCCAGCTGGCCCGCGATCTCGATACCGCGCTGCAGCGGCTGCTGGGAGGGGCGCCGCGAAGCAATCCCCCGGAGGGAGACCCCCGGAACCCCGGAATCCACCCGGGAGGGAGCGCACAGTGAAGTATCCGCTGCTGTGGTTGATCAAGATTTACCAGTGGACCATCAGCCCCCTGCTGGGGCCGGTCTGCAAGTACTACCCGTCGTGCTCGCACTACGGTTACACGGCCATTGACCGGCATGGTGCGGTCAAAGGCACGGTGCTGACGGCCTGGCGCATCCTGCGCTGCAACCCGTGGTCGCTCGGTGGCGTCGACCACGTCCCTCCCCGGAAGCGTCCGGTCTGGCACCAGCGGCTGAGGAGCCGACTGGGCGGGCACCCCACCACGGGGTCCGTCGCACAGCCCGAGACTCAGCCCAACGCCCAAGGAGCCTGATTCGTGGACACGATCCTCGGTCCCCTCTATTACGCTGTTTCCTGGATCATCGTCCAGTTCCACTCGTTCTACAGCCTCATCTTCGACAGGAACAGTGGCGCGGCGTGGGGTCTGTCCATCGTCTCGCTGGTGGTGCTGATCCGCATCTGCCTGATCCCGCTCTTCGTGAAGCAGATCAAGGCCACGCGGAACATGCAGGCGCTCCAGCCGAAGATGAAGGCGATCCAGGAGCGTTACAAGAGCGACAAGCAGCGCCAGTCCGAAGAGATGATGAAGCTCTACAAGGAGACGGGCACCAACCCGCTCTCGAGCTGTCTCCCGATCCTGGCCCAGTCGCCCTTCTTCATCTCGCTGTACCAGGTCCTGAACCACATCGCGCAGGGCAAGACGGTCGGCGTCATCGACCAGTCGCTGCTGGACAGCGCCCGTAAGGCACACATCTTCGGTGCCCCGCTGTCCGCGAAGTTCATGGACAACGCGGGCAAGATCGAGAGCCTCGGCGCCACGCTGACGGACGTCCGCGTCGTCACGATCATCATGATCGTCCTGATGTCGCTGTCGCAGTTCTACACGCAGCGCCAGCTGATGACGAAGAACGTCGACCTCACGGTGAAGACGCCGTTCATGCAGCAGCAGAAGATGCTGATGTACGTCTTCCCGATCATGTTCGCCGTCTTCGGCATCAACTTCCCGGTCGGTGTCCTGGTCTACTGGCTGACCACCAACGTGTGGACGATGGGCCAGCAGATGTTCGTCATCCGCCGCAACCCCACTCCGGGCAGCCTGGCCTTCGAGCAGCGCCAGGAGCGCCTGCGGGCCAAGGGCAAGCTCAAGGAGGACCCGGCCCAGGTCGAGGCCAAGAAGGCGGCCGACGCCGCTCGTGCCTCCCGCCAGCAGCCGAAGCGGCAGACCAAGGCCCAGCGGCAGACCGGCGGCCAGTCCTCCGCCGGTGAGCAGGCGGTCGACGAGCAGCAGAATCAGGCCGAGGACAGCAAGCCCAAGCCGGCGGGCGGCGCTGCCCGCAACGCCAAGTCCGGGCAGCGCAAGGGCGGCCCGCAGCGGCCCAAGCACCCGTCCAAGAAGTGAAGAAGGAGTCCACCGTGACGGACACACAGCCTCAGACCAGTGCGGCCGCCGCCGAGGGCACCGACACCCTGTCCCGCCTGGAGCAGGAGGGCGAGATCGCGGCCGACTACCTCGAGGGGCTGCTGGACATCGCCGACCTCGACGGGGACATCGACATGGATGTCGAGGCCGACCGCGCCTCGGTGTCGATCATCAGCGACTCCACCAGCCGTGACCTGCAGAAGCTGGTGGGCCGTGACGGTGAGGTGCTGGAGGCGCTCCAGGAGCTGACCCGGCTCGCGGTGAACCGGGAGACCGGTGACCGCAGCCGTCTGATGCTCGACATCGCCGGCTTCCGCGCGCGCAAGCGCCAGGAGCTGTCCAAGATCGGCGCCCAGGCGGCGGACGAGGCCAAGAGCACCGGGCAGGCCGTCCGGCTCGACCCGATGACGCCGTTCGAGCGCAAGGTCGTCCACGACGCGGTGGCCGCCGCGGGCCTGCGCAGCGAGTCCGAGGGCGAGGAGCCCCAGCGCCGCGTGGTCGTTCTTCCGGCCTGACGTCACGTACCGATTCCAGGTAGCCACGGCCCCGTCTGTTCGCAGACGGGGCCGTGGTTTCCCCGATACTCAGAACTCCCCGGGCCTCTGGTCGCCCGGGTCCCAGAACAACGTTGTACGGAAGGACGGTTCTCGTGGAAGAGGCAGCGGAGCTCCCCCCGGCGCCCGCGGTGGCGCGGGCGGTATTCGGTGACCGCTTTCCGGAGGCCGTCCGCTATGCGGAGCTGCTCTCGGATGCGGGTGTGCAGCGCGGACTGATCGGCCCCCGTGAGGTTCCCCGGCTGTGGGAGCGGCACCTGCTGAACTGTGCGGTGCTGTCCGAGGCCGTGCCCGAGGGCGTCTCGGTGTGCGACGTGGGCTCGGGCGCCGGGCTGCCGGGCATCCCGCTGGCCCTGGTCCGTCCCGACCTGCAGATCACGCTGCTGGAGCCGTTGCTGCGGCGCACGACGTTCCTCCAGGAGGTCGTCGAGCTGCTGGGGCTGGACCATGTCACGGTGGTGCGCGGCCGGGCCGAGGAGATGCTGGGCAAGGTGCCGCCGGTGCACGTGGTGACGGCCCGGGCCGTGGCGCCGCTGGACCGGCTGGCCGGCTGGGGCGTGCCGCTGCTGCGGCCGTACGGCGAGATGCTGGCCCTCAAGGGCGACACCGCGGAGGAGGAGCTCACGGCCGCGCGGGCGGCGCTGAGCAAGCTCGGCGTCGTGCGCACCTCGGTGTTCCAGGTCGGCGAGGGCATCGTGGACCCGATGTCCACCGTGGTGCGGGTCGAGTGCGGGGAGAGCCCCGGCGGTGTGCGCTTCGCGGCGAAGCGGGCCAAGGCGGCCCGGACCGGCCGGGCCCGGCGGCGCCGCTGAGGCGGGGCGGCACTGGGCCGTCTGCCGGTGGCGATGCTCCATACAAGCTGGCAAAACTACGCATTACGGAGTGTCGCGGCCGAGTAGCGATGCGTCATATGCATCGTGTTTCACGTGAAACATCGCTCCTTGCTGCACGGAATCATCAATCGTGGTCGCGCGGCTGCCATGCCGCGCGACCGTCGCCCGGCCGAGGGCATGAGTTCATCCACAGGCCGGGTGGATTCATCCACAGGAGAACGGGCCTCGCTGGTTCACAACCCCGAAAGCATGGCAGGCTCTGTTCACTGCGAGCCTGATGTCGAGGAGAGTGAATCCTTGCGGTCCGACGCCAATATCGCGGGGCCGATGACCGATCCGGTCCCCGGTCCCCGTCCTGCCGACTCCGAGCCCATGGCTCCCCCCGGTGACCCGACTGCCGATGAGGCCGTTTCACGTGAAACGCGACCTCCGATGCCCCGGCCCGAGCAGACCCGGGTGATGGTGGTCGCCAACCAGAAGGGCGGGGTGGGCAAGACCACGACCACGGTGAACCTTGCGGCCTCGCTGGCGCTGCACGGCAACCGGGTCCTGGTCATCGACCTCGATCCGCAGGGCAACGCCTCCACCGCGCTGGGCATCGACCACCACGCCGAGGTGCCGTCGATCTACGACGTGCTGGTGGACAACAGGAAGCTCTCCGAAGTCGTCCAGCCCGTCATGGACGTGGAGGGGCTGTTCTGTGCTCCCGCCACCATCGATCTGGCCGGTGCCGAGATCGAGTTGGTCTCGCTGGTCGCCCGGGAGAGCCGGCTCGACCGCGCCATCAAGGCGTACGAGCAGCCGCTGGACTACATCCTGATCGACTGTCCGCCCTCGCTGGGCCTGCTGACGGTCAATGCACTGGTCGCCGGCGCAGAGGTGCTGATCCCCATTCAGTGCGAGTACTACGCGCTGGAGGGCCTCGGCCAGCTGCTGCGGAACGTGGAGCTGGTGCGGGGTCACCTCAACCCCAAGCTCCATGTGTCGACGATCCTGTTGACGATGTACGACGGGCGGACCCGGCTGGCCTCCCAGGTCGCCGAGGAGGTGCGCAGCCACTTCGGACACGAGGTGCTGCGGACCAGCATCCCGCGCTCGGTCCGTATCTCGGAGGCGCCCAGCTACGGGCAGACGGTGCTGACGTACGACCCGGGCTCCAGCGGCGCCCTCTCCTACCTGGAGGCGGCCCGGGAGATGGCGCTCCGGGGGGTGGGCGTGCACTACGAAGACGGCGGGGCTCATACGGTGGGGCATCAGGCCGTGGGGCAGCCCGTGGACCACCAGCAGCAGCAAGAGCAGCACAGCATGTCGGAGGGGCTTCAGTGAGTGAGCGACGTAGAGGACTGGGCCGTGGGCTCGGTGCGCTGATCCCGGCAGCGCCGAAGGGATCGGAGAACAGTGCACCGGCCGTGGGGTCCGGTGCGACGTCCCCGACGGCGGTGCCGGTACTGACGGCGGAGCGGGGACCGGCTGCGGCGAAGGTGACCGCTTTCCCGGTCGACGAGACGCCTGCCGTGCTCGATTCCGTTTCACGTGAAACAGAGGCCGAGCAGCCCGCGGAGGCGGTTGCAGGCGCCCACTTCGCCGAGCTGCCGCTGGACTCCATCACCCCCAACCCGCGTCAGCCGCGGGAGGTGTTCGACGAGGACGCCCTCGCCGAACTCGTCACCTCGATCCGCGAGGTCGGTCTTCTCCAGCCGGTCGTGGTACGGCAGTTGGCTCCGGAGCGCTATGAGCTCATCATGGGCGAGCGCCGCTGGCGGGCCTGCCGTGAGGCCGGGCTGGAGAAGATTCCCGCCATCATCCGGGCCACGGACGACGAGAAGCTTCTGCTGGACGCCCTGCTGGAGAACCTCCACCGGGCCCAGCTGAACCCGCTGGAAGAGGCTGCTGCCTACGACCAGTTGCTCAAGGACTTCAAGTGCACGCATGACGAGCTGGCGGACCGTATCGGGCGCTCGCGTCCCCAGGTCTCCAACACGCTGCGGCTGTTGAAGCTCTCCCCCGCCGTGCAGCGGCGGGTTGCCGCCGGTGTGCTCTCCGCCGGGCATGCCCGGGCCCTGCTCTCGGTCGACGACTCGGCGGAGCAGGACCGGCTCGCCCACCGCATCGTGGCCGAGGGGCTCTCGGTGCGTGCCGTGGAGGAGATCGTGACCCTGATGGGTTCGCGTCCCGCCTCGGCGAAGCCCAAGGGTCCCCGGGCCGGTGCGCGGGTCTCCCCGGCGCTGACCGACCTGGCCTCGCGGCTCTCGGACCGCTTCGAGACCCGCGTGAAGGTCGACCTCGGCCAGAAGAAAGGCAAGATCGTCGTCGAATTCGCCTCGATGGACGACCTGGACCGGATCCTCAACAGCCTGGCTCCAGGCGAGGGACGGGTGCTGGCCCAGAAGCTCGCGCACGACGACGATGAGGGCGCGGCGTAGTCCTGCTGCGTTACCGCCCAGGGCGGGTTGTGTTTCACGTGGAACCTCCGTGTGAACACAACCTGCCCTTTGCCTTCTCCAGCTATCGGGCCAATCGACGTGCGGATACGATGCGTTGGGGTATCGCACGTCCACGTTGGACACAGTTCACGGAGGGGCGAGGCCATGCGAACGGTGAGCCGGACGGGACTGGTGGCAACGGGCTTGGGCCTGGGAGCGGTCGGCGGATTCGTCGGCAGTCTCCTCAGAGAACGCAGTGCGCTGAACGCCGCCCGGAGCACGGCACGCGACGGAATTGAGGGACTGACTGCATGGGGCGTCGGCTCGTACCGCTCACGTTGGACAATCTCCCCGACCTCCCCGAGCGCTGCCGCGCCTGTGTCTTCTGGGAGCTGGACCCCGTCAGCGGTGAAGCCGCACTGAGAGCCGGACGCCCGGAGCTGGAGAAGGAGGCCTGGCTGTCGGCCGTCCTGCTGGAGTGGGGCTCCTGCGGCCGGGTGGTCTATGTCGACGAGGCTCCGGTGGGATTCGTGCTCTATGCGCCCCCGGCCTATGTGCCCCGCTCGACGGCCTTCCCCACCAGTCCTGTTGCCGCGGACGCCGTGCAGTTGATGACCGCCTGGCTGACGCCCGGGTACCAGGGGCAGGGGCTGGGCCGGGTGATGGTGCAGACCGTGGCGAAGGACGTGCTGCGGCGGGGCTTCAAGGCGATCGAGGCCTTCGGCGACGCCAGGTGGAGGGAACCTGCGTGTGTCCTGCCGGCCGAGCACCTGCTGGCGGTGGGATTCAAGACGGTGCGACCCCATCCGCGGTATCCGCGTCTGCGGCTGGAGCTCCGCACGGCGATGTCCTGGAAAGAGGACGTCGAGCTGGCACTGGACCGGCTGCTGGGCGCCGTACAGAAGGAACCTGCACTCCGCCCGCTGTAGCGCCCCGGGGATGCTTTCAGGGATCCAGGGATGCCCTCAGGGATGCCCTCAGGGAAACGAAAAGGGCCCGCCCCCGAGGAGGGGGCGGGCCCTGTTTCACGTGAAACAGTGAATGTCGCTCTGTCCTACATACCGAGGAAGTCGGCCAGGTCGCGCTCGATGGCGGCCTTCGGCTTGGCGCCGACGATGGTCTTGGCGACCTCGCCACCCTGGTAGACGTTGAGGGTCGGGATCGACATCACGCCGTACTTGGCCGCGGTGGCGGGGTTCTCGTCGATGTTGAGCTTGACGATCTCGATCTTGTCGCCGTGCTCGGCCGCGATGGCCTCCAGGGAGGGGGCGATCTGGCGGCAGGGGCCGCACCAGGCCGCCCAGAAGTCCACCAGGACGGGCTTGCTGCTCTTGAGGACGTCCTGCTCGAAGGAGTCGTCGGTCACGTTCTTGAGAGTGCCGGCCACGGCTGTCTCCTTAAATCCTTGTGCGTGGGGAGGTGAGGGGTGGGTCAGGGGGTCTGCTCGGGCTCGCGGACGTTCTCGCCGTCGGCGAGCGAGGCCAGGAAGCGCTCGGCGTCCAGGGCGGCGGAGCAGCCGGTGCCGGCGGCGGTGATCGCCTGGCGGTACGTGTGGTCGACGACGTCGCCCGCGGCGAAGACACCGGTCAGGTTGGTGCGGGTCGAGGGGGCGGCGACCTTGAGGTAGCCCTCGTCGTCCAGCTCCAGCTGACCCTTGAAGAGCTCGGTGCGCGGGTCGTGGCCGATGGCGATGAAGAGGCCCGTCACCGGGAGCTCGGAGGTCTCACCGGTCTTGAGGTTGCGCAGAGTCAGCCCGGAGAGCTTGTTCTCGCCGTGGATCTCGGCGACCTCGCTGTCCCAGACGAAGGAGATCTTCGGGTCGGCGAAGGCGCGCTCCTGCATGGCCTTGCTGGCCCGCAGGGCGTCACGGCGGTGGACCACGGTGACGGACTTGGCGAAGCGGGAGAGGAAGGTCGCCTCCTCCATGGCCGTGTCGCCACCGCCGATGACGGCGATGTCCTGGTCCTTGAAGAAGAACCCGTCGCAGGTGGCGCACCAGGAGACACCGCGGCCGGACAGCTCGTCCTCGCGGGGCAGGCCGAGCTTGCGGTGCTGGGAGCCGGTGGTCACGATGACGGCCTTGGCACGGTGGACGGTGCCCGCGGAGTCGGTGACCGTCTTGATCTCGTCGCTGAGGTCGACCGCGATGACGTCGTCCGGGATCAGCTCGGCGCCGAAGCGCTCGGCCTGGGCCCGCATGTTGTCCATCAGGTCGGGGCCCATGATGCCCTCGCGGAAGCCGGGGAAGTTCTCCACGTCGGTGGTGTTCATCAGCGCACCACCAGCGGTCACGGCGCCCTCGAAGACCAACGGCTTCAGGGAGGCCCGGGCGGTGTAGAGGGCGGCCGTATAGCCTGCGGGCCCGGAGCCAATGATGATCACGTTGCGGACGTCGCTCACGGGTGTCTTCCTCGTCTCTGCCGACTGCGGTCTGGGATCCTTGCGGGTCTCACCCCACCCAACGGATCCTACGGGGCCCGCATTCCCTCCGGAGACGACAGCCCGGGCGGTGGCGCGTCAGGAACGCGGCACGGTCCGGTTGAGCAGTACCTGTCCGGGGGCCTGGGCGGCGGAGGACTCGCAGGCGGCGGACACGACGTAGGCGTCAACGAGCGAGGTGTCGCCGGGATGCGGCAGGACGACGAGATAGGCGTCCTGCTCCCGGTACTTCTCCGGGTGGGTGGCCAGAGCGGATTCGGGGCGCCCGATGCCTTCCCGTACGCAGGACGGGGCCGTGGTGCCGTTGTCCCGCAGGGTCGTCTCGGGCGAGTTCTGGGCGCTCATGCCGCGGGGTTCCACGGGGGTCCCGGAGGAGCGCAGCAGGTCCTGCACGCGCACCGTGAGCTCCTGGTCGGAGTACGCAGCCGGAGGACGGCTCGCGCCGGGGCCGCCGGAGCTCGCCTGGGGGGTGCCGTCCGAGCCGCCGTACAGGAACAGGCTGCCGAGCCCGATGACGGCGGCGGCACATGCGGTGCCGAGCAGCACTGCGGGCCCGCGCCGGATCCTGCGGAGCCGGGGGGCGGGGGTCTGCCGGCCCGGTCCCGTTGCGGCGCGGGGGCGTCCCGCGGGGCGGTCGGCGGTTTCACGTGAAACAGGCGGGGGCGTTTCCGTTTCACGTGAAACGGAAACGGGGGCGGGCTCCGGCCGACGCTCGCTCGGCGCGGTTTCACGTGAAACGTCGTCGCCCGCCCTGGGGGCGGTGGCGTCGAGCAGCGCTTCGGCGGCCAGCGCGGCATCGATCCGGCCGGCGATGTCCGCGGGCATCCGGGGCGGGCCGGGGAGCGTGCCCAGCAGGTCCCGGATCTCGCTCAGGGAGTTCCGCACGTCCTCGCAGAGCTCACAGTCCGCCAGGTGCTCCCGGACATCCGCCGATCGCGAGGGGGAGAGGACTCCCTCGGCAAGTGCGGAGATCTCCGCGACCTCCGGGTGCCCGTCCGTGCCGGTCGTCGAGGTCACGCTCGTCCACCTCCGCCCTTCACTGGATCTGTGTCGCTCTGTCCTGCCGGTGGTGGGACGGACGTCCCCTGAGACCGGTTCCTTTCCCTGCCGACGCGCGGGCTACCCCTGCCATCCGGGCGCAGATGGGTGAGCAGCGGCAGCAGCCGTGCCCGGCCCCGGGCACATCTGCTCTTCACCGTGCCGGTGGGGACGTCCAGCACCTTGGCCGCTTCGGCGACGGGATAGCCCTGCATGTCCACCAGGACCAGGGCGGCCCGCTGGTCCGGGGGCAGCGTGGCCAGCGCCCGGATCAGCTCCCGGTGCAGGTCGCTGCGCTCGGCGGGGGCGGCGGCCGACTCGTGCGGCTCCAGCAGCTGCTCCAGCCGCTCGGTCTCGGCGAGCGGCGCGGTGCGCCGCGACGCGCTCTTGCGGGCCCGGTCCAGGCAGGCGTTCACGGTGATCCGGTGCAGCCAGGTGGTGACGGCGGACTGTCCCCGGAAGGTGTGGGCCGCCCGGTAGGCGGAGACGAGGGCGTCCTGGACGGCGTCCGCGGCCTCTTCCCGGTCACCGAGGGTCCGCAGGGCCACGGCCCAGAGCCGGTCGCGGTGCCGGCGGACTATCTCGCCGAAGGCGTCGGGATCGCCCTCGATGTGCCGGGAGAGCAGCTCGGCATCGCTCGCGCCGGCACGTGTGGCGTCGTCCAACGTCGAGCCCCCTCCCCCTGGCGGTCGGCCTCGTGGCTCAGCCGGTGAACTTCACGTCGCTGATGGCCTGTTTGTAGCCGGCTCTGCTGAACGTCTCAGGATCGGCGGCAGAATACGGCACGGCCGTGATCCATAGGAGGACGTACCGCGTCTCGGACGGCTCCTTGAGGGAGATCTTTGCCGTGGTACTGGTCGTCGTGTCGGTCGACAGTTTCTGCATCCCGCTCAGCGACGTCGAGGGGGACAACGAGTCGGTGGCATAGAGCGACACGGTCGTATGGTCCCCGCCGTAGCGCAGCTGCACCGTGGCGCCGCTGAGCTTCTGGCTCGACCCGAGGTCGTAGACGATCCCGACGCCCGCCTTGTACGGGCTGAGGGTCGGTCCGGCGTTGAAGGTCAGCGTGCGCCAGGAGGTCTTGGGGTCACCGTCGTAGGTGTACTGGACCTGGTCGGTGTGCTGTGGCTTGCCGTCCGGCGCATACTCCCGGGCATCCGCAATGCTGATCGGCTGTGTCTCGGGCTTCTTCGGCGAACCGTCCCCCGTCGACTGGGAGTGCGGTGTGTCGTCCGAGTCCCCAGGCTTGAGGAGCGTGTCCGCAAGCTGCCAACTGCCCAGGCCCAGTGCGGCGATGAGCAGTGCCGACACGCTCCACTTGATGGCCTTGCCGGTGCGGCTCTCCAGTGGGGGCGGCGGGGGGACAGGAGCGGGCTGGGCCGGGCCGCCCGTGCGGGGCGGGGTCGGGCCGTGGTACGACCCGCGCTGGTAGGCGGCGGCAGCGGTGAAGGCGGACTCCGGCGGGCGGATGCGCGGCATCGCCGCAACCGCCTTGGCCAGCTCCTCCGGAGTCGTGCAGGGGTCTTCCTGCTTGGAGGCAGCGGCGCCCTCGTCGACGAGCGCGCGCATGGCGAGTTCGGAGAGACCCCGGTGGACCCCGGCCCGGACCTGGTCGGGGGCGATCAGGCCCATGCCCTTGGGCAGGCCGGGCAGGCCGTGGGCGTTGTTCTCGTGCGGCCAGCGCTGGGTGAGCGCGGCGTAGAGGAGCGCGCCGATGGCCTCGGTGTCGGTCCGCTGGGGGTGCTCGGAGGTGATGCCCCGGAGCGCGGCCATGACGGCCAGCCCGCGGATGCGGTACTGGCCGGACCCCGTGCGGAGGACGGAGCCGGGGGTGAGGCGCAGGTGCGCCAGGCCCTCGCGGTGTGCGGCCGCCATGGCCTGGGACACCTGGCTCACGAGCTGATAGGCGTCGTGCGGTTCGAGCGGGCCGGCGGCCAGCAGAGGAGTGAGCTCGGTGGCGTCGGGCAGCCACTCGTGGACCACGTAGACGAGCTCGTTCTCCTCGACCGCGTCGAGGACCTGGACGAAGCGGGGGTCACCGAGGAGCGCGGCGGAGCGGGCGGCGGCGAGCACCGGCCGGGCGCGGGGGTGGTCGGCGGGGAGGAGGTGGACGCCGACGGCACGGCGCAGTTTCTCGTCCATCGCACGCCAGCTGCTGAATCCCTCCAGACGGGTGACGCACTCCTCCAGCCGGTACCTTCTGGCGAGCTTGTGGCCGCTGTGCAGCTCGAGCGGCTGCGCATCGCGCGCGGAGCTCTTGCTCTCCGCGCGCGCGGTCTCCTGGTGCGTACCGACCTTCTTGTCGGTCTCCGCCCCGTCGGTCGTGGCCTTGCCCGCCTCGGCGGTCAGTGGCTGTTTGCCGCTGTTGTCGGCCACGTCGACGGCAGCCGTGCTCCGTTCCGCCACCGTCGTCCCTGCCTCCCCATCCGTTGCACCCTGTCCACAGCCAAGACAATTGTGCCCACAGTCCGGCGCTATGCACGACACACGGCAGCGGGCGATGGTTGTGCTCCGGTCAGCGCCCCAGCCGTCCGCGGACCATACCGACCATGGCGTTCAGCTCGTCGATGCGCATCCGCTTGGCGGCAAGGTAGAAGACGGCGACCAGGACCAGACCGCCGCCGACCAGAGCGACGAGCGAACCTGCGAAGCCGTAGCCCAGAACCTGACCGATTCCGTACGAGACCGCGCCGCCGAACAGGGCGGCGGGCAGGCAGGCGCCGGCCAGCCGGGCGTAGGTCCGCACGACGCGGGCCCCGTCCAGGTCGCCGCCCAGCCGGTTGCGGAGGCGGCGCCAGGCGACGCCCACGCCGATCGCGTAGCCCAGGCCGTAGGACGCGGCCATGCCGGCCACGGCCCAGCGCGCGGGCAATACGAGGAAGCTCAGTCCCGAGGCGGCGGCGTTGACGGCGGCCACGATGACCGTGTTGTAGAAGGGCGTGCGCGTGTCCTCGTAGGCGTAGAAGCCGCGGAGGATGACGTACTGCGCGGAGTACGGGATCAGACCGAGGCCGAAGGCCATCAGGATGAAGCCGATGTTGGTGGCGCCGCCGACCCCGGAGCCCGAGGCGAACATCAGGGTGGCCGTGGGGACGCCCAGAGCCAGGAAGGCGAAGGCGCAGGGCACGATGGCCACGGCCGAGGTGCGCAGTCCGTGGGAGAGGTCGTCCCGGACGGCCGAGGCGTCGCCGTCGTGGGCGGCGCGGGAGATCCGGGGCAGTACGGCGGTCATCACCGAGACCGTGATGATGGCCTGCGGCATCTGCCAGAGCTGGAGGGCGAAGTTGTAGGCCGTGATGCCGGTGCCGCTGTGCCCGGCCTTCTCGGCCGTGGCACCGGCCGACGTGGCCAGCTGGGTGACCACGACCATGCCGAGCTGGTTCGCGAGGACGAAGAAGAACGTCCACTTCGCCAGGCCGAGGGCCTTGCCCAGGCCCTGGCCGCGCCAGTCGAAGCGGGGACGGATCCGGAATCCGGCGTCGCGCAGGTAGGGGAGCATCGCCAGGGACTGGACGATGAGTCCCAGCAGGGTGCCGATGCCGAGCAGCCGGACGCCCTCGGGCGTGATGGTGGCCGCGCTGACGCCGCTGTCGGAGAAGCTGCCGAAGGCCCAGATGAAGGCGCCGAAGGTCGCGATGATGATGATGTTGTTGAGGACCGGGGTCCACATCATCGCGCCGAACCGCTCGCGGGCGTTGAGGATCTGGCCCAGGACGACGTGCACGCCCATGAAGAACATGGTCGGCAGGCAGTAGCGGGCGAAGGCCACGGCCACGTCCATCCGGGCCGGATCGTCCGCGATGGTCGGCGACATCATCCTGATGAAGAGCGGTGCGCCGAGCACGCACACGGTCGTGACGCCCGCCAGCATGACGACGACCAGGGTGAGCAGCCGGTTGGCGTAGGCCTCGCCGCCGTCGTCGTCGTTCTTCATGGCGCGCACCAGCTGCGGGATGAACACCGCGTTGAGCGCGCCGCCGCCGACGAGGATGTAGATCATCGTCGGCAGGGTGTTGGCGACCTGGTAGCCGTCGTTCAGTGTGCCGACGCCGATCGCCGCCGCCATCACGAGGTTCCGGGCGAAGCCCAGGACGCGGGACACCATGGTGCCTGCGGCCATGACCGCGCTCGACTTCAGCAGGCTGGCCGCCTTGCCGCCCTTCGCCTCGGCTGCGGGCTCCGGCTCCACGGCAGGCTCTGCGGCCGGCTGCTGCTGCGGCTGCAGGGGCTGGGCGGGCTGGGGCACGAACTGCCCCGGTGCCGGGACCGGCGGCCGGTCCGACGGGCGCTGCGGCTCGTACGGCTGCTGCTGGTCGCGGTAGAGGTGCGCGAAGGCGTCCCGCTGCGGGTGCTCGCCCGGGGCCGAGAAACCGCCGACGGCCGGGATCTGCGCCGTCGGATCGTCGAAGGGGGTCCGCTGGGTCTGGCCGGCCTGCGGCGCCGGGCCCGGGGCCGGCGGCCACGGCCGGTCGCCGGCGGGGTGCTGGGGCACGGTCGGCATCGGGCGGGTGGCCTGGTCGTAGAGCGCATCGGCAGCCGGGGCGGCCGGGTCCTGAGGGGCGTACGGGTCGGCCGTGTACGCGTCCTGGAGGTAGGGGTCCTGGGAGTACGGGTTCCCCTGGTGCGCCTGGGGCTGGGCAGGCGGCACCGGCGGGTACGGTCCCCGCTGCTCACCGCCCGTCCCCGGACCGTGGTCACCGTCGTACGGCGCGTTCATCGCTACCCCACCTCATCGTCGGCGGCCGGCCGGCCCCACAACACGTCAATGTTCCACTTTCTCACCCGGGCCGGATGGGCCACCGCTTTGCGTTCCGGTGTCCACGGCCGGGTCACCCGGCTGCCCGGGCATGTCGTCGCCGGGGCCGCCGGGGCCCTCCGGCCCGTCCCCGCCCTGGTTCCCGGGTCCTCCACCAGCGGCTTTGTGCGCTGCGGCGCGCTTGCGCTGGAGGTAGATGCGGAGCCCCGCGAGGACCAGGAGGAGCACGCCTCCGGCGATGACCAGCAGCACCATAGGCGTGATGGAGGTGACATGCACAGTGAAGGTCATCGAGTCGCCGTACTGCTGGCCGTCGCTCGTGAAGAGGCGGGCGGTCACCTGGACGGGACCGTTGGCGTTGGCCCGTGTCTCGAACTTCACGGACTGGCTGTGCCCGCCCTCCACCTTGACCGGCTGGGCGTTGTCGATCGTGAGGCGGTTCGGCTGGCTGGACTCCAGGACGAGCTTCAGCCCGTGGATCTCCTGCAGCAGGCCGTTCTCGACGGTCACCGGGATCGTCGCGCTCCGGCCCGACAGGGTCGCGTCGGACTTCTTGATCAGCTGCACCTGGCGGGTGAGCTTGTAGAGGTAGGCCTGGACGCCGTTGCGGAACTGCCCCGCGCCCTGCGGGTTGCCCCGCCACGACGTGGACATCTCCCGCATGATCGCGCTGCCGAAGGGGGTGACCACCCGGTCCTGGGCGCTGAGGATCACCTTGAAGCTGTCCAGGGTGCTCTGGGTCTTCTGGATCTCCTGGAACGCCCCGGTGGTCAGCTCCTGCGAGCGCAGCGAGTCGGGGTACGAGCCGGTACCGGGCACCTGCTGGGAGGCGTTGGGGTCGGGGGTGGCCCTGGCCGCGTCCCCCAGGTCGAGGGGCTGGGTCCAGCGGCCGTCCGACAGACCCTTGACCGCCGTGGCCATCGCCTGGGCCTGGCTGGTCGTGGGCATGCGCTGGGGGGCGACGACGATGCTGCGCTCGTTCTCCGGCGCCTGCTTGTTCACCACGAGGCTCTGCGCCAGGAACTGCTGCACGGCCAGGGAGGAGTCCCCGGCCCGGATCATGTCGCCCTGGAAGGCGGTGGACAGCCGGGCGTCCGCGACGACGGCCGTGTTGCCGCCGCCGATCTGCCGGGCGGCGGTCGGGGCGTAGGTGTTGCCGGACTCGCGGAAGCTGTCGCTGCGCGCGATGACGTTGTGGGCGCCCGCCGAGGTGGCGACGTCGACGATGGACGTGTCGACCGCCCCGTCCACGGGCCAGGCGAAGTCCGTGCGCGGCTTGACGCCGAGGATGGTGTCCACGGTGGTCGAGGCGAGGTCGGTGGCGGACTGGAGGTGGCTGAGGGCACCGGAGACGTCCTTCCCGCGGTGCGCGAGCGAGGCCAGGTCCGGGTCGGCGAACGGCAGGGCCACCACCTGATGACTGGCGACGGCGTCCTGGAGCTGGCCCAGCCACTGCTTGGCGACCGCCTGCCCCCGGCCCGGGGTGCTGCTCTTCCCGTCCGGGGTGCTGACCCGGTACGGCTTGGTCATGGCCTCGACCGTGGCCAGCAGGTCGGGGTCGATCACCCAGGTGACCGGGAGGGTCTTGCCCAGGGACACGAGCTGCTGCAGCCGGCCGCCCGGCGCCAGGTCGGCCGCGAGGTCGTCGTTGATGAAGACGGGCGTCTGCTGCTGGTCGGACTCGGTGCGCGCGCTCAGGTGCGTGGTCGAGATCAGCGGCCACAGGACGGTGAGCTTGGTCTTCCTGCCCTCGACCGCCGACGGCTGCCAGGGGAGCAGGGTCCGCTGGATGCCCAGCACCCGCTCGTAGGGCTGGTCGGCGGACTGCCCGGAGAAGGTGGCGGCGAGCTGGTAGACGCCGTCCTTGCCGAGGTTCAGGTCCTTCACCGGCAGCGTGAGGCTGAAGTTCCGGCTGACGCCCGGAGCGAGCTTGTCGATCTTCTGGACGTGGTCACCGCCCACCTCGGCGCCGTCGGAGCTCGGCGAGAAACCGCCCTTGTCCCCTATGTCGTCGATGTCGCTGCGGGTACTGAGCTGCGATCCCACCCGCAGGCCCACATGGGCGCCGGTGATCGCCGTCTTGCCGTTGTTGGTGACCGTGCCCGAGACGGTGAGCGTGTCGTTCTGCGTCGGGGTGACGGGGGTCAGCGCATCGATGGAGACACCGACCGAACGGGCGCCCCCGACGTCCGCCCGGGCGGCGGGGGCCGTCGGCAGATGCAGGAGGCCGACGAAGAGCAGGACCCCGAGCAGCACCGCGGTGCGCCGGGTCCACCGGCAGGCAGGAGCGGAAGTCGTCCCCTGGAACTCTGCCGCCTCGGCCACGCGTCGCCCGTCCCTCGTCGTTGTCAGTGGTCGTCGGATGGTGCGTCCCCGAATGGTAACGAGGCCTGCTGTGCCGAAGTGCCGCGGACCGGCTTACAAGATCGACATCCGGCCCCGAGGTCCGGTCTGCGTGTGCTGTGCGCAGACCGTCACGGAGCGTCCCGTAACGGGGAGGCCGGCCCGCGCGCGGCCACGTACCCTGTTCTGTTGTGCCGAACGCCAACAATGACAGCCACACCCTGCCGTCGACCAACGAGCTCAGCCAGGCGCAGCGCTGTGCCGTGAGCGAGCTCCTGCGGGTGTCCCCCGTAGCCGACGACCTCGCCCGCCGATTCCGGGAGGCCGGGTTCACACTCGCCCTGGTCGGCGGATCGGTACGGGACGCGCTGCTGGGCCGGCTCGGCAACGACCTCGACTTCACGACGGACGCCCGCCCCGAGGACGTGCTGAAGATCGTGCGCCCGTGGGCCGACGCGGTCTGGGAGGTCGGGATCGCCTTCGGCACCGTGGGATGCCGCAAAGCAGACTTCGACATTGAGGTCACGACATATCGGTCGGAAGCGTACGACCGGACCTCGCGCAAGCCGGAGGTCTCCTACGGCGACTCCATCGAGGAGGACCTCGTCCGTCGCGACTTCACCGTCAACGCGATGGCCGTCGTGCTGCCGGAGAAGACGTTCGTCGACCCGCACAACGGTCTGGAGGATCTGGCCCTGCGGGTCCTGCGCACGCCCGGCACCCCGGAGGAGTCCTTCTCCGACGACCCGCTGCGCATGATGCGGGCGGCCCGCTTCGCCGCCCAGCTGGACTTCGCGGTCGCCCCCGAGGTCGTCACGGCGATGAACGAGATGGCCGACCGCCTGGAGATCGTCTCGGCCGAGCGGATCCGTGACGAGCTGAACAAGCTGATCCTCTCCGGTCACCCCCGCAAGGGCCTTCGTCTCCTTGTCGACACCCGGCTCGCCCGGCACGTCCTGCCGGAGCTGCCCGCGCTGAGCCTGGAGCGGGACGAGCACCACCGGCACAAGGACGTCTACGAGCACACGCTCACCGTCCTGGACCAGGCGATCGACCTGGAAGAGAACGGCCCCGACCTGGTCCTGCGCCTGGCCGCGCTGCTGCACGACATCGGCAAGCCGAAGACGCGGCGCTTCGAGCTGGACGGCCGGGTCTCCTTCCACCACCACGAGGTGGTGGGCGCCAAGATGACCAAGGCGCGGATGACCAAGCTCAAGTACTCCAACGAGCTGGTGAAGGACGTCTCCCGGCTCGTCGAGCTCCACCTGCGCTTCCACGGCTACGGCACCGGCGAGTGGACCGACTCGGCCGTCCGCCGGTACGTGCGCGACGCGGGACCGCTGCTGGACCGGCTGCACAAGCTGACCCGCTCGGACTGCACCACGCGCAACAAGCGCAAGGCGCAGGCGCTGTCCCGTGCCTACGACGGGCTGGAGGAGCGCATCGCCAGGCTCCAGGAGCAGGAGGAGCTGGACGCGATCCGGCCCGACCTGGACGGCAACGAGATCATGCAGATCCTGGGCATCGGCCCCGGGCCGCAGGTCGGCAAGGCGTACAAGCACATGCTGGAGATGCGCCTGGAGCACGGTCCGCTGGAGCGGGAGGCCGCGATCGCCCTGCTCAAGGAATGGTGGGCGGCGCAGAGCTGAGGCGGGATGTTCCGCACTGACGTTTGCTGATGTTTCACGTGAAACATCAGCAAACGTCAGTGCGGGGCAACGATGAGGGGTGGTGTTTCACGTGAAACACCGCCCCTCACGGTTACGCCTTGTTGTTGCTCAGGCAGAGGGTGAAGCGGTTCGAGCGCTCCTTCCAGGTGAGCGCAGAGGTCGCGCCCTCGACCTTGGAACAGGTCAGCGAGGTGATGGTGAAGCCGTCGATCTTCTTGAGCACCTTGTAGGTCGCCTTGCTGTCCGTGCAGGAGAGCTTCTTGATCGCCGGCTTGGAGTCCGTGCCGGTGTTCTGCAGGCAGTCACCGACGGACAGCTTGGTGGTGTCGTCGCTCTTGCCGAACAGCCAGCCGCCCACCGCGACGACGAGGGCGACGATCGGCAGCACGATGTTCCTGATGACCCGCTTCGCGGAACGGCGCGGAGCCTGCGGCGGCACCGGCGCCCCCGGGAAGCCGCCGGGCTGGGCGTAGGGACCGGGCGGCTGCTGGTCGTACGGCCCGGGAGGCTGTTGCCCGTACGGACCCTGCGGGGGCTGCTGCGCATACGGCCCCTGCGCATACGGCCCCTGCGCATACGGCCCCTGTGCGTACGGCCCCTGCGGAGGCGGCCCGTACGGCGCCTGCGGCTGCTGGGCGTAGGGATTGCCGCCGCCCTGCTGGGCGTACGGGTTCTGATGAGGCGGCGGAGTGGTCACAGGTGTCCCCCGAACTGAAGTGAGCCGTGTCGGCACGTGCAGCCCGTAAAGGTAACCGCCGTTTTTGGCATGTACGCAGCCCGCAACTGTCCTGTGGCCTTGATGTGACACTCACCAACGGCGAAATGCGGCCATAGTGGCGGCAATTGCTCCGTAGACGACCGCGACGGCGACGACCAGGGCGGCCGACCTGCCGTCGGGCGGCAGCATCAAGGAGGCGACCGCCGCCGCCCCCACGAAGGCGACGTTGAACAGCACGTCGTAGATCGAGAAGATCCGGCCGCGGAACGCGTCGTCGACGGAGGCCTGGACGATCGTGTCCGTCGTGATCTTGGCTCCCTGGGTGACGAGCCCGAGGACGAAGGCGGCGGCCAGCATGGGGACGGGCTCGAAGGGGAGCCCCAGGGCGGGTTCCAGCACCGCGGCCGCCGTGGCGCAGGCCAGCATCCAGCCGAGCCTCCCCAGCCGGCCGACCGCCCACGGCGTGATCACGGCCGCGGCGAAGAAGCCCGCTCCCGAGGCGGCGACCGCATAGCCGAGCAGCATCAGCCCGTCGGATCCGGTGCCCGCCCAGGCGTACCGGCAGAGCATCAGCAGAGTCACCGTCAGAGCCCCGTAGCAGAAGCGCATCAGTGTCATCGCCGCCAGCGCACCGGCGGCGATGCGGCGCTGCGCCAGGTGCCGTACCCCGGCGGCCAGACCGAGCACGGTGACCGTCAGCGCCGTGCGCAGCCGGACGTGGGCGGCGGTGATGTCCGGGCCCAGCAGCCCGGCGGGCATGAGCAGGGAGCAGAGTCCGGCGCACAGGTACAGCAGGGCCCCCAGAAGCACGACGAGGGCGTCCGACGCCGTTCCGTGCGGCACGGCGAGCCGGACGGCGAAAGCGAGGCCGCCGCCCGCGGTGGCCGCCAGGGTGCCGGCCGTGGGGGAGAGGGAGTTGGCCATCACCAGGCGTTCCTGGCTGTCGACCACGCGGGGCAGGGACGCCGAAAGCCCGGCGAGGACGAAGCGGTTGACCGCGGTGACCGACAGCGCGGAGACGTAGAACAGCCAGTCCGGCACGCGGGCCGCGATGAGCAGGGCGGTGCAGACGGCCAGGACCGAGCGCAGCAGATTGCCGTGCAGCAGCACCTGGCGGCGGCGCCAGCGGTCGAGCAGCACGCCGGCGAAGGGCCCCAGCAGCGAATAGGGGAGCAGCAGAACGGCCATGGCGGAGGCGATGGCAGCGGGCGACGCCTGCTTCTCCGGGGAGAAGACGACGTGGGCGGCGAGGGCGACCTGATAGACCCCGTCGGCCGCCTGGGAGAGCAGCCGGACTGCCAGCAGGCGGCGGAAATCGCGCAGATGGAGCAGGACGCGAAGATCACGCACTACGGGCATGCTGCACAGCCTCACACACGACACGGGCCTCCGGGTGGATTACCCGGAGGCCCGTGGAGGCAGGAGCGGCGAGCCGTTCCTAGCGCTCGACCTCGCCCTTGATGAACTTCTCGACGTTCTCGCGGGCCTCGTCGTCGAAGTACTGGACCGGCGGCGACTTCATGAAGTACGAGGAGGCGGAGAGGATCGGGCCGCCGATGCCGCGGTCCTTGGCGATCTTCGCGGCGCGCACGGCGTCGATGATGACACCGGCGGAGTTCGGGGAGTCCCAGACCTCGAGCTTGTACTCCAGGTTCAGCGGGACGTCGCCGAACGCGCGGCCCTCGAGGCGCACGTAGGCCCACTTGCGGTCGTCCAGCCAGGCCACGTAGTCCGAGGGACCGATGTGGACGTTCTTCGCGCCCAGGTCGCGGTCGGGGATCTGCGAGGTGACGGCCTGCGTCTTGGAGATCTTCTTGGACTCCAGGCGCTCGCGCTCGAGCATGTTCTTGAAGTCCATGTTGCCGCCGACGTTCAGCTGCATCGTGCGGTCCAGGACGACGCCCCGGTCCTCGAAGAGCTTGGCCATCACACGGTGCGTGATGGTGGCGCCGACCTGCGACTTGATGTCGTCGCCCACGATCGGGACGCCCGCCTCGGTGAACTTGTCCGCCCACTCCTTGGTGCCGGCGATGAAGACCGGGAGGGCGTTGACGAAGGCGACCTTGGCGTCGATGGCGCACTGCGCGTAGTACTTGGCGGCGTCCTCGGAGCCGACCGGCAGGTAGCAGACCAGGACGTCGACCTGCTTGTCCTTGAGGGCCTGGACGACGTCGACCGGGGCCTCGGGGGACTCCTCGATGGTCTGGCGGTAGTACATGCCGAGGCCGTCGAGGGTGTGGCCGCGCTGGACCGTGACGCCGGTGGCCGGCACGTCGCAGATCTTGATGGTGTTGTTCTCGCTGGCACCGATGGCGTCGGCGAGGTCGAGGCCGACCTTCTTCGCGTCGACGTCGAAGGCGGCGACGAACTCGACGTCGCGCACGTGGTAGTCGCCGAACTGCACGTGCATCAGACCCGGCACGCGGCCGTTCGGGTCGGCGTCCTTGTAGTACTCGACGCCCTGCACCAGCGAGGCGGCGCAGTTGCCCACGCCGACGATGGCTACGCGAACCGAACCCATTCCGGTTGCTCCCTGTTTGTACTCGACGAAGCCCTGCGGGGTGCAGGGCTCACTGGTCCGGACCGGTGCGCTTGTCACGCCCGGCCCGCTCGCTCTCGATCAGCTCGTTCAGCCAGCGGACCTCGCGCTCCACGGACTCCATGCCGTGCCGCTGAAGCTCGAGGGTGTAGTCGTCCAGCCGTTCTCGGGTACGGGCCAGGGAAGCACGCATCTTCTCCAGACGCTCCTCCAGCCGGCTGCGGCGGCCTTCCAGCACCCGCATCCGGACGTCCCGGGAGGTCTGCCCGAAGAACGCGAAGCGGGCGGCGAAGTGCTCGTCCTCCCACGTGTCCGGGCCGGTGTGGGAGAGGAGCTCCTCGAAGTGCTCCTTGCCCTCCGCGGTCAGGCGGTAGACGATCTTCGCCCGCCGCCCGGCCATGGACGCCGCCCTGGCATCCTCCGGAGCGCTTCCCGTCTCCTCCACCAGCCAGCCGTTCGCCACGAGGGACTTCAGGCAGGGGTAGAGGGTGCCGTAGCTGAACGCACGGAACACCCCGAGCGAGGTGTTCAAGCGTTTCCGCAGCTCGTAGCCGTGCATCGGGGACTCGCGGAGCAGGCCGAGGACGGCGAACTCGAGGATGCCGGAGCGTCTGCTCATGTTTCGCCTCCTTGTCCCCCACAGCCTAATCCCCTAGTCCTTATTGGTCCCTTATGCCGAGCTGATGTATCGACTCGATACATCCAGACGATAGAACGGGGGTGTTGAGTGGACAAGAGGGGGCACGGTGAACGAGGTCACATCACCGATTCGTGGGACAGAACCGGCCTGATTTTTGAGTGAACATCCCCAGTGGGCGGGATTTGGCCGTGCGTAGTCTGTGGGCCATGCAGACCACTGGGAACCGGGTGACGCCCGCAGACGTCCTCGACCCGGATGCTGTGTGCCCGGCGGCTCGGGGGAAGGGCGGCGGCACACATCGGGGGGAATGCAAGCCATCTTGCCGCTGTCAGGCGATAGCGCCTGCCCGAGGAGTAGTCGTTCGATGAGCGAACACCGCCGCAAGCCTCCGCAGCCCCAGGGGGGCGGCCGCGCCGCGGCCCGCCGTGCGGCCCAGCAGCCGACGCCGGGCCGGCGATCCGCGCCGCCCGGCAACTCTCCTTCGCCGGGCCTCGGCCGGGCCGACGCCCGCCGTGCGGGCCGGCGCGGTGGCGGGGGAGGTGGAGGAGGCGGGCGCAGACGCGCCGCGGAACCGGCGCCGGGCGGCGACGGCCGGGGCCGCAGGGGCAGTGGGCGCCCGGCGGCCAAGCGGTTCATCGACTATCCCCGCGCGGGGAAGTCCGGTGCGCGCCGCTGGATTCCGTCCTGGAAGCTGGTGACGGGCCTGTGCCTCACCTTCGTGGGGATCGTCTTCGGTGCCGTGGGCGTCGCGCTGGCCATGGTGCAGGTGCCGAGCGCCCAGAAGGCCTCGGTCGTCCAGAAGAACGTCTACTACTGGGCCGACGGCAAGCAGATGGTCGTCGCCGGCGGCGGTAGCCTCAACCGGCAGATCGTGCCGATCACGCAGATCCCCAAGTCGATGCAGTTTGCGGTGATTTCTGCAGAAAACGCCAATTTCTACCAGGACTGGGGCGTCGACCCCATGGGCATCGCCCGGGCCGTCGTGAAGATGGCGCAGGGCGGTGAGACCCAGAGCGGCTCGACCATCACGCAGCAGTTCGTGAAGAACACGTATCTGAGCCAGGAACAGACGGTCAAGCGCAAGGCCACGGAGCTGCTCATCTCCATAAAGGTCGGCGCGACCCAGCAGAAGGACGACATCCTCGCCGGGTACCTCAACACCGCCTACTACGGGCGTGGCGCGTACGGCATCCAGGCCGCGGCGCGGGCGTACTTCGACAAGGACTGCAACGACCTGACGCCGAGCGAGGGCGCGTACCTGGCGGCCACCCTGAACGGCCCGAACCTGTACGACCCCTACGGCGGCCAGGGCCCCGCCGCGACGCCGGAGAAGAACCTCAAGCGCGCGACCGACCGCTGGAAGTGGACCCTGGACCGCGAGGTGCAGACGCACCACCTGTCCCAGGCCGAGCACGACCAGTGGGTCGCGAAGGGCTTCCCGCAGCCGCAGAAGCCCAAGCCCGCGACCAACAGGGCCGGCCAGATCGGCTACCTCACCGACCTCGCCGACAACTACGTCGTCGCCCACTCCAAGATCAGCAAGGCGGAGCTGGACAAGGGCGGCTACCAGATCTACACGACCTTCGACCGCGACAAGGTCGCCGCGCTGACCAAGTCGGT
This sequence comes from Streptomyces sp. AM25, assembly GCF_058146165.1. Lineage (NCBI taxonomy): Bacteria > Bacillati > Actinomycetota > Actinomycetes > Kitasatosporales > Streptomycetaceae > Streptomyces > Streptomyces sp. AM25. The sequence goes on along the minus strand of NZ_JBKIWN010000010.1, from coordinate 18,549 downwards.
CGAGGAGGTCCGCAAGGCCAACATCAAGCCCGATGCGCGGGACGTCGACAAGTACGTGCAGTTCGGCGGCGCCTCGGTGGAGCCCAAGACCGGCAAGATCGTCGCCATCTACGGCGGTGAGAACGCGCTGGAGCACTTCACCAACAACGCCGACTACACCGGTGTCCAGGTCGGTTCGACCTTCAAGCCGTTCGTCCTGGCGGCCGCCATGACGCACGGGAAGCGCAACCCGGGCCTCGGCCCGCAGCAGGACGACAGCCAGCGCACGCTCGTCTCGCCCGAGAGCATCTACAACGGCGACAACAAGCTGACCCTGCGGAACTACGACGGGACCGTCTGGCACGACAAGGACGGCAGCGAGTGGCAGCAGAGGAACGACGGTGACGAGGACAAGGGGCCCATCAGCCTCCGCACCGCCATGCAGTTCTCGGTGAACACGCCCTACATCCAGCTCGGCATGGACGTCGGCACCGACCTGGTCCAGGACGCGGCGCTCAAGGCCGGCCTGGACAAGGACCAGCTGGCCTCCCTCACGCCCACCTTCTCGCTGGGCACCTCGGCGCCCAGCGCGATCCGCCTGGCCGGCGCCTACGGGACCTTCGCGGACAGCGGCAAGCAGGTGGACCCGTACTCCGTCGGGAAGGTCGAGAAGGACGGCAAGGCGGTGTTCGAGCACCAGGAGAAGAGCGCACAGGCCTTCGACGCGAACGTGGCCAACAACGTCACCGACGTGCTGAAGACCGTGGTCCAGGCGGGCACCGGCACGTCGGCGCAGCTCGGTGACCGTCCGGTGGCCGGCAAGACGGGTACGACCGACGGCAACCGCTCCGCCTGGTTCGCGGGCTACACCCCGCAGCTGTCCACCGCGATCGGCATGTACCGCGTCGACCCCAACGCCAAGCAGCAGGAGTTCCTGTCCATGCGCGGCGTGGGCGGCCAGGCCACCATCCACGGTGCGTCGTTCCCCGCGCAGATCTGGGCCGACTACATGGGACAGGCGCTCAAGGGCCAGCCCGTCGAGCAGTTCGACGCACCGCAGCCGATCGGCGTGAAGGTCTACGGGAACGGCGCCAGCCCCTCCCCCAGCGCGGTCCCGTCCCCGTCCAGCTCCCCGTCGGCGTCCGCGTCGCCGTCGCCGTCGAAGTCCCCGTCCAGCTCCCCGTCGGCGTCCAGGTCCTGCTCCCCGTTCGACCGCAAGTGCAAGGGCGGCCAGAACGGCGGCGCCGACCAGGGCGCCGCGGGCGGGCCGGGCGGTACCGGAGGCATCGGAGGACCCGGCGGCGACATCGGAGGCGATACGCCGGGGCCGAGCCCGTCACGGCACTCGCCGGGCGGCGGCCTCTTCGGCGGCCCGAACGGCTGACCGACGCCCGACCAGGACATCCGTCCGGCGGAGCCTGCTCCGCCGACCGCTCTCCCGAGGGCCGTCCCGCCACCGTGCGGGGCGGCCCTCGGGGTTATCCACAGGCCCGAGCAGGGGCGTGGCGGTTACGGCAGGATGGGTGCATGAGCAGTGATCGGGACGAGCAGCCGGTACGGCCCACGGTGGAGGACGAGGTGGCCGCCGCCGGCAGTGAGCTCATCGGCGGGCCGATGGGCCGCCGGGCGCTGCCCGGCGGCTGGTGGACGCCGGTCAGGCTGATCGCGCTCGTGGCGATCGGGATGTTCGCGCTCGGCATGGTGCAGAAGCTGCCGTGCTACGACCACGGCTGGTTCTTCGGCGCCACCACGCAGTACACGCACGCGTGTTACTCCGACATCCCGCACCTCTACACCGGACGCGGCTTCGACGCGGGGCTCATCCCGTACTTCGACCGGATCCCGCAGTCCCTCTCCGGCGGCATGGACTACCTCGAATACCCGGTCCTGACCGGCCTGTTCATGGAGATCGCCGCGCTGCTCACCCCGGGCGGCGGCACCGTCCAGTACCGCGAGCAGATGTACTGGTTCGTCAACGCCGGGATGCTGCTGGCGTGCACCGCGGTCGTCGCGGTGTGCGTGGCCCGCACGCACCGGCGCCGCCCCTGGGACGCCCTGCTGGTCGCCCTCGCGCCCGCCTTCGCGCTCACGGCCACCATCAACTGGGACCTCTTCGCGGTCGCGCTGACCGCCGCAGCGATGCTCATGTGGTCGCGCGGCCGGGGGGTCGCCGCGGGCGTCCTGATCGGGCTCGCCGCAGCGGCGAAGCTGTATCCGCTGCTGCTGCTCGGGCCGCTGTTCGTGCTGTGCCTGAGGGCGGGGCGGCTGAGGTCCTTCGCGAGCGCGGCGGCCGGTGCGGCCGGCGCCTGGCTGGTGGTGAACCTGCCGGTCATGATCACTCATGACGCCGGCGGCTTCCACGTCCGCGAGGGGTGGGCGAAGTTCTACACCTTCAGCCAGGAGCGGCCGGTCGACTTCGGATCCGTGTGGCTGTTCATCTCGCAGCGCACGGGCAATCCCCTGGACGACGCCAACACCTATGCCTCGCTGCTGATGGTCCTCGGCTGCGCGGGCCTGGGCGCCCTCGCCCTGTGCGCCCCCAGGCGCCCGCGCTTCGCGCAGCTGGCCTTCCTGGTCGTGGCGCTCTTCATCCTGGTCAACAAGGTCTATTCGCCGCAGTACGTGCTCTGGCTGGTCCCGCTCGCGGCGCTGGCCCGGCCCAAGTGGCGCGACTTCCTCATCTGGCAGGCGTGCGAGGTCCTCTACTTCCTGGGCATCTGGTTCTACCTGGCCTACACGGGAAGCGGCGACAAGCACCAAGGACTGCCGCCCGAGGGCTACCAACTGGCCATCGCCCTGCACCTGCTGGGCACGCTCTACCTCTGCGCCCTGGTCGTCCGGGACATCCTGATGCCCGAGCGCGACGTCGTACGGCGCGACGGTTCGGACGACCCCTCCGGGGGCGTCCTGGACGGGGCGCCGGACAGGGTCGTGGCCGGTGTCGCCCGCCGGGCCCGGCCGGCGGCGTACCCGCAGGACCGGGCCGATGCCACGCGCGTCCAGTGGGGCACCGGGAGCCGCAACCCGTAGGCGGCGCTCCCGGTTCCCCCGTGCCGGGCGGGTGGATCAGTGATCGACGATGCGGTCGAACTGCGTGGTGGTGTGCCGCAGATGGGCCACCAGCTCGTCCCCGACCTGGGGTGCGGGCGCGTCGGCCGGCACGAAGAGGATGGAGACCTGCATGTGCGGGGGCTCCGCGAACCAGCGCTGCTTGCCCGCCCAGACGTACGGGGCGAGGTTGCGGTTCATGGTGGCCAGGCCCGCGCGGGCCACGCCCTTGGCGCGCGGCATCATGCCGTGCAGCGCCTTCGGGGCCTCCAGGCCGACACCGTGCGAGGTGCCGCCGGCCACCACGACCAGGTGGCCGTCGCCGGCCGCCTTCTGCTGCCGGTAGCCGAAGCGGTCGCCCTTGGCCACCCGGGTGACGTCCAGGACGGCGCCGCGGTACTGGGTGGCATCGTGGTCGCCGAGCCACAGCCGGGTGCCGATCCGGGCGCGGAAGCGGGTCTGCGGGAACTGCTGCTGCAGCCGGGCCAGTTCGTCGGCCTTGAGGTGGCTGACGAACATGGTGTGCAGCGGCAGGTGGGCGGCGCGCAGCCGCTCCATCCAGGCGGCCACCTCGTCGACGCCGGAGGTGCCGTCGGCGTGGTCCAGCGGGAGGTGTATCGCGAAGCCCTCCAGGCGCACGTCCTCGATGGCCGCGTGCAGCTTGGGCAGGTCCTCCTCGCTGATGCCGTGCCGCTTCATGCTGCTCATGACCTCGACGATCACGCGGGCGCCGACCAGGCCGCGCACCCCCTCGACCGAGGAGACGGAGCGGATGACGCGGTCCGGCAGCGGCACCGGCTCCTCGCCGAGCCGGAAGGGCGTGAGCACCAGCAGGTCACCGCTGAAGAGGTCCTTGATGCTCGCCGCTTCGTAGGTGGTGCCGACGGCGAGGATGTCGGCGCCCATCCGGGTCGCCTCCTCGGTCAGGCGCTCATGCCCGAATCCGTAGCCGTTGCCCTTGCAGACCGGGACGATCCCCGGAAACTGCTGGATCACGGACTGCTGGTGTGCCCGCCAGCGTGCGGTGTCGACATAGAGCGTGAGCGCCATCGCCGGTCCCGGAACCTTTCCCTCGGTGTGGATGAAGCAGTCGGTGCAGCCGGCTCAGCGGCGCGACATGTAGATGTCGAGGGCCTTGTGCAGCAGCTTGTTGAGCGGGAAGTCCCACTCGCCGAGGTACTCGGCAGCCTGGCCGCCCGTGCCGACCTTGAACTGGATGAGACCGAAGAGGTGGTCGCTCTCGTCCAGCGAGTCGCCGATGCCGCGCAGGTCGTAGACGGTGGCGCCCAGCGCGTAGGCGTCCCGCAGCATCCGCCACTGCATGGCGTTCGACGGGCGCACCTCGCGCTTGTGGTTGGCGGAGGCGCCGTAGGAGTACCAGACGTGCCCGCCGACGATCAGCATCGTCGCGGCGGCGACGGCCTCGCCCTCGTGCACGGCGAAGTACAGCCGCATGCGGTTGGGGTCCTCGGAGTTGAGGGCCGTCCACATGCGCTGGAAGTAACTCAGCGGGCGCGGGCGGAACTTGTCGCGCTCGGCGGTGATCTCGTACAGGTGCTGCCAGGTGGCCAGGTCCTCGTAGCCGCCCTGGACGACCTCGACGCCGGCCTTCTCGGCCTTCTTGATGTTGCGGCGCCACAGCTGGTTGAAGTTCTTGTGGACGTCCTCCAGCGAGCGGTTCGCCAGCGGCACCTGGAAGACGTAGCGCGGCTGGACGTCGCCGAAGCCGGCGCCGCCGTCCTCGCCCTGCTGCCAGCCCATCCGGCGCAGCTTGTCGGCGACCTCGAAGGCGCGCGGCTCGATGAAGGTCGGCTCGACGTCGCGCAGCCGCTTGACGTCCGGGTCGGCGATGCCGCCCTTGATCGCGTTGGCGTCCCAGCGCCGGATGACGACGGGCGGGCCCATCTTCACCGAGAAGGCGCCCTGCTGCTTGAGGTGGGCCAGCATGGGCTGGAGCCAGTCCTCGAGGTTCGGGGCGTACCAGTTGATGACCGGGCCCTCGGGGAGGTAGGCCAGGTAGCGCTTGATCTTGGGCAGCTGGCGGTAGAGGACCAGGCCGGCGCCGACCATCTGGCCGGTCTTGTCGAACCAGCCCATGCTCTCCGAGCGCCATTCCGCCTTCACATCGGCCCACGCCGGCACCTGCATGTGACTCGCCGCGGGCAGGCTCTGGATGTACGCCAGATGCTGCTCTCGGCTGATGGTCCTCAGGGTCAGGCTCATTGCGGGGCGCTCCTCGGCAGGTGTGTCCCCAGGGTCGGGGCTCCGGCTCTCGCGCCGAAGCCTACTGCGACGGTGGAGCGACCCGTTTGGCCGTACGGCCCTGCGGCCCCGTCCGGGCCCCGGCCCGCACCGGGCCGCGGGGCCTGGTGCGGGCCGGGGAGAGCCGGCCGGAGCGGGCTGCCGCTAGCCGATCAGGCCTCCGAACGGCCCGCCGTGCGCGATGCCCAGGAAGAGCCCGATGGCCGAGGCGCCCAGCCCGATGATCAGCAGGAAGCGCTCGCCCGTCGTGGCCGAGATGAACTGGCCCCAGGCGCCGCTGAGCACGCCGGCCAGTCCGGTCCACGAGCTGAGCAGATGGAGATTGCTGAATGCGGAGGAGATGAAGGCGACGGCGCCGAGCACGACCGTCACCGCGACGAAGGTGTTCTCGACGGGATGGGTCTTCCCGTCGCTGTTGAGAACGGCATTGACCAGCGCGCGGGGGCCGCGGGGCTGCCGTACCGCCTGTGTCATGTGCTACCTCCTGAAGGCAGGCGGCGCTGTGTAGCGCCGGTCACACCCGACGGGTCCAGACTGCGGTGCCCGGCAGCCGGATTTCAACCGGACGCCGGAGTGCGGGTACTGTGTACGGTCTGCACCGGTGTCTGCCCAGACCCAGCTTCGGTCCTACGGGCAACCCGCGGGACTTCCGCTGAATGTCAGTGTCGGCCGATACCGTTGCTTACGCATCACGACCCTCCTGCCACGGATCGACCGTGGCCGCTGAGTCCAAAGGAGGTGGGTTCCACATGCGTCACTACGAGGTGATGGTCATCCTCGACCCCGATCTCGAGGAGCGCGCTGTCTCCCCGCTGATCGAGAACTTCCTCTCCGTCGTCCGTGAGGGCAACGGAAAGGTCGAGAAGGTCGACACCTGGGGCCGTCGTCGTCTCGCTTACGAGATCAAGAAGAAGCCCGAGGGCATCTACTCGGTCATCGACCTTCAGGCCACGCCTGAGGTCGTCAAGGAGCTCGACCGCCAGATGAACCTGAACGAGTCGGTCCTCCGGACCAAGGTCCTCCGTCCCGAGACCCACTGAACCCCAGCGGTTCAGAGGTAATCGGGCTGCATCGCAACGAGTAGCAACAAGCAGCCAGCAGCACACCCGCCGAGAGGTTCATCCATGGCAGGCGAGACCGTCATCACGGTCGTCGGCAATCTCGTCGACGACCCCGAGCTGCGCTTCACCCCGTCCGGTGCGGCGGTCGCGAAGTTCCGCATCGCGTCCACTCCCCGCACCTTCGACCGCCAGACCAACGAATGGAAGGACGGCGACAGCCTCTTCCTGACGTGCTCGGTGTGGCGGCAGGCGGCGGAGAACGTCGCCGAGTCGCTTCAGCGCGGCATGCGCGTCGTCGTGCAGGGCCGCCTCAAGCAGCGGTCCTACGAGGACCGCGAGGGCGTCAAGCGCACGGTCTACGAGCTCGACGTCGAAGAGGTCGGGCCCAGCCTGAAGAACGCCACGGCGAAGGTCACCAAGACCACCGGTCGCGGTGGCCAGGGTGGTGGCTACGGCGGCGGCAACGGCGGTGGCCAGGGCGGCGGCTGGGGCTCCGGCCCCGGCGGCGGCCAGCAGGGCGGCGGCGGGGCTCCCGCCGACGACCCGTGGGCCACCGGCGCTCCGTCCGGCAACCAGCAGGGCGGCGGCGGAGGCGGCTGGGGCGGCGGCTCCGGCAACTCCTCCGGCGGCGGCTACTCGGACGAGCCGCCCTTCTAGGCCCGTACGGGCCCGGGCCGGCCGCACGGCCGCCCGAGGGCGTCAGCACAAAACTTCTTGATTCCACAGGAGAGAGACAATGGCGAAGCCGCCTCCGCGCAAGCCGAAGAAGAAGGTCTGCGCGTTCTGCAAGGACAAGACCGCTTACGTGGACTACAAGGACACGAACATGCTGCGGAAGTTCATTTCCGACCGCGGCAAGATCCGTGCCCGTCGCGTGACCGGCAACTGCACTCAGCACCAGCGTGACGTCGCCACGGCCGTGAAGAACAGCCGTGAGATGGCGCTGCTGCCCTACACCTCGTCCGCGCGATAAGGGAAGGGTGACCAACTAATGAAGATCATCCTCACCCACGAGGTCTCCGGCCTCGGTGTCGCCGGCGACGTCGTGGACGTCAAGGACGGCTACGCCCGCAACTACCTGGTCCCGCGCGGTTTCGCGATCCGCTGGACCAAGGGTGGCGAGCAGGACGTCGCTCAGATCCGCCGCGCTCGCAAGATCCGCGAGATCGCCACGATCGAGCAGGCCAACGAGATCAAGGGCCAGCTCGAGGCCGCCAAGGTCAAGCTGGCCGTCCGTGCCGGCGACGCCGGCCGCCTGTTCGGCTCGGTGACCCAGGCCGACATCGCCTCGGCGATCAAGGCCGCCGGTGGCCCGAACGTGGACAAGCGCCGCGTCGAGGTCGCTGCGCCGATCAAGACCCTGGGTGCCCACCAGGTGTCCGTGCGTCTGCACGCCGACGTCGTCGCCAAGCTCGGCGTCGAGGTCATCGCTGCCTGATCGCAGCACTGGCAGTGAAGGGCCGCACCCCGCAAGGGGTGCGGCCCTTCCGCCGTTCTGTGCCGCTTGGCGCGTCACGAGCCGGACGCGCGCACCGCTCCCGTGACCATCCAGCGCCCGGAGCGGGTCCGCAGCCACAGGGTGGCCAGCCGGACGGCCATCATCAGCGTCATCGTCCACCACAGCGCGGTGAGGCCGCCGCCCAGCCCCGGCACCAGCAGGGCGACGGGGGCGAAGACACCGAGCGTGACCAGCATGGCCCGGGCCAGGTACGGCCCGTCGCCCGCGCCCATCAGCACGCCGTCCAGGACGAACACCACCCCCGCCACCGGCTGGCTCACGGCCACCACGAGCAGGGCGGGCAGCAGCGCGTCCCGGACCGCGGGGTCCGAGGTGAACAGCGGGACGAACAGCGGCCGTCCCACCACCACGAGCAGCCCCAGCACCAGCCCCGAGGCGATGCCCCACTGGACCATGCGGCGGCACGCGGCCCGGGCGCCCGCGGGGTCGTCCGCGCCGAGGTACCGGCCGATGATCGCCTGCCCGGCTATGGCGATCGCGTCCAGCGCGTAGGCCAGCAGGCTCCACAGGGTCAGCACGACCTGGTGGGCGGCGATGTCCTCGTCGCCGAGCCGGGCGGCGACCGCGGTGGCGATGAGCAGCACGGCCCGCAGCGAGAGCGTCCGGACCAGCAGCGGCACGCCCGCCCGGGCGCAGGCCCGGATGCCCGCGGCGTCGGGCCGCAGCGAGGCGCCGTGCCGCCGCGCGCCCCGGACGACGACGGTGAGGTAGACGGCGGCCATGGCGCACTGTGCGATCACGGTGCCCCAGGCGGAGCCGGCGATGCCGAGGCCGGCGCCGTAGACGAGGGCGAGGTTGAGGCCGGCGTTGGCCGCGAAGCCGCCGACGGCGACGAGGAGCGGGGTGCGGGTGTCCTGGAGGCCGCGCAGCACGCCTGTGGCGGCGAGGACGGCCAGCATGGCGGGAATGCCCAGGGCGCTGATGCGCAGGTACGTGACGGCGTAAGGGGCCGCGGTCGGGGACGAGCCGAAGAGCCCGGCCAGCGCGGGCGCCGTGAGCAGCACGGCGGCCGTGACCGCGGCCCCGAGTATCAGGGCCAGCCAGATGCCGTCCATGCCCTGTCTGATGGCGGCGGGCAGGTCACCGGCGCCGACGCGGCGGGCGACGGCTGCGGTGGTGGCGTAGGCGAGGAAGACGAAGACGCTGACGGCGCTGGTGAGCAGGGCCGCGGCGACGCCGAGCCCGGCGAGCTGGGGGGTGCCGAGATGGCCGACGATCGCGCTGTCGGCCATGACGAAGAGGGGTTCCGCGACGAGCGCGCCGAAGGCGGGCACGGCGAGGGCGAGGATCTCGCGGTCGTGCCGGCGGGGGGTGCGCCGCCCGAGCGCGGGGGCCTGGGTCACGGGGCCGTCCAATCGTCGCCGTCCAATCTTCCACAGGTAAGCAGTCCCTCTACTGTAAGCCCCTTACTTTCCCGGGTTGAGTGTGATCTTCTCTGCGCCGTTTGTCGCGATCTCCGGGCGGCTGCGAAAGTTTTTCTCCTCAACAGCCAGTGGATGGCATCTGTGCAGGTCAGAAGGGTGAGTCGCGGGTGATTGTGTGTTTGTCCACAGCGGTTTCCCCCGCACCGTGCACAGGTTCCGGGGGGTTCTCCACAGGATGGGGCCCGTCATCCACACCGCCTGTGGATAACCAGATTGGCTGACGGTGCCGACGGGCCTACCGTGGACCGGCGCCCCACGCCTGTCCCGGCCGCGAACCGGACCCCGCGACAACCGGAGTCGGGCGTCCTGATTGTCGGAGCCGTGCCGTAGGAATGAGGGGCACGCCGAGGTCCGCCCCGCGGACGGGAGGAGGTGGCAGGGTGAGCATTCACGAGCCCATGGACGACCCTTGGGCCGACAGCGGCCCCGGCGACCGGCTCCCGGTCTCCCGCCCCCGCCGTGGTGAGGGCAAGGGCGGCGGCCGCGGCGATCAGCACGAGCGCGGCGGCGAGGAGGGCGGCTGGGAGCGGGGCAGCGGCTTCGAGCGCGTCCCCCCGCAGGATCTCGACGCCGAGCAGTCCGTCCTCGGCGGCATGCTGCTGTCCAAGGACGCCATCGCCGACGTGGTCGAGGTCCTCAAGGGCCACGACTTCTACCGCCCGGCCCACGAGACGGTCTACCAGGCCGTCCTCGACCTCTACGCCAAGGGCGAGCCCGCCGACCCGATCACCGTCGCGGCGGAGCTCACCAAGCGCGGCGAGATCAACCGCGTCGGCGGCGCGGCCTATCTGCACACCCTGGTGCAGTCCGTCCCCACCGCGGCCAACGCCGAGTACTACGCCGAGATCGTCCACGAGCGGGCCGTGCTGCGCCGCCTGGTCGAGGCCGGCACCCGCATCACCCAGATGGGATATGCGGCCGACGGCGACGTCGACGACATCGTCAACAACGCCCAGGCCGAGATCTACGCCGTCACCGAGCAGCGCACCAGCGAGGACTACCTCCCCCTCGGCGACATCATGGAGGGCGCGCTCGACGAGATCGAGGCCATCGGCTCGCGCAGCGGCCAGATGTCCGGCGTCCCCACGGGCTTCAGCGACCTGGACGCGCTCACCAACGGCCTCCACCCCGGCCAGATGATCGTCATCGCCGCCCGTCCCGCCATGGGTAAGTCCACCCTCGCGCTGGACTTCGCGCGGGCCTGTTCGATCAAGCACGGCCTGCCCAGCGTGATCTTCTCCCTCGAAATGGGGCGCAACGAGATCGCGATGCGTCTGCTGTCGGCCGAGGCGCGGGTCGCCCTGCACCACATGCGCTCGGGGTCGATGACGGACGACGACTGGACGCGCCTGGCCCGCCGGATGCCCGACGTCTCGGGCGCCCCGCTCTTCATCGACGACTCGCCGAACCTGTCGATGATGGAGATCCGCGCCAAGTGCCGCCGCCTGAAGCAGCGCCAGGACCTCAAGCTCGTCATCATCGACTACCTCCAGCTGATGCAGTCCGGCGGCGCCCGCCGCCCCGAGAGCCGTCAGCAGGAGGTCTCGGACATGTCCCGTAACCTCAAGCTCCTCGCCAAGGAGCTCGAGGTCCCGGTGATCGCGCTGTCCCAGCTGAACCGTGGTCCCGAGCAGCGCACGGACAAGAAGCCGATGGTCTCGGACCTCCGTGAGTCGGGTTCGATCGAGCAGGACGCCGACATGGTCATCCTGCTCCACCGCGAGGACGCGTACGAGAAGGAGTCGCCCCGCGCGGGCGAGGCCGACATCATCGTCGGCAAGCACCGTAACGGCCCCACGGCCACCATCACGGTGGCCTTCCAGGGCCACTACTCGCGCTTCGTGGACATGGCGCAGACCTGATCTCCCCGTGTAGGGTCTCAGATTCCGCTTCATAATCTCAGGGCTGACTGCATATCAGCAGCACTTATGCAGCAGCTTTGAGACTCGCTGTTCAGTGCACTCGCTCTTCCGGGTGAACGGGCCCGGGACTTGCCCACCTCCTGTCTGGTGGGTTGGCATCTTGGCGTACAGGGCATCGCCGGGGTGGGGGTACGTCATGAGCGATTTGGCTGTCACGGCCAGCGTTCGCCGCTGCGGAGGCGGGGTGGCCGAGGACCTCCCGTGGCACACCATGTCGGCTGGTCTTCTGAGCTCGGCTGCTCCGTGGCGGACGTTTCGTTGGCACAAAGGGCAGAAGCACTATTCCGGCATGTACTGGTCGGCGACGACGCAGGATTACGTGATCTATGAGTCGCGTCTGGAGCTCGCACGGCTGCTGTTCGCCGACTTCGATCCTGCGGTGCGTGGCATCGTGGCCCAGCCGTTTCTGCTGAAGGTATTGGCGGAGGGCCAGGCCCGCAGGCACATCCCGGACTACTGCTTGCTCACTGAGGACGGCCCAGTGGTCGTGGATGTCAAGCCGCACCGGCGGCTGTCGAAGCCCGAGGTGGCATTCACGTTCGCGTGGACCCGGAGGGCCGTGGAGTCGCGCGGGTGGCGCTACGAGGTGTGGAGCGAGCCACCAGAGGCGGAGCTGGAGAACATCCGCTTCCTGGCCGGCTATCGCCGTGGGTGGCTGTTCACGCCGGAGATCCTTGAAGAGTTGCGCCGTGCTGACCTGGACGGCGTCCCGCTGGGGCAGGCAGCTCAGAGGCTGCCCGGTCGACCCGGGCAGAGTGTGCGAGCCGCGATCCATCACCTGCTGTGGACCCACGAGCTGCACACGGATTTGACCGAACCTCTATGTCCGTCAAGGGTGTTGAGGAGGACGGCATGAGTAGTGCGGGAGCCCGCGTTGGTGTCGGCACGCGTTTCCGCTACGACGGGGAGACCGTCGAGGTGGTCGAGGTGGCCGCGACGACGGCAGGCAATGAGGTGGTCCTGAAGGATGACCGGGGACGTGTCCGTCGGCTGACTCTGAAGGAACTGCTGTTCTCCGACCGTGCGGATGTGATCCCTGAGCGAGCCGGTCCGGCGGCTGACGATATTGAGGAGATCGCCTCGGTCGTGCTGGGCCAGTTACACGAGGGCGAACGGCAGAAAGTCCTGGATCGGGCTGAGCACGTCCGCGAAGTCTTGACGGGATACCGCTCCGGCAGCCCTGAGCTGGCACGCGAGGACGAGCCACGTCCTGAGTACGCGCCCGGCAAGCCAGCGGAGACCAAGTACGCGGCCAAGGCCAATGAAGTGGGCATGTCGGTCCGCACGGTGAAGCAGTGGGTTGCCGACTTCCGCCAGCACGGGGAGGCCGGGCTTGCGCCGAAGAGGAAGCCGTCGGGAAGGTTGCAGCCCTCGGCCGATGACCGGTGGGTGGAGACAGCTCTGGAAGTGATGGTCGAGCACACAGACCAGTCGCGACCGTCGCGGACGTTGGTGATCGAGCGGACTCGTGCCCGGGTGATCGCCCGGTTCGGTCCCGATGTGGTGCCGCAGCCGAGTCGGGCGACGGCGTTTCGGATTTTGGAAGAGCTAGAGCGGCGGCATCCGTTGTTCCGGCTAAGTACGAAGCGGAACCGGGACATCGCTGACCGGCCGGAGGGGCCTTACGGGAAGCTGCGGCCGACGAGGCCGGGCGAGTACCTGCTGATGGACACTACGCGGTTGGACGTGTTCGCGTTCGATCCGCTGACACTGAAGTGGGTGCAGGCCGAACTGACGGTTGCGATGGACTGGTACACGCGCTGTATCACCGGGATTCGGCTCACCCCGGTGTCCACGAAGGCAGCGGATGTGAGCGCGGTGCTCTACCAGTGCTTCCGCCCGCGGCCGGCCGGGCGGGACTGGCCGCGGCACGCGGTCTGGCCCGAGCACGGCATCCCGCGCACGGTCCTTGTCGATGTCGAGGGAGCTACCGGGCCTGGGCTGGCCTCTCCGCCACTGGTCCCCGAGACACTGGTAGTTGATCACGGCAAGGTCTATGTTTCGGAGCATCTGACCAGCGTCTGCCGCCGGATGGGCATCTCGATTCAGCCCGCGAGGCTTCGAACGGGCCGCGATAAGGGGCCGGTTGAGCGCTTTTTCCGCACCCTGCGCGAGGGGCTACTACAGGTCTTACCCGGCTACAAAGGCCCCGACATCCACTCCCGCGGTGAGAGCCCAGAAGATGATGCGTTCTTCTTCCTTGACGAGTTGGAGGCGATCATCCGGGAGTGGACCGCGGCTTGCTATCACTCGCGACCGCATTCCAGCCTGGTCGATCCGGGCCTGCCGGAGATGCGGTTATCCCCGGCGAAGATGTTCGAGCATGGGATGGCGAGAGCCGGCTACATCGAGGTTCCACGGGACCGTGATCTCGCCTTTGAGTTCCTGCCCACGAAGTGGCGCACAATCCAGCACTACGGGGTGGAGATTGAACGCCGTCGTTATAGCGGCCCGGGCCTGCCTGAACCTGGCATCCGCAGCCCTTACGACAGCCCGGTGAAGAACGGCTGGCCGTTCCAGGTAGACCCAGATGACATCACCCGCATCTACTTCCGCGATACTGACCGTCACTGGCACACCCTGACCTGGGAGCACGCACCCTCGGCACGGATGCCGTTGAGCGAGGAAGCGCTGGCGTTCACTCGGAAGCTGGCCGTCGCGAAATACCGCTATCCCGACGACAAGCTCGCCGTCGCCGATCTGCTTGAGCGCTGGAACTTGGGGCTGGGCACCACGCTCGCCGAGCGGCGCATGGCCCTGAGGCTCTCCCGTGAACAGGCCGCGATCGAACTTCCGGAAACCGAGTCGGAGACAGTCGCTTCGCTTCCGTCCGTCCGCAAAGCCCTCGGACAGGGCGCCGAACCGGCAGAGCACGAAACGCTGGGACCAGAGCCAGTGGCTGAAGCGGGCGACGATGACGAGGCCGATCTGGAGGACTTCGCCGACGAGAAAGACTTCTACGCCGATGCCCTGGAGGACGTGTGAGCACGGCCGGTCTGTCGCAAGGGCTGGGCAACCTGGCGCTCTCGCGAAAGGAGGACTTCAAGGCGTTCGCTCAGGCTCCGCGCCGCAGCCAACCCGAGGCGCTGACAAGGGCCGAGCTGAAGGCCCTGGGCAGGGACGCGAGGGCCGAGTTCGACCTACGGCGGCGGGAATGGCACGCGAACATCGGCCCGCTCAAGACCCCGCAACTGGCCGAACTGCACGAGGATTTGTGGGCATCGTCGACAGCAACCTCCAGGACGGTGACAAGGCCAAGGGAGCCGTGGCCATTGACGCTTTTCCCGGGCTGGGCAAGACCACCTCGGTCCTTGCGTTCGCCCGCGAGTTCCACCGCAGAGAAATCGCCGAGCGGGGCGAGTTCACCGACCAGGGCCACGAGCGCCTTCCGGTCTGCCGGGTCGGCCTGACGGGGAGCACCGGCATGAAAGACCTCAACCGGGCCATACTGGAGTTCTTCGGTCACCCCGGTCGCAACCGCGGAACGACCGCTCAGTTCGGCCAGCGGGCTCTGGACTGCGTGCTGTCCTGCGAAGTCCGCCTGCTCGCCCTCGATGACCTGCATTTTCTGAAGTGGAACCAGCGCAACGGCATCGAGGTCAGTAACCATCTGAAATGGATCGCGAACGAGTTCCCCGTGACCTTGCTGATGATCGGCGTCGGCCTCGCGGACAAGGGCCTGTTCAGCGAAGGCGACGCCAGACGGGACGCGGCGCTGGCACAGACCGGGCGCCGCACCACCCGGTTGGGAGTCCGGCCCTTCACGATCAAGTCCGAGGCCGGCCGCCGGGAATGGCGGCAGATGCTGCTGGCCCTGGAACAACGCGTGGTTCTGGCCGACAAGCATCCTGGCATGCTCGCAGAGGAGTTGTCCGACTACCTCTTCGCCCGCAGCACCGGGCACATCGGCTCCTTGATGACTCTGATCAATCGCGGCTGCCAGCGGGCTGTCCGCAGTGGCGCCGAGCGCCTGGACCGTGACCTGCTCGACGGCGTGAAGAACGACGAGGCATCGGAGGCGGCCCGCAAGGGACTCGAAGCGGCACTGGAAAACCGGAGGTTGACCAGCCATCCACACTCCCGCCGCCACAAAGTCGCATGAACACGGGCGTCCGGACCCTGCCGATCCGGCTGATGCCTCTGCCTGGAGAGGCACTCGATTCCTGGCTGGAGGCCCTCGCCCGCAGGCTGGACAGCCCGCTCGGGGAGGTACTGCATCACCTCGGACTGCCGGCCCGGACCAGGCACGGGGATCACCTGCGGGGCATCCCGCCGGACTGGACGATCCTGCTGGACACGGAGCAGACAGCGGCCATCGCGCATGCGAGCGGGCTGGACGAGCAGATGGTCACGGGCATGACGCTGGCGCACTACGACGGGCGGGCCCTTCGCATCAACTTCGAGCGCCGGTACGTCAACCGCTGGGTGCTCTGGGGCCGAGGTGCCGGTTCGCGGTTCTGTCCGGACTGCCTTAAGGACAGCAGCGGCCGCTGGCAACTCGCCTGGCGTCTGGGCTGGTCCTTCGCCTGCCCACTGCACCTGCGGCTGCTCGCGGACTGCTGCCCTGATTGCGGGCGCATCCCCAGGCAACGGCCCCGATCCGGACGGGTTGTCCCCCATCCGGCTCTTTGCGGCACCCTCTCTGAGAGACCGGGACGTCCGCCTTCCGGAGGCTGCGGATTCGATCTGACACAGACCCGTACGCTCCGACTGCCCGCCCGGCATCCCGTGCTGTCGGCCCAGGAACGGCTGCTGGACGTCATCGATGTCGGCACTGCCGCTTTCGGCGCCTACGCACCCAGCCCGCAGCCGACCGATGTGGCGCTGGCGGACATCCGGGCGATCGCCGGCCGTGTGCTGACCGACCTTCCCGAGCAGAACATCGAGAGCCTGTTGCCGCCCGACATCACGCAGGATTACGCCACTACCGATCCCGACTCCCAGCTCGCCACACGTGCTGCGGAACGACCAGGATTCATGGCCCCGCCCCGGGCAGTGAGCGCGGCCGTCGCAGTGACCATCGCCCTGCACGTCCTGGAGCAGCCCGACACCCACCAAGCGGGAAAACGGATGCGCGAACTGATCGAAGCGATGCGCGAGGAACTCTGGCAGGTCAGTGTCACCAGTATCGACAGCTGGGGACGCGGCCTGAGCCCGGTGCTGAACGCGGTGCACCTGGCAGCACTCGCGCCCTCACTGCGGCCCAGCGAACAACTGCGTTGCCGCACCTCCTTCCCCATGCCCAGACGGCCGGTGAAGACGGACCGGGACATCGCACGACGGGCACGGAAGATCCCCAGCATGTTCTGGTCGTCATGGACCGTCCGGCTCACCCCCGACGCTGGCACCTACCCCCGCATCCTCGCGCCCGTGATGGCCGCCAGCCTGCTGATTATCGACGGCAGGGTCAGCCTCGAAGACGCTGCCCGGCGCCTGGCCGGAGTCACCGGCGGCATCGAAATCTCCCGCATCCTGCAACGACTCGACGACCAGCACCACTGGACCAACACGATTACAGCCCTCGTCCGACTCGCCGATCACCTCGATGCCACCGAGGTCCCCATCGACTACCAGCGTCGCCGCCGCCTGGACTACTCCCGTCTGCTGCCGCACGACCGCTGGCAGACCATCTGCCGCCGCACAGGCACGCTCCCCGGCAGCGGACGCCGTGAACTCCTAGTCCGCAGCCTGCTCTTCCAACGCATCAGCGGACTGCCCGCCGAAACCACCCCCCAGCACCACCGCCTCGACGAGCCCGTCTTCCGGGCCGAAGCCGTCCGTTTCGCTGCCCTGCAGACTCCCGAACTGGCCCACGAACTACACAGGGAGGCCGAGGCATTTCTCGCCGGACAGGACATCCACGACGAGCCCGTGACCTGGCAGCCGCCCACTTTCCTGATGGACGGTCTCGACCTGCCTGGGCCCGATCCAGCGCTCATCGACGTACCACACCTGCACCAGCTCGTCCGACAGTGCAAGAGCCCCGTCCGGAACGCGGCCCTGACCCTCGGCACCAGCATCGAGGCCATCCGACTGGCCTTGGACGAACAGCCAGCACCCCCACTCCCGCAGACAAAGAACGTGGCCAGGGCCACGGGGCGCATCCGATTCAATGCCCGCCAGCAGGTGCCGAAGGCGACCTTCGTCCGTCTCTACCTTGACGAACATCGTTCACTCCAGCAGATCGCCGACCACACCGGCTTCTCCCGCCGGGTGCTGACTGATCTCGCCCGTGAGTACGACATCCCGCTGCGTGATGGTCCCCAGGACTACAAGCGGCGCGGAACCATCGACCGTGACTGGCTCATCGAGCAGTACGTTGTTCGCCGAAGAACCCTCCCCGACCTCGCCAGGGAGAAGGGCATGAGCACCGCGAACATGGCCCGCTGGGCTCACACCCACGACATCCCTCTCCGGCCACGCGGAGGAGCAAGCCACGAAGCCACCCTCCGCGCTGGCGAGCAAGCCAATCACACCCCCGCAATCCTGCGTGATGCTCTCACGAGCCCTTATGGGCAACAGCGACTTGAACGCTTCGTCGCTGCCCTGTCCTATCCCACGATCGGCGAGGCAGCCCGGTCTCTCGGCACCACACAGCCTGCCTTGACGACCCAGATCATCCGCCTTGAGCGCGACCTCGGGCAGCCCTTGCTTGAACGCGCTGAACGCGACCACGGCATGAAGCCGACGTCCTTCGGGGAGCGGGTGGCGGATGCGGTTAAGGAAACTACGTTGCTGTAATGAAAAAGTGCCACTGTGTTCAAAAGCATGACATCGCTTGGCTGTGTTGGCATCCTTGAGTACATGTCCAATGACGCTCACACATGCCCTGCTGATGTCTGGTCAACCCTGAATGAACGTGAGCTGTCGGCTTTTCAATCCTTCATGAAGTGGCAGAATCGGCAGGGCAGAGAAGCCGTGTTTCGCGGCTCGCCAGAAGCTTGCCCTCACTTGCACCCCTATGCGGCTCCCGTCGACGGATTTTTCGAAATTAACGGGGTTTCGTTTTATGTCGACACTACGGTGTTAAAGCTAAGGGAGGAGCAACTCCCAAGGGTTATGCAATCGACTCACCAGCTGCTGGGGTCGAAGCTAGAGGAGCTGATTTCATCTCACGCTGGCGTTGGGCTCATTGTTGATCTCGCGCCACCTTTCGGGCTTGTCCGCCAAAAGCCTAGGACCCGATACGCGGAGCATGTGCTGATGCTCGCCAAACGTGCCATCGACACTGTGGGATCAGAGTCGGAGCCATTTAAGACACACGATGATGCCCAGCCATTGGATGTCTCCGTTCGCCTTGTTCCATTGTGCGTCCAGAGACCGGAGGTTGATCG